>DASXTW010000160.1:0-82503 GCA_036505215.1 Actinomycetota bacterium | reverse complement strand
GCTGAGTCGGTCCTGGTTGCGTTGGAGTGTGTTCACGAACCCGCGGATGGCCGTGATGGGCGTCCGGAGCTCGTGGCTGGTGATCGCGATGAAGTCCGACTTCATCTGGTCCAGCTCCTGGAGCCGTCGCATGGTTTCCCGTTGCTGGGACAGCAGCCTGTTGCTGTGGGCCACGAGCGCGATCTGGTCGGCCAGCCGGGTCAGCACGCCCAGCGCGGCCTCGTCGAACGAGCTCGGGGTGCGACTTTCCACGTCGAGAACCCCGATGAGCTCCTCGCCGATGCGCATGGGGGCGGCCATCTCCGAGCGCATCTCGGCATCGACAAGGATGTAGTTGTCGTGCTCGGTCACGTCGGGGACGATGAGCGGCCGGCCCGTGGCGGCCACGGTCCCCGTCACGCCCCTGCCCCAGGGGATGCGTTCCTCGTAGAAGGGCATGCCGTACATCCCCTTGACCACCAGCTGGTCGCCGTCGCGGAGCAGGATCGTGAACGCCTCGTACTGAAGGTCGCGGCCGATGGCCCCCGCCATCAATCGGATCGAGGTGTCGAGGTCCTCGGCGGCCACCCCGGTCAGGATGGCGGTGTTGAACGCGGCCAGCTCTCGCCGGGCCGAAGCTTCCCTGCGGGCGGCCTCTTCGGCCTGGTGAGCTTCTCGGGTGGCCCGCTCCGCCTGCCTGGCCAGGGAGCGCGACATGAACCCGGCAACGCTCGCGATGATGCCCTGGATGCCCACGCGGAAGGCCACGTTGGCGGTGAGGAAGGGGTACTGGGAAAACCGAACCGCCAGATAGGCCTCCCGTGCGACTTCGTTCAGCAACGTGATGGCCACGGTGACCAGGGCCCCTTCGAGCTGGTACCGAAGAGCTCCTTCCAGGGGCAGGATGTAGATGACCACCCACACTGACCCCTTTGGGTCGTAGCTGTACGTCCACGCGAGGGAGAAGATGGCCACCGCGTCCATGAGGAAGGCCATCCACCCCAGCCGTTGCAGCGACAGGAGCGTCTTGGGCCTGTTGACCCCGATCCAGATCAGGAGGTTCCCGACCGCGAGGCCGGAGATGATGGTGTACCCGAGGAGCAAGACCGTCTGGGAAGCGTAGGGAGGAGGTCCGGAGTTCGACTCGTAGACCAGGTAGAACCCGAGGACGACGGCGAACCATCGCACCCGGATCAGGCCTCGCTCCAGGCGCCTGGCCCGGTCCAGCTCCCTGCTCGCGCCAGTTTCCATCGGTTCCATCCGGCCTACGCCGCCGTTCGTCTCCTCGGAAGCGACCCGCCTCGCGGCGGACCGCTTCGCGAGCCAGGGGGTCCGCAGCTGCCTCGCTTCGCTCGTTGCTGCTACCCCCCTGGACCCCCGGTCGTACAATGGCTGTTCGCGGCTAGCATACGCGTAGCCCATCCCGGCACATCAGATGTTTGACGCACTGAACGACCGCCTGAACGCGGTCTTCCGCAAGCTTCGCTCGCGAGGCAAGCTCCATCCCAAGCAGGTGGACGCTGCGCTCGCGGACATCCGCACGGCCCTCCTCGAGGCCGACGCCGCGCTCGAGGTGGTGGACGAGTTCCTCACCCGGGTTCGCGCCCGGGCGCTTTCCGACGAGGTGATGCGAAGCCTCACCCCCGCCCAGCAGGTCATCAAGGTGGTGCGGGACGAGCTCACACAGACGCTGGGCGGGGAGCACCGCTCCTTCAACCTCCCGGGGGCCAACCCTGTCGTGGTGATGTTGGCGGGCGTCCAGGGATCGGGGAAGACGACCGCCTGCGCCAAGCTGGCTCTGTGGCTCAAGAAGGAGAAGGGCCGCCAGCCGCTGTTGGTCGCCGCGGACCTTCAACGGCCGGCGGCCATCGAGCAGCTGTTCACCCTCGGAGGCGAGATCGATGTCCCCGTGGTGTCGGACGGGAACCGGCCGGAGAAGGTGGCCAGGAGCGCCCTCAAGCAAGCCGTCCGGGAGGGACGCAACGTGGTGGTCGTCGACACCGCCGGTCGTCTGCACGTGGACCCCGAGATGATGAAGGAAGCCCGGCGGGTCAAGGACGCCATCCGGCCCCACCACGTGCTCATGGCCTGCGACTCGATGACGGGCCAGGACGCCGTGGTCCAGGCCCGCGAGTTCATGCGCGAGGTGGACGTCACCGGCTTCGTCCTGACCAAGATGGACGGTGACTCCAGGGGCGGGGCCGCGCTCTCCATCACCAATGTGACCGGACGCCCCATCTTCTTCGCCGGTACCGGGGAGAAGCTGGGTGACCTGGAGCCCTTCTATCCGGACCGGATGGCCTCTCGGATCCTCGGTATGGGCGACGTGCTCACGCTGATCGAGAAGGCCGAGAAGGAGATGGACCAGGAGAAGGCGGCCGAGGCCGCGGAGAAGATGGCCCGGGCCCAGTTCACACTGGAGGACTTCCTGGAGCAGATGCGGCAGGTCAGGAAGCTGGGGCCGCTGCAGGACCTTCTTGCCATGCTGCCCGGCATCCCCGGCGGCAAGGAGCAACTGAAGGATCTCCAGGTGGACGAACGAGAGCTCGCCCGGACGGAGGCGATCATCTGCTCCATGACCGCGGAGGAGCGGCGCAACCCCGCTATCATCAGCGGGAGCAGGCGACTGCGGATCGCCCGGGGTTCGGGCACCACCACGCACGAGGTGAACGCCCTGCTCAAGCAGTTCGCCCAGGCCAGGAAGATGATGAAGTCGATGATGGGGATGGCCG
This sequence comes from Actinomycetota bacterium, assembly GCA_036505215.1. Taxonomy (GTDB): domain Bacteria; phylum Actinomycetota; class UBA4738; order UBA4738; family UBA4738; genus DASXTW01. The sequence goes on along the minus strand of DASXTW010000160.1, from coordinate 79,792 downwards.
GGTTCGGTGGCAAAGGCACCAAAGGCCTGAGGCTGCCGAAGCTCCCCCCAGGCATGAATCTCCCGGGAATCTGATCCGGGCCGGTGAAGATGCTCGAGCGGAGGCCCGCCTCCGACGGCCGAGAGGAGCAGCGCACATGGTGAAGATCAGGCTGATGCGGATGGGGGCGACCAAGCGCCCCTTCTACCGCGTCGTGGTAGCCGATTCTCGCAGCCCGCGGGACGGCCGGTTCATCGAGAACATCGGCAAGTACCACCCCCTGGAAGATCCATCGGTCATCGAGATCGACCAGGACCGAGCCCTGTACTGGCTCTCGCAGGGGGCCCAGCCCACCGGTCAGGTCGTCCACCTGCTCCGCATCCAGGGCGTGTGGGACCGATTCCAGGAGACCAAGAAGCCTCCGAAGAAGCAGCCGAAGCGCTCCACCGGATCCTCCGGCTCGGCCTGAAGTTCCGAACGCCGGTGAAAGACGTCCTCGAGTACATCGCGCGGAACCTGGTCGACGATCCCGACGCGGTTCAGGTGACCGAGGAGCGGACCGAGGCGACGGTGGTCCTCAGGCTCGTGGTGGCGCCCGAGGACGTCGGCAAGGTCATCGGGCGGGGCGGTCGAACCGCTCGCGCCATCCGGGACGTGGTCCGGGCGGCGGGGACCCGGGCCGGCCTGACCGCGCTGGTCGAGATCGTGGGGTGAACGACCGGCCCCGCTGGGTCGCCGTCGGCCGGATCACCAGGACCCACGGAGTAAGGGGCGAGGTCGCGGTGCTCCCGCTCTCCGAAGTCCGGTCCCGTTTCGAGCCCGGATCCACGCTCTTCCTCGACGAACGCGAGGACCGGCCGCTCACGGTGGCAGGGTCCCGTCCTCACCATCAACGGCTGCTCGTGGCCTTCCGCGGGATCGAGGATCGCACCTCCGCCGAGGCCCTTCGAGGTCAGTACCTGTTCGTTCCCGCCTCGTCGGCTCCCCCGCTTCCCGAGGGGGAGTTTTGGGCACACGACGTGGTCGGATGTGACGTGTTCGTGTCGGACGGGCGCCCGATCGGGCGGATTCGGGAGATCCTGCACACGCCGGCCAACGACGTGTGGACCGTGGACGGTCGGGACGGCGAGGTACTCATCCCCGCGCTCAAGGAAGTGGTCCAAGAGGTGGACGTGCCAGGCAGGAGGATCGTGGTTCGCGAAGTCTCGGGGCTGACGGCGCCGTGAGCGATCCCTCCATCCGCGTCGACATCCTGACCCTGTTTCCTGGCATCTTCGACGGACCGCTCCGGGAGAGCCTCCTGGGCCGGGCGATCGAGTCGGGCCTGGTGGAGGTGCGCGTGCACGACGTGCGGGAGCATGCCCACGACACGCACCGCCAGGTCGACGATTACGGATTCGGCGGAGGTCCCGGGATGGTCATGAAACCCGAGCCGATCTTCGGGGCGGTGGAGTCCCTCGGTGATGAAGATAAGAGGATCATCCTGCTCTCTCCGGCCGGCCGGCGCCTGGATCAAGCCCTGGTGAGGGAACTGGCCAACGAACGCTGGCTCGTCCTCATCTGCGGCCGGTACGAAGGGGTGGACGAGCGAGTGCTCGAGGGCCTCTCGGCGGCGGAGGTCTCGATCGGAGACTTCGTCCTGGCGGGGGGCGAGGTCGCCGCCCTGGCCCTGGTGGAAGCGGTCACCCGCCTGATCCCGGGGGTGGTCGGAAACGAGGAGTCGCTGGGGGCCGAGTCGTTCGAGCAAGGCCTTCTGGACTATCCGCACTACACCCGGCCGGCGTCGTTTCGGGGCATGGACGTTCCCGAGGTCCTCCTATCAGGAGACCACGCCAAGATCGACGAGTGGCGGCGCCGGCAAGCCCTCGAGAAGACCCGGAAGAACCGGCCGGATCTGGTCCCAGGGGAAGAGGGCAGCCCGTAGGGCTGTCCGGCCGAAAGGGGCCCGCAGGGGACCAGGCCGGGAAGGCAATCCGCCGATGCTATGATTGCCAACCGCATCCAACAGGATCCCGGAACAGCCACGCAATGAACAAGGTCGACCTCGTCGAGAAACCGCGTCTACGCGAAGACCTGCCCGACTTCAGGCCGGGCGATACTCTTCGCGTCCACGTCCGGGTCGCCGAGGCCGGCAGGGAACGCATCCAGGTGTTCCAGGGCGTGGTCATCCGGCGCCAGGGCGGCGGACTCCGAGAGACGTTCACCGTTCGCAAGGTCTCCTTCGGGGTGGGGGTGGAACGGACGTTCCCGGTACATTCCCCCACGATCGCCAGGATCGAGGTGGTGTCTCGGGGGCGCGTCCGCCGCGCCAAGCTGTACTACCTGAGGGAGCGCCGCGGGAAGCGGGCGCGGATCCGGGAGCGGAGGGAGCCGGTCCCGGCTCGAGGCGCCGAAGAGGAGCCCGAGCAGGGAGCCGAGGCGGAGCAGGCATAGCCGCATGCCCTCCGGCCCATCGCCACGCCCCGGTTCGGAGGAGGCATCCGACACGACCGAGAGGCCCGTCAGGACCGACCCCGCCTCTGATCCCGCGCCGGTCACATCCGAGGTAGCCGAAAAGCCCCCGGCAGCCGATAGGGCCGAGGCGGCCGGATCCACCGGAAAGCCCAAGGTCGGGGAGAAGCCAAAGGGCAGGGACGGCGCGTTCGGGTTCGTCCGGGAGCTTCCCTTCTTGCTGATCGTCGCGTTCGCACTCGCCCTGGTCATCAAGACGTTCTTGGTCCAGGCCTTCTTCATCCCCTCCGAGTCGATGGAGAACACGCTGAATCCGGGAGACCGCGTTCTGGTGAACAAGGTCGTCTACCACCTTCACCATCCGCGACGGGGCGAAATCATCGTGTTCTCCGACCCCAACCCGGCGCCGCACGGCCGCCGCAATCCGGTGTCCGCGTTCTGGCATTGGCTCACCGAGGGCCTCGGGGTCTCCACCAGCCCGGAGAAGGACTTCATCAAGCGGGTGATCGGGCTCCCGGGTGAGACGCTCGAGGGCAAGGACGGGACCGTCTACATCGACGGGAAGCCACTGAAGGAGCCGTACATCAGGGTGAAGGACGTCCGCCCGTTCGGTCCGGTTCGAGTGCCAGCAGGTAGCCTGTTCGTGATGGGAGACAACCGCACGGACTCCAAGGACTCGCGGTACGGGCTAGGCTTCATCCCATACGACAAGGTGATCGGCCGCGCCTTCGTCGTCATCTGGCCGCCATCGAGGATCGGGTGGCTGCACGGGACCTGACGAAGTCGGCCTCGGACGACATGAGGCCCATCGACCACTACGAGCGCCAGCTCCACGCGGAGGGGTTCCGCCTCATTGCGGGTGTGGACGAGGCGGGGAGGGGGGCCCTGGCCGGTCCGCTGCTGGCCGCGGCCGTGATCCTGCCGGGCGTCTTCGACGTGGACGGGCTGGCGGATTCCAAGCTCCTCACGCCGCTACAGCGCGATATGTGGTTCGACCGGATCCGGGACGGCGCGGTCTCGGTAGCCGTGTGCCGGTCGTTCCCACGGCGGATCGACAGCCGGGGGCTGCACGTGTCGAATCTGCGGTTGCTTCGTCTTGCCATCAAGGCCCTGGATATCCGGCCTGATTTCGTCCTGACCGACGGGTTCCCGCTGCCCGGCGTCAGACTGCCGCACCTGTCGATCAAGAAGGGCGACGCCGTCACGGCGTCGGTGGCTGCCGCCTCCGTGGTGGCCAAGGTGACCCGGGATCGCATGATGGAGCGGTACCACCGCCGATACCCGCGGTACGGTTTCGATCGGCACCGTGGGTACGGGACGGCTTCTCATCGCGCTGCCATCGCCCGGTACGGGCCGTGCCCGATCCATCGGATGTCCTTCAAGGGAATGGGCCTCTACATGGAGGACCGGGAGACCTACCTTCGCCTCTACGGGAGGGACCTCCCCGAGTCGACCCTCGATGCGCACCAGGGAGCCGACGGCGCGGGGGCCGGAGCCATGGAGCCGGACGACCAGCCCGAGGTAGTCGACCTGGAGCAACTGGGGGGTCCAGGGGGGTAGCAGCAACGAGCGAAGCGAGGCAGCTGCGGACCCCTTGGCTCGTCGGTAACCCGACGAAGTCGGGGTGCCGAGGAGGAGACAGATGAGCGAAGAGGACATCGAGCGGTTCGAGGACGACCTGGAGATCCGCCTGTGGCGCGAGTATCGCGACGTCGTGCCCATGTTCTCCTACGTCGTGGAGACCGAGCGGCGCTTCTACCTGGCCAACCACGTCGACCTCCAGAAGCACCAGGGGCCCGGTGGGGTCTGGTTCGAGGTCGAGCTGACCGACGCGTGGGTGTGGGACATGTACCGCCCGGCGCGATTCGTGAGTCGGGTGAACGTGGTCACCACCCGGGACGTGAACGTCGAAGAGCTTTCCCACAAGGAGATCGCTCCTGACGACGCGCTCCGCGTTGCCCGCGAGCGCGGCGATTCTCTCGAGTAGCATTTCTTCGTTGCGCCCTCCTGAGCGCGCTGCGCTTGGTAAGAGGGCAGGGGCGACCAGCTCTGTCGGTACCAGCGTTCACAATCTGGCCAGTGAGCGTTCCACCTTCGCGCCTCGACGTCGGCCGAACGGGAGAAGCGGCGGCCCTGGCCCATTACCGTCGGGCCGGCTATCGCGTGGTAGCTCGAAACTGGCGATGTCCGCTCGGTGAGATCGACCTGGTCCTGGCCAAGGGTCCCACGCTGGTCTTCTGCGAGGTGAAATCGAGGCGCGGCCTCGGGCTGGGCGGGCCCTACGAGGCCGTGAACTGGAAGAAACAGAGGAAGCTGCGGTCCCTTGCAGAGGCGTTTCTCGCTGGCCGGCGGCAGCCGGCCGGCGCCGTCAGGTTCGACGTGGCGAGCGTGACTGTAGACGCTCGGGGCAATCCCTCCGTCTTCGTGTTCGAGAGCGCCTTCTGATCTCTGGTCTGAGCTTGTCCCATCGGCCGCTCCAGAGACACTTCGCTTCCACCCCTGCCCAGGTCAGCAGGGATCCCGCCAGGGCGTGTCGGTGGTCCCACATACCCTGCGAGCGGTGTACGGCCGAGTTATCGGGGTGGCCGTCGTGGGCGTACACGGCCACCTGATCAACGTGGAAGCGCACGTGGGGAGAGGGCTGCCCGCGCTCACGCTCTCCGGGCTGCCGGGGGCAGGAGTGCAGGACGCTCGGGAGCGGGTGCGTCCGGCGGTGGAGAGCTCCGGGCTGCAGTGGCCGCTCCGACGTGTGGTAGTCAACTTGTCCCCGGCCGGCGTCCGCAAGGACGGCCCGGGTTTCGACCTGCCGATCGCCCTCGGGGTGGTGGCGGCGTCCGGCCAGGTCCGGGGCCGGCAGCTTTCCCGCTACGCGTTCGCAGGGGAGCTCTCGCTCAAGGGTGAGCTCGTGGCGACCGCTGGGATCCTTGCTGTGGCCATCGCGGCGGCGAAGGGCGGGCTCGAGGGTGTGGTCGTCCCGGAGGCGAACCTCGCCGAGGCGGAGCTCGTGGAAGGACTCCGGGTGGTTGCGGCCCCCTCCCTGGCAGCGGTGGTGGGGTTCATCCGAGGGGAGTGGGTTCCCCAGCCATCCCGGGCTCTCCCCGCCCCGTCGGACGATCGGGGACCGAGCGTGGACTTCTCGGAGGTCCGGGGCCAGGCGGTGGCCCGGCGGGCTCTGGAGATCGCCGCGGCCGGAGGACACAACGCACTGCTGATCGGCCCGCCCGGGGCGGGAAAGACCATGCTCGCCCGGCGCCTTCCCTCCATCCTGCCCACGATGACCCCGCAGGAGGCGATCGAGGTGACCCGGCTTCACTCCGTGGCAGGGATCCTGGCCGGCGGGGGCCTGGTCGACTCACGTCCCTTCCGGGCGCCGCATCACACCATCTCCCCCGCCGGCCTTCTCGGGGGCGGATCCGGATTCCTCAGGCCCGGTGAGGCGTCATTGGCTCACAACGGCGTGTTGTTCTTGGACGAGCTCACCGAGTTTCGCCGCGACGCGGTGGAAGGGCTGCGCCAGCCCCTGGAGGACGGCCGCATCGTGGTGGCCCGGGCGTCAGGCGCGGTCGAGTTCCCGGCCCGGTTCGCTCTGGTCGCAGCGTCGAACCCGTGCCCGTGCGGGTTCGACGGCGACCTCCGGCGGCATTGCCGCTGCCTCCCCAACCGTCTCGACGCCTACCGGCAGCGGCTGTCGGGGCCCATGCTGGACCGGGTCGATATTCACCTTTCGGTTCCGCGGTTGACCCGGACCGAGCTGCTGGGGTCCGAGCCGGGGGAGTCCTCCTCGGTCATACGGGCCCGCGTGGAGGGAGCACGGGAACGACAGCGAACGAGGATGGCTCGCTTCCCGTGGAGGTGCAATGCCCAGATGGCCGGCGGAGTGGCTCGCCGCGAGGCCCGCATGACCGACCGGGCCGAGGCGCTGCTGTCCGCGGCGGTGGAAGGACTGACGCTGTCCGGTCGGTCCTTCGACCGGGCCCTGAAAGTGGCGCGAACGATCGCCGATCTTGCCGGGCACGACAGAGTCGAAGCAGAGCACATGGCCGAAGCGCTCAGCTACCGAGCAGCCTCCCCCTCCGGGGACGTGGTCCACGTGGGATAGCGGATCACCGGACCAAACGGGAGGATCGGCACTTCTCCGCCAGTGCGTCGTCGGGCTGGCCGAAGTCGTTCATCTCGGGAGCCGAGGATCGGGAGGCTCTGGCCGTGCTCCTGAGCCTGACCTCGCTCACTCCCCGTCGTCTCCTGGAGGCGGCTCAGGCTCGAGGCTCTGCCAGCTCATGTCTGCGTGCAGTCAGGGCCGGGCGGATCGGCAGCGAAGGGGATCGGGCGTATGCGCGAAGCATGGACGGTGCCGCCATCCTGTCCAAGCTCCCAGCAGCAGGGACCCGCCTGATCGCCGTGTACGACGACGAATACCCGGTCGGGCTCATGGACCTGTTCGATCCGCCCGCTGGGCTGTTCGTGCGGGGGCATCTGCTTGGGGAGTTCGGACCTCGCGTGGCCATCGTGGGCGCCCGGAACTGCTCGCCGGCAGGCGGAGAGATCGCATCACTGCTCGGGGCCGCGTTGGCTCGGACCGGGGCATGCGTGGTGAGTGGCGGTGCCCGAGGCATCGACGCGGCTGCTCATCGCGGAGCCCTCGAGGCCGGTGGAGCCACCGTGGCCGTTCTCGGGTGCGGGATCGACGTGGCGTATCCTCGATCGAACAGACGGCTCTTGGAACGGATTCTCGTCTCGGGCGCGCTGGTGAGCGAGTATCCGCCCGGAGTCCGCGCCGAGCCGTTCCGGTTCCCCGCCCGGAATCGCATCGTGGCCGCCCTGTCGAAGGCCGTGGTCGTGGTGGAGGGAGCGACGGGCAGCGGGTCGATGATCACGGCCGATCACGCCCTGGACGTGGGGCGGGATGTATTCGCCGTTCCCGCCACCGTGACCAGCCCGCTGTCGTGGGCGCCGCACGCCCTCATCCGCGACGGTGCGACCCTGATCCGAGGTCCGGAAGACTTGCTGGCGGACCTCGGCCTGGAAGGGGCAGCTGAGGCGACGGCCGAGCCCGCTGCGGGCGCCTCGTCGGCTCCCGGGCTTGGCCGGGCAGAGCGGAAGGTCTGGGACGCCCTCACGGTGGCCTCGCCTCCGGATACGTTGGCGCGCCGCACAGGCCTCGGGCTGCCCGAGGTCGTCTCCGCGCTGGTGGGGCTGGAGATGCGAAGCCTCGTTCGGCACCTGGGCGGGCGCTACGAACGCAGAGCGCATGAGAGGGGAAGCCCTTGACCCTCCATGCGGTTGTGCTACAAGTCGGGAGCCGATTCCACCAACCGGAGGGCGGATACGAACTCAACCGAGGTAGTCGTCGGGCCCGCGAATGCCGGGGCGATCGACGCGTTCGTGGACCACCTCCATCTCGAGCGCGGGCTCTCGGCGCACACCGTCCAGGCCTACCGCAACGACATCAGGTCGCTCGCGACCTTCTTGGCGCGCGGCGGGCGGAGCCTCCCCGACGCCGATCATGCCGCGCTCCGGCGTTGGCTGGCCCAGCTCCGGACCCGGGGCTATTCCCGAGCCAGTCTGCACCGCAAGGCCGCCGCCGTCCGAACGTACTATGCCTGGGCGACGAGGTGCGGGATGGTCGCCACCAATCCCGCGGCCATGCTGTCGGGCCCTTCTCCCGCTTCCCGTCTCCCCGCCGTGCTCAAGGCCTCCGAGGCCGAGCTCCTGGCCACTGCCCCCGCGGTGGCCGCACCGGCCGGGGGAAACGCCCACGCCCCCCATCCCGGCGGAGCCTCCCAGCCTGCCCATCCTCGACGGGCCCGCCCGAGCCGTGCCGATACAAAGAGTGCAGCCGAGCCGCGGGTGCTGCGGGACCGGGCAGTGCTCGAGCTCCTATACGGGTGCGGCCTTCGGGTCGCCGAGCTCTGCGGGCTGAACGTGGAAGATGTGGACGTGGACGGACGGCGGGTTCGGGTGATGGGCAAGGGCGGGAAGGAACGCGTGGTGCCTCTGGGCGACTTCGCCGCGGCAGCCGTCGTGGACTATCTCCGGGCGGGGCGGACCTCGTACGTACCCTCCCCCGACGGAGAACGGAAGGGATCGCCTCCCCACGCGGAGGCGGACCGGTCCGCGCTCTTCTTCAACCGCCGCCGGAAGCGCATGGCTCCCCGCGACGCCCGGGCGTTGGTCGACAGGTACGTCCGGGCCGTCCTGGAGGGTCGAAAGGTGAGTCCGCACACCCTTCGCCACTCCTTCGCCACGCATCTGCTCGAGGGTGGAGCCGATATTCGGACCGTGCAGGACCTGCTCGGGCACGCCAGCCTGGCCACCACGCAGAGGTATACCCACGTTTCAAGGGGTAGGCTGTTCGACGCATACCGACAAAGTCACCCGAGGGCCTGATGCCGAGCCGCTCCTCCTCCCGAGCTTCGTCTTCCAGCCGGGGCACCGGCGCGGGGCAGGTCAAGCAGGGCACCTCCCTCGAGGAGCTCTGGGAGCGATTCAAGGAAACGGGATCGCAGCAGGCTCGAGAGCAGCTCATCGTCCACTACGCGCCTCTGGTGAAGTACGTGGCCAGCCGCGTGGCAACCGGACTGCCCGCCAACGTCGAGCAGGCGGACCTGGTCTCTTACGGGATCTTCGGCCTCATCGACGCGCTGGAGAAATTCGATCGCTCCCGCGAGATCAAGTTCGAGACCTACGCAATCCCCAGGATCCGGGGCGCCATCATCGACGAGCTCCGCTCGCTCGACTGGGTGCCGCGCTCGGTACGGTTCAAGGCCCGTGAAGTGGAGAAGGCGTACACGGAGCTGGAGGCCAAGCTGAAGCACGCTCCCTCCGATGCCGAGGTGGCCGAGCATCTCGGGGTGAGCCTCCCCGAGCTTCATGAGATCGTGACCCAGATCTCGTTCGTCACCGTGACGGCACTCGAAGAGGTGGTCTCGACCGGGGCCGATCGAGGCGAGTCGCTCTCGCTGCTGGACACCCTGGCCGACATGGCCGCGATCGATCCGTCCTCAGGCATCGAGGGGAACGAGACCCGCGCGATGCTTTCGGCGGCCATCAACTCGCTGTCCGAGCGGGAGAAGATCGTCATCACGCTTTACTACTTCGAGGGGCTCACGCTCGCCGAGATCGGGGAGGTCCTGGGCGTCACGGAGTCTCGCGTATGCCAGATCCACACCAAGGCTGTGGGCTTGCTTCGAAACAACCTCAAGGAGCAGGAAGGAATCTGACCCGCATGCCGGCCGGGGCCGGGTCTCCCCCGGAGGGATGAGCGCCCCGCTCCACTCGGCAATTTTGGCGAAGAAGTTCTCCTCTTTGTGAGCTTTGTCATGGCGGGCGGCGCCCGCATCGCCTAACCTCGGCCGGCTGACCTCCGGGTGTCGAGAAGAGTGAAAGATGACGCCCGTCCGCTTGTTCATCGCCGCCATGCTGGCGCTCTCCGGAGCGCTGATGGGTTCGCCGTCCGGCCGTGGCTCGGCCCCACCCGAGCGGGTGCCCGACTACGGATCGTACTCGTGGCCTCTCCGGGGGCGGGTCATCCGGGGATTCGAGCCACCTCCCAGCGAGTACGAGGCCGGACATCGAGGCATCGACATCGCCTCGCCTTTCGGAAGCCCGGTCAGGGCCTCGCGAGAGGGGATTGTCGCCTTCGCCGGATGGGTGGGGGGCTCGCTGTTCATCTCAATCGATCATCCCGACGGCGTCCGCACGACGTACTCATGGCTCTCCGAGGTGCTGGTGCGCAAGGGGCAGCCGGTGGCGCGCGGAGAGCTGATCGGACGAAGCGATCACGGGCACCCCGACGTGCCGGAGCCGCACCTTCACTTCGGGGCCAGAGTGGGATCCGATTACATCGACCCCATGCTGCTCCTGGAAGGAGCCGACGTGTCGGATCTGATCCACCTGGCGCCTCTCGTTCAGGGTCTCGATGTCCGAGCAACCCAGCTTTGGAACATTCGGGGCCCTCTGGTGGGTCGGGGAGAACCAAGGGCAACCTAGAATGAGCGGTCTTGAATCGTGCAGATTCGATCCCACGCCGCACCGATTGGGGCTCATCCACGCCATCGAGGTGGGTGAGCAGGGTCGGCATCGCCTGCATTGTGGTTAGCTCGTGCTGGGTGGCGACGACCGCCCTGGCTCAGACCTCGCAGACGGAGGGAACGTGGCCGGCGCTCCAGGGGGGGCCGGCCCACTTGGGTGCGGCCACTGGCGATGGTCCGCACCCTCCACTGAGGCTCGCATGGCGGGGCCGCCCCGAGGGTGACGCGAGGATGTCGAGCGCCGTTCTGGTGCCTGGGCTGGCCGTAGCCACCGGTGGCACGCGACTGTTCGGGATCGATCCCGAGAGCGGAAAGGTCTTGTGGAGCGACATCGAGCGCGTGGAGGGCCCGCTCGCGCCCCCGGCGATCGATCCGGCCGCAGGACTGGTGGTGTTCACGGAAGGGAACGGCCCCGGGAAGAGCGCAGTGGTGGCCGCGGACCTGGCCTCGCGTTCGCAGCGGTGGCGGTTCCCGATCGAAGACATCTCGCGCGGTGGGCCGACGATCGCCGACGGAACAGTCTTCGTCGGCTCGCGTGACCGGTTCGTCTACGCGATCGATGCCAAACAAGGCACCCTCCGCTGGAAGAAACGTCTGCAATCCAGCGTCGAAGCCGCGCCGGCCGTCGCCGGTGGAAGGGTCTATGCAGTGAGTGAGAATGGAACCAACGGAGACACTCGCCTTTACGCGCTCGACGCGGCCACCGGGAGGTCCGTCTGGAGCTACTCACCGAGGGGTGTGGCTATCGGGGTGTCCTCGCCAACCGTGGCTGCCGGGACCGTCTTCGTCGGTTTCGGCGACGCGCAGGTGAGAGCGTTCGACGCGGAGACAGGGACCGTCAGGTGGTCGGCGCCGATCCGCGGCTTCTTCAGCTTGCACTCCTCGCTGGCGTTCTCGGCCGGAGATCTCTACACGATGGACGAGAACGGCGGGGTGTATCGCCTCGACGGGAAGAGCGGCGAGCTGCGGTGGGACTTCCAGTTCCCGTCGTACGTCTCCTGGTCGTCGCCACTGGTCTTGGGCTCGACCATCTACGTCGGGATGGACGACGGGACCGTGGCGGGGATCGATATCTCTTCCGGCCGGCTCGTTTGGAAGACGCGCGTGGTGACCGGCCCCATCGGCGCGTTCGTCCCCGCGGGCCATCTGCTCCTCACCACGAGCAACTCCCCTCGTGGAGCGGTGCTCGCGTTTCGGCACGATCCTTCTGGCGCGCTCCTGGATGTCCCTTCACCGACTGAGCTCGACGTGCCCGCCGCCCTCCTCAACTTCGCCGGGAGCTTCGTGCTGGTCTCGGTGCTGGTGGTCCTCCTGTTCCGGCTGGTGATCCGGCCGCGTCCCATGACCGAGGTCACCTACGTGCCAGGGTCGGTCGTGGCGAAGGGAGATTTGGCGGCGCCCGATTCCGAGGACGACCTGCCGGACGATGCCGAGCGCCGAGACGATGAGACGGCCTACCCGACCGACGACTGAAGGCAGAACGGCATGGCCAAGAAGAAGAAGCGCAGGCGACCCACCGGCTATCGCACGGTTGGAGAGACTGCCTCGCCCGGCTCCAGACCCGAACGAGCTGGGACGGGCCGTTCGGCCACAGTCGGTCGATCCTCATCAGTCGAAGGGGCGGAGCCCAGGCGGAAGGCGTCACCTCAGCCGTCCAGGCCGTCCTCAGTGTGGGGCTCGATCCTCGGCAGGCGGGGTCCAGTGGGACGACGACCGCCCTCGCTCCAGCCGCCGGTCGCCGTTTCCTTCGCCCGTGGGATATCTGCGGTCGGGCGATCCCCCCTCCTGCTCGTCATCACCTTTCTCGCCGTCCTCGGGCTGTGGCTGGGTTTCTCGGGCTACGGCGTGGTCACGTCCGCCGCCCCGCAGGCCATGGTGCTGCTGATCTCGCTTCCCCCGATCCACACGCTGCTCGACATCGAGTTCCTGGCCAGAGGACGGACCGTTGCCGCCGGGCAGGTCGTGGTCTTCTCGGTCGGATTGGTATTGGTCAGAGCCGTCCTGATGTCCGTGTGGGCCAGCCTGATCCTGGACTCGTTCCGGCCCCCCGCCGAGCCTGTGGAGACTCGCTCTTCCCTCCGCAGAGCCGTCCGCAGCCTCGTCCCCATGACCGGCATCGAGCTGGGGTTCCTGACGCTCGCCACCGTCGCGATCTTCCTCGTGACGGGCTTTCTGGGAACCCTCGGAGTCATCGCCGCGCTGGTGGCTGGGCTGTACTTCTTCTCCTATGCCCCAGTGATCGCCGTGGCCGAAGGGGTTGGGACGGTCCGGGCAGCTCAGCTGTCGATAAAGGCTGCCCGGGTGCCGGGCCCGCAGCACATGCTGCTGATCACCAGCTATCTCGCGTTGACCCTGTTCGTGGCGGTGGTGACGCCGGGGAGCCGTGTCGCCGCCGCTACACCGTCCGTGGCCGTGTGGGCCTTCGCGCTCTTCGTGGGGTTTCTCCACGTCGGCGTGCTGGGTGCCCTCGTGTATCGGTGGCTGCTCATCCGGGACCACGCTCTCACGGCTGCGGCCGAGCCACGGGGGAAGTAGAGGGTGGAAGCCTGCGCGTGACATCGAACCGCCGCTGACCCTGCAACTGTTACACTGACCGGCGCGGAGTTTTGCTCCGCAAATCCACACGTCCAGGGACTCGCCCCGAGGTCCCGCGCGCGGGTCGGGGCGGGAGAGAGCTGGACGGAGGCCATAACCGGAAGGAGGGAATTCGCGATGCCCGTCGCAACCCGGCGGGAGCTCCTCGAGGCCGGTGTGCACTTCGGCCATCAAACCAGGCGATGGAATCCGAAGATGCGCCGGTACATCTTCGGGGAACGCTCCGGCATCTACATCATCGATCTGGAGAAGACCCTTTCGGGTCTGCAGCGCGCCTACGAGTTCCTGATGGACATCGGCCGGCGCAGCGGCGTGGTCCTGTTCGTGGGGACGAAGAAGCAGGCTCAGGAGACCATCCTCGAGCAGGCCGGCCGGGTGAACATGCCTCACGTCACCACGCGCTGGCTGGGCGGCATGCTCACGAACTTCCAAACGATGCACACGCGCCTGAAGCGGCTCAAGGAGCTTCGGGAGATGGAGCGCTCCGGGGCCTTCGAGTTCCTCCCCAAGAAGGAGGTCCTCAAGCTCCGTCATGAGAAGGAGAAGCTGGACCGGAACCTGTCCGGCCTGCAGGACATGGAGCGCCTCCCCGACACGATCTTCGTCATCGACACCAAGCGTGAGCACATCGCGGTGAAGGAGGCCCGGAAGCTCGGGATCCCCGTGATCGCCATCGTCGACACGAATTGCGACCCCGACGAGGTCGACTACGTGATCCCCGGCAACGACGATGCCATCCGGGCCTGCGCGCTGATCACCAAGGTGGCGGCCGACGCCATCCAAGAGGGTCAGTACCTTGCGTATCAGGGCATGGCGGGAAGGACGTTCGAACCCGAGTTCGAGAAGGAGCCCGCCGTGGCTGCCTCGACGCCCCTAGAGGAGCGCCGCGCCGTACAACTCTCTGAGGAAGAGCAGGCCTATCTGGGAGCGTTGGAAACCGAATCGACCGGGGAAGCCACCGAGCCAGAGACGGAACCAGAGCCCGTGGACACCTCGGCGACCTGGGCGGCACCGGCGGCACCGGGCGAGATGGAGGCCCAGACGCACCCCGATGTCGCGGGGACGGAGGCAGCCGAAGGGGAGGTGCTCGAGGCCGAGATGGACTCAAGGCTGGAGCCCGACGCCCAAGGCGAGGGCTCGGGCGACCCGCAGGCCGAAGACGGTGAGAGCGAGCCCGAAGAGGCCGAAGGCTCAGGTCAGCCTGACCGGGCCGGCCGCCGGGCGTGAGCTCCCGGCCACGGAGGCAGTTCGTGAAACAAGGAAGCGTGGGAAGACGAGGATGACCGAGCCCGAGCGGATCCCGGCCGACGTGGTCAAGCGGCTTCGCGACGAGACCGGCGCGGGCATGATGGATTGCAAGAGAGCGCTCGTGGAGTCCGGGGGCGACCTCGAGCGGGCCAGGCAGATCCTCCGGGAACAGGGCAAGACCGGCATCGAGAAGCGACGGGGGAGACATGCCCGGGAAGGCCTCGTCCACGCGTACATCCACGGCGAGGGGACGGTCGGGGCCCTGGTCGAGGTCAACTGCGAGACCGACTTCGTGGCCCGGACGCCCGAATTCCGCGAGCTGGTCAGAGAGGTCGCCATGCAGGTGGCCGCTCGCGACCCCAGATGGGTGTCCAGGGACGAGGTCCCGATCGACGTGATCGACGGCGAGCGGAAGATCTACGAGGAGCAGGCCCGGACCTCGGGCAAGCCCGAACACATCATCTCGAAGATCGTCGACGGGAAGCTCGAGGCCTTTTACAAGGAGACCGTCCTGCTGGACCAGGAGTACATCCGGGACGACTCCAAGAAGGTGAGCGACCTGGTGGCCGACGTTGCGGCGAAGGTGAACGAGAACGTTCTGGTCCGCCGGTTCGCCCGGTTCAAGCTGGGCGAGGAGGCCTGACCTCCCGGTGGAGCGACCCGGACCGTTGTACAGCCGGGTCCTGCTCAAGCTCTCCGGCGATGCGTTCGCCCCGCCGGGCGGCGAGCTGGGCATTTCCGCCGAGTCGATCGCCCTCATGGCAACCCAGCTGCGAGAGATCGTCTCGCTCGGCGTCCAGGTGGCAGTGGTGGTCGGCGGCGGCAACATCTGGCGGGGGCGACAGGCCCCCCGGATGGACCGCGCCCGCGCCGACTACATCGGGATGCTGGCCACGGTGATGAACGCCCTGGCTCTCCAGGACGGCTTGGAGCAGGTGGGAGTTCACACGCGAGTGCAGACGGCCATCCATATGGCGCAGATCGCCGAGCCGTACATCCCACTGCGGGCGATCCGGCATCTGGAGAAGGGCCGGGTGGTGATCTTCGCTGCCGGCATGGGCGTCCCCTTCTTCTCCACCGACACCACCGCGGCCCAACGAGCGCTGGAGATCAAGGCCGAGGCCATCCTCAAGGGCACCAAGGTGGACGGCGTGTACGACTCCGATCCCAACCTGAATCCCGAGGCCCGGAAGTTCGAGAGCCTCGAGTACATCGACGTCCTGAAGCTCGGACTGACAGTGATGGACGCCACGGCCATCTCCCTCTGCATGGAGAACCGCCTCCCGATCCTGGTGTTCGACTTCCGAAAGGAAGGCAACGTCAAGCGGGCCCTGCTCGGAGAGCCCATCGGCACGCTCGTGCATGCGGCTGGGTAACCACCCGGGACAGAAGCCGGGGGAGTGAGTAGGCTTCGCGGGAGCGGGGGGGTCGTCGCGACGCAGGGGACGATCGGGACATGACCACTGAGCAAACCCTTCACGACGCCGAGCAGAAGATGCGCGGCGCGGTGTCGTTCACCCAGGAGGAGCTCTCCTCCCTGCGTACTGGCCGGGCCAACCCGAAGCTGCTGGACCGGGTGACGGTCGACTACTACGGTACGCAGGTGGCACTGAATCAGCTCGCCTCGTTCTCCGTGCCCGAGCCTCGCCTCCTGGTCATCCAACCCTTCGACCGGAATGCGATGTCGGCGATGGAGAAGGCCATCATGTCCTCCGACCTCGGACTCACACCGTCGAACGACGGCAACGTCATCCGGCTGGCCTTCCCCCCGCTCACGGAGGAGCGCCGGAAGGACCTGATCAAGCTGGCCCGCGACCGGGCCGAGGAAGGCCGGGTGTCCGTTCGCAACGTCCGTCGCCACGCGAAGGAGCACCTGGAACGGGAGGAGCGAGACCACAGCATTTCGGAGGACGACCTGCGCAGGGCAGAAAAGGAGCTTCAGCGCCTCACGGACCAGTACGTGGCCGAGGTCGACCGCATCCTCGAGCAGAAAGAGAAGGAGCTGGGGGAGGTCTAAATGGTTCCCGAAGGCGACGAGCGGGCGGGCAAGTTCGAAGACCTCTTCGAGGACCTGGACAAGTTCTTCGCTCAGGGCAATCCCGGGCCGGGCCGTCGCGGCTCCGGGGCCGGTGGAGCCGATGAAAAAGACCCCGGTTCGGCGGAAACCCGGCGGCCGGATCGAGGGGGACCGCTCGAGCCCGGTGCATCCGAGCCCGCTGAAGATCTGCTCCCGCCGGGCTGGGAACCGGACATCGAGGGCCTCGACCTCGGATCGGACTCGAGCGCCGATGCCCGTAAGCCCGTTGATGGGCGGAGTCCTCCGGCCGAACCCCCGGAGGACGAGGTTCCCGGGGAATGGAGCAGGCTGCGAGACAGCCTGGGCGACGACGAGCAGGTCGAGGACGAAGAGCAGGTCAAGGACGAAGAGCAGGTCGAGGAGATCGAGTATCCGGGCGGTCGGCCGGCCGCCGAGACCGAAGAGGACCTGTTCGGCTACGACGCGGATGAGGACCTGGGCGAAGCGGTCGCCATGGATGCGGGGGCGAACCGAGAAGAGGGGCACGAGCTCAGCCTGGAAGATCTGAAGAAGGCTCCCCCCGAGTATCGGGACCTCCCTCGGGCTGAGGAGGAGGAGGCCGCCGGTCTGGGCGGGCCCTTCGGCGAGGACGAGGGAGCCCGGGCCAGGGCCGAAGCGGATGAGGAGCAGGTGCCCGAGACGTCCTCTGAGGAGGAGTCCTACTGGGACGAGCCGGACATCGCTGATGTTGAGGCTGCGGCCGACAACCTTGCGGCGTCCTTCGGGGGGGCCCGGGGGCCGGGCCAGGTTGAGGAGGAGCTCCTCGCCGACATCGAGGAGCCGGACGGGCCCAGAACCGTCAGGGTGGGCGGAACCGAGCCCCTGACCGGCCCTACGTGGGAAGAGCCGACCTCTCGTCCCATCATGGCGGAGCAGGCCGGGCCTCCGGAGCCCGCGAGGAACCTGCCTGCGGCTGTCCTCACCGCGGCCATCCTGGCCGGGGTCGCCTTGGTCTCCCTGGCCGTGGCCAAGGCGGCGTTCGCCGTCGTGGCCGGCGGCGTCGTCCTGCTGGGGCAGGCCGAGCTGTACGCCACCATGCAGCGCAAGGGCCATCAGCCTGCGACGGCTCTCGGCCTCGTCATCGGTGGGTTCACGCTGGCCGGGGCCTATCTCAAGGGTGAGCAGGCCATGGTCTTCTTCGTGGTCCTCGGGCTGATGCTCTCGTTCCTCTGGTACATGGCTGCGGTGCCGAAGGCCCGAGAGGGGGCATTGGCACATATCGGCTCCACCCTGCTCGGTGTGTTGTACGTCCCCTTCCTGGCGGGGTTCATCCTGGTCATCCTGGCCCAGTCACAGTCTGGCCGCGCCCTGATGCTCGCCGTCCTCGGCCTGACGTTCATCTACGACATCTCGGCCTTCCTGTTCGGTTCGTTCTGGGGTAGCCGTCCCCTGGCACCGACGATCAGCCCGAAGAAGTCCTGGGAAGGCCTGTTCGGGGCAACCGTGGTCACCTTCGCCCTGGCCGTGGCCATCCTCCCCTCGATCGATCCCCTCAACCTGGTGAAGTCTGTCGGACTGGCCATCATCGTGGCCGTGTTCGCACCGCTTGGCGACCTTGCCGAGTCGGCCATCAAGAGGGACCTGGGAGTGAAGGACATGGGGTCGGTCCTTCCGGGGCACGGAGGGGTCCTCGATCGGATCGACTCCGTCCTGTTCGTCGCCCCGGCCGCTTTCTACTTCCTCAGGCTGATCTTCTGAACTCCGGGCCAGATTCGGGGCCGTTCCCGACAAAGTCGGTATCGGGGGGTAACCTCTACGTCGTGCGCTCCCTGGCCATCCTTGGGTCGACCGGCTCGGTCGGCGCGCAGGCACTGGACGTGGTCCGGAGGAATCCGGATCGCTTCCGGGTGGTCGGGCTGGGCGCAAAGGGAACCAGCCATCAGCTGCTGATCGGTCAGATCCGCGAGTTCATGCCGCCGCTGGTGGCCATCGCAGACGAGCAGGCCGCCGACGAGCTCAAGAAAAACCTCGGGCCGATCCGGGCCATCGACATCATCTCCGGCCCGGGGGCCATGGAGACGCTGGCCAGGGAATCGGACGCCGACATGGTCCTGAACGCCATGGTCGGGGCCGTTGGACTCCCACCCTCCCTTGCGGCCCTGCAGTCGGGGAAAATGCTGGCCCTGGCCAACAAGGAGTCGCTGGTGGTCGGGGGCGAGCTGATCATGGACCTGGTGAAGGGCGAGCCCGACCGGCTGGTCCCCGTGGACTCCGAGCATTCGGCCCTGGCCCAATGCCTTCGGGGAGAGCGCCGGGAGGACCTCAAGCGGGTCATCATCACCGCTTCGGGTGGCCCGTTCCGAGGCTGGTCACGTGACGAGCTGGCCAAGGCTTCGGTGAAGGAGGCCCTGGCCCATCCCACGTGGCAGATGGGCCCGAAGATCACGATCGACTCGGCCACCCTCATGAACAAGGGCCTCGAGGTGATCGAGGCTCACTACCTGTTCCGCCTCGAGTACAACCACATCGACGTGGTCGTGCACCCCGAGTCGATCATCCACGGCATCGCCGAGTTCGCGGACGGGAGCATGATCGCCCAGATGGCCGCGGCCGACATGCGCCTGCCCATCCAGCTCGCCCTGGCCTTCCCCGACCGCTTGGGCACGGGGATCCAGGGGCTCGACCTGGCCGCGCTGGGCAGGATGAGCTTCGAAGAGCTCGACAGGGAAGCGTTCCCCGCCGTCGACCTGGCCTATCGGGCCGGCCGTTTGGGGCTGACCTATCCCGCCGCGCTGAATGCGGCGAACGAGGTGGCCGTCATGGCTTTCCTGGAAGGGAAGATCCGGCTCGTTCAGATCCCCGAAGTGGTGGGCGCGGTACTCGACGAGCACGGCGCAGCTCCTGTCGTCTCCGAGGTCGCCTTGGACCGGGCGGATCGGTGGGCCCGGGCCCGCGCCGCGGAGATCATCGAGTCCCTGTAAGGCTGCCGAGAAAGGGTCATCCCCAGTGTCCACAACCCTTGGAGTGTTTCTGTTCATCGTGGTGCTCATCCTGGTGGTGATGGTCCACGAGGCGGGCCACTTCTTCTCCGCCAAGCTGTTCGGGATCAAGGTGGAGGAGTTTTTCGTCGGGTTCGGGCCTCGCCTGTGGTCCTTCCGGCGGGGGGAGACCGAGTACGGGCTCAAGGCCATCCCTGCGGGAGGGTACGTCCGGATCGCCGGGATGAATCCCTTCCAGGAACCCACTCCGGAGGAGTATCCGCGGACGTTCGGGGCCAAGCCGGTGTGGCAACGCGCCATCGTCATCGTGGCGGGCCCGGTGACCCATTTCGTGATGGCCGCCCTGTTCCTCATGTTCTTCTTCATGGCCATCGGTGCTCCCAATGAGCACCGGCCAATGGTCGAGACGATCGTGCCCACGCTGAACCGCCAGATCTCACCGGCGGTCCAGGCGGGGTTGCGGCAAGGGGACGAGATCCTGGCTGTAGAAGGGATCCCGGTCCATTCCGCGGACGCGTTGATCCAATTCACCCGGAGCCACGTCGGCCGGCCGATCAAGGTGACCATCCGCCGAAGCGGCCGAACGATCACCGTCACCGCGACGCCGGTCCTGGCCAGAGTGCCCGGTGTTCGCCAGCCGGTGGGGCGCCTGGGGGTGTCGCTCGGGGCGGTCCGCGAGCGGACCGATCCGTTCACCGCCATCGGACGGTCCGCCATCATCACCGGTCAGAGCACCAAGGATGTCGTCCTCAGACTCGGGGACGTGTTCGGCCCCTCGGCGCTCCGGCGCGTCGGACACCTCCTGGTGGGTTCGGGCGAGCGCACACCGAACGACGCGATCGGGGTGGTCGGGGCCACCCGAGTGGCCGGGCAGGCGGTCCGGGCCGGAGCATGGGACTTCTTCATCGGGCTGCTCGTGGGGTTCAATATCTTCGTTGCGATCCTGAACCTGGCTCCGCTACCGCCTCTCGACGGCGGCCATCTGGCGATCCTTGCCTACGAGAAGCTGCGTCGGCGCAAGCCCGACATCCGCAAGCTGGTTCCGGTCACGGCGCTCGTCACGAGCTTCATCATCCTGTTCGCCCTCGCCATCACCTATCTCGACATCGTCAACCCGATCCCGACGCCGTTCCGCTGAGTCGGGCTGCTCTGCCTGCACCCGTTACAGGTTCTCCACACCTGTCGGACGGGACGGCAAGAAGCGGAGGGCTAGGATTGGTCCGTGAACGGACCCGTTCTGCTCGCCCGCCGTTGCCCATGACCGGCAGGAAGATCCTGGTCGTCGAAGACGAGGAGGCCATCGCCGAGGCCGTCCGGGCCCGCCTCGCCAGCGAGGGGTACCAGGTACGGGTCGTCTACGACGGGCCCGAAGCGCTCCGCTCGGCCTCGGCGGAGCCCCCCGATCTGGTCGTCCTCGACCTCATGTTGCCCGGCATGGACGGCCTGGAGGTATGCCGCGAGATCCAGAAGAACGACTGGGTGCCGGTTCTCATGCTCACCGCTCGGACGGACGAGGCAGACAAGGTGGCCGGTTTCGCCGTGGGAGCCGACGACTACTTGACGAAACCGTTCAGCCTTCGCGAGTTGGCGGCTCGAGTACGGGCCATTCTCCGGCGGATGGATCGTATCCACCAGGCGGATCCGACCGAGTCAGTGACCCGCTTCGACCTTTCCATCGATCCCGCTCGACGGCGGATCAGCCGAGGTGAACACGAGATCACGCTCACGCCACTCGAGTTCGAGATCCTGCTCACTCTGGCCAGGAGCCCGGGCGTGGTGTTCAGTCGGGATCAGCTCATGGACCGGGTGTGGGGCTACCGCGACTACGCGGGGGGCCGAGTGGTCGACTCCCATGTCGCACGGGTCCGTCGCAAGCTCGGGGACGAGGCGGCCGAGCCGAAGTACATCCGCACGGTCCACGGTGTCGGGTACGCCTTTCAGGAAGAGGAGCGCGAGATGGCTCGGGGGGCCCTGCAGGGCTGATGGCCATGCGGCCGCTCGACCGCCTCCCCACGATCCGAGCCAAGCTCGGTTCGGTGATCGTGTTCGCCGTGGCCGTGACCATCCTGATCATGTACATTGCGGTCGGCTTCGCCCTTCGTCAATCGGAACGGGACCGGGAGCTGCGCCAGCTCCTGGGCCAGGCTCAGGGGGTGGCGGCGCTTTCCTTCACCCCGACCGGCGTCCCGTCGAAATCCCTCAACCGGGTGATCGGACAGGTCCCCAATCCCGTCGTGGTGATCGGGCCGTCGGGCAAGCCCCTGGCCGGCGATCTGGAAGTTCCCCCGACGGCGGACCGTGCCCTGACCGGCGCCATCGACACCGGGACGCACGGACGAGTCGAGTACCTGGGCGTCCCGGTCCTGCGGCAGGGGACGGTGGTGGGGGCCGTGTACCTCTCCCACCGGCTCGAGGGAAGCGGCCCGGCCGGGGCCATCGCCGGGACGGCCCGGTTCGTTCGAAGCGTCTGGTGGCAGTTCCTCCTGGCGGGGGCCATCGCCGCGTTCATCGCGCTGTTCCTCGCGCGCATCCTGGCCCGGGGCATGACCCAGCCGCTCCGTGACATGGCGCAGGCTGCCCGCAGGATGTCCAAGGGTGACTACCGGGCCAGCGTGACCGTTCGGTCACGCGACGAGGTCGGCCAGTTGGCCGTGGCATTCAACCGGATGGCTGGAGAGATGGAGAGCCTCGAGCGCCTGCGGCGGGATCTGGTGGCCAACGTGTCCCACGAGCTCAAGACGCCGATCTCGGCGCTGCGGGCCCACCTGGAGAACCTGTTGGATGGCGTGGAGGATCCGAACCCGGCGCTCATCGAGGTCATGCTCCAACAGTCCGAACGCCTCTCCCGGCTGATCGACCAGCTCCTCGACCTGTCGCGCCTGGAGGCCGGCGACGTGCCTCTGGAGATCGAGCCGGTCCCGCTGGGTCTGCTGGTGGAACGAGTGGTCAAGGAGATCGAGGTAGCCCGGCCCGACCGCGCCAGGACGGTGGAGATTCACAACGAGGTCCCCACCGACCTGCCTCCGGTGGAGGCCGACCGCGAACGAATCCACCAGGTGCTGTTCAACCTCCTCGACAACGCCGTGCGCTTCACCCCGCCCGGCGGGGCGGTGACGGTGCGAGCAGCGCAGGAGAACAAGTCGTGTGAAGTTTCCGTGGAGGACACGGGGCCGGGCATCTCGAAGGAGCACCTCCCCTTGGTGTTCGAGAGGTTCTACCGGGTAGATCCATCCAGGTCTCGCGGCGACGGAGGCACGGGTCTCGGCCTGGCCATCGCCCGCTCGGTGGTGGAGGCTCACGGAGGAAGAATCTGGGCCGAGAGCGAAGAGCAAGGTGCCCGGTTCACGTTCGCCCTGCCGGCATCGGGCACCGAGCACAGAGACCTCAATGGGGAAGAGACGTCGCCGACCGGGGCCGGGAAGTCGCCGGCCAGGGCATAACGAGCCTCGACCAGCGGGAAGGGGTAGGCCCGAGAGCCTCGAGCAGCGAAGCGGCAAACGGGTGAAGGAGGAGAACGCGTGAAGTCGACGACACTGACCATCCAGGTGCGCCCCGAGCGACGCCATCACTTCGTCGACGTGACCGACGATCTGCGCCGGGCGATCAAGGACTCGGGCGTCACCGAAGGATGCGCGGTGGCCTTCTGTGCTCACACCACGTGCGCCCTGCTCATCAACGAATGGGAGGATGGGGCGCTGGACGACCTCCGTCGCAGGATGGAGGAACTGGTGCCGGGCAACGTCTATTACGCCCACGACGACCTGGAGCGGCGGACGCAGAATCTTCAGGAAGGGCATGAGCGGGCCAACGGTCAGGCCCACGTGACCCAGATGGTCCTCGGGGCGACCTCCCATGCCATCCCGGTGGCCGCCGGCGAGCCGATGTTCGGCCAGTGGCAGCGGCTGCTCCTCCTGGAGCTGGACGAGCCGAAGGACCGTCTGATTGTTTTTCATGTGTTTGGGGACTGACCGTCGAAGAGTCAGACCAGTCCCATCCACAGAGTTGAGATACTGGACTTGAAATGCTGGGTGAACGCAGAAAATCGAGGAAAATCCGGGTTGGCTGGGTCGAGGTTGGCGGCGACGCCCCCATCCGCGTCCAGTCGATGACCACCACCAAGACGGCGGACGTGAACGCCACCCTTCAGCAGATGGCCGCCCTGGTGGCGACGGGATGCGAGCTCGTGCGGGTGGCCGTTCCCCACTGGGAGGACGCCGAAGCCCTCAAGACGATCGCCGAACATGCCACGATCCCCGTCATCGCCGATATCCACTTCCAGTGGAAGTACGCCATGGCCGCCCTCGAAGGCGGGATCCACGGACTGCGGATCAACCCCGGCAACATCAAATACCAGGACAAGGTCCGGCTGATCGCTCGCGAAGCGAAAGGTCGCGGCGTCCCCATCCGGATCGGCGTCAACGCCGGATCGCTGGAGAAGGAACTGCTGGCGAAGCACGGCGCGCCGACGGCGGAGGCCCTGGTGGAGAGCGCGCTCGGAGAGGCCCGGATCCTCGAGGACGAGGATTTCTTCGACATCAAGATCTCGGTGAAGCACTCCAACCCGCGGGTGATGATCGATGCCTACCGGATGCTCGCGGAGAGATGCGACTACCCGCTGCACCTCGGGGTCACCGAGGCCGGGCCCATGCCCTCGGGTGGGGTGAAGTCGGCCGTCGGCATCGGCACGCTGCTGGCGGAGGGGATCGGGGACACCATCCGGGTGTCGCTGACGGATGATCCTGTCGAGGAGGTCAAGGTCGGCAACTGGATCTTGCAGTCTCTCGGCTTGAAGAAGCGCGGCCTGGACCTCGTCGCCTGCCCGTCGTGCGGCCGGGCCGAGGTCGACGTGCTCGGCTTGACCAAGCAGGTGAACGAGGCCCTGGAGCGGGAGGGACTGAAGGCTCCGATCAGGGTGGCCGTGATGGGGTGCGTGGTGAACGGGCCCGGCGAGGCGCGAGAGGCAGACCTCGGGATCGCCGCCGGGAAGGGGTACGGTCAGCTCATCGTGAAAGGCGAGGTGCGCGAGCATCGCATCCCCGAAGACAAGATTGTCGAAGTCCTGATCGAAGAGGCCAGGAAGATGGCTCGGGAGAAGGAGCTCGAGGCCACCGCGGCTGCTGAGTAGCGTCACGGCCTACACAATTCCTCCACATCGATCGGTACTAGGTTTGGCTGTTGCGATGGCGGCCACGCAATCAGCCTCCGAGGTGTCCAGCCATCGGCGTCACCGTGCCGATCCATCGGTGCGGGACCTGCTGAGGCGGGCCTCCGGGGTGGCGTCGTCCCTGGGTCGGCCACGGTGGATGGAGCCGTCGGAGAGCGAGCTGAGCGAGCTCGAGGACCTGGTGGAGGCCGTTCAGGCCGCTCCGGGCACGAGGCTGTTCTCCGAAGGCCAGCTGGTCGATTTCGTCGCGTCAGTCCAGGCCGGGGAGATCGAGCTGTATCGGTTGGCAGGACGCCGCCGGGTGGTCTTCGAGATCCTGCGGCCGGGTGACCTGCTCGGGGCCGCCCCTTTCGTGGCCGGGACTCCGTCCGCGTTCAGCGCCCGGACAGTGACTCCCGCCACGCTCCTCGTCATCGGGGCGGAGGAGCTCAGCGGGTTGCTGGCGACCAGGCCGGGCCTGGCCCGTGCGTTCATCTGGACCCTTGCTCGTCGGATGGATCGCATGCAGCACCGCCTTGGTGAACTCATCAGCGGGACCCTGAAATCGCGGGTGGCGGCGCTCCTGCTGGACGAAGCGGGGGGCGACGAGGGTCTGATCCGCCTGCCTCAGTCCACGCTCGCCGGGCTGCTCGGAGCCTCCAGGCCTCGGGTGAACCGGATCCTCAAAGAGTTCGAGCGCGAGGGGCTGGTCCGGCTGACCTACCGGCGCGTGGAGATCCTCGATCGAGAACGGCTCCACCGGATCGCTGCATAGATATATTCCAACTGCGCCGGACTCACGGAGGGCAGAAAACAGGCCCCGGAGTTCCCGGGGCCTGTTTCTCTCGGCTTCCTACGAAGCCAGGTACCACTGATTCAGATTCCAGAACATCCCGAGATTCGACGGGATGTACGCGGAGATGGGACCGGCGATCTTGTCCGTCCGCCACGCGCCCACGTTCGGCAGGACGTATAGCGGAAGAGACACGAAGTCCTTTGCCTCCGCAGCGTAAATCTGGTTGAAGAGGTTGAGCCGCTTGCTCTGGTCCAGCTCCCGGTCGCTCTGGTGCATCAAGTTCGTGGCTGCCGTGTCGCACCAGTGGTTCCAGTTCCCCCCTCCGAACTGGTTCTTCGTCGAGGGGATGTTCTCGCAGGCCAGCGTGCTCGTGATGCTGGGGTCGACCGACCCGCCGGTAGCGTAGTCGGCGATGGTGAACTTTCCCTTGGGTCCCACGTCACCGAACAGGATGCCGGCTTCGTAGTTCTTGATCTTGAAGCCGAACCCGGCCGACTTGACCTTGCTCTGGAGGAGCTCCTGGGTGGTGGTGCGCCGGGTGTTGTCGGCTACCGTCGAGTACTCCACCGTCAGCTGCTTCCCGTTCTTCGTGCAGGGGGTTGCGCTGCAGCTCCACCCATCGCTCCCCAGGATCTGTTTGGCCTTGGCCGGATCGTAGGTGAACTGCTGGAACGGCTTGGTCTGACACCATGGCCCGATGTTCGGGAACGACACGAATCCGCAATTCAGCACCTCCGCGTTGGGATTGTTCAACTTGATGATCGCGTCGATGACGGCCTTCCGGTCGACGGCATACATGAACGCCTCTCGAACCTTGGGGTCGTTCATCGGCGGGGAATCGAGGTTGAACCACAGAGCCTCGAAGTAGGCTCCGTCCGATCCGACCGCCTTGACGTTCGAGTTGGACGAGACCTGGTCCAACAGGCTGACGTCGGAGGGCTGCGGGTAGATCGCCGAGACCTCCCCTGTCATCAGCGACTGGATCTCAGTCGCCTGATCGGTCCGCGGAACGATGGTGACCTGGTCGAGCAGAGGCACCTGGCCGTAATACTTGTCGTTCCGCACCAGCACGGCCTGGTCCTTGCTCCAGCTCTTCAGGACCCAGGGGCCGCCTGAGAAGGGAATGCTGGACTGCATCTCGTTCTTCAGGTTCGGCTTGGGGTCGTTGGCGAACTTGGGGAACGCCGCCTTCTCCAGGATCCCCTGGTAGACGCCGCCGAACAGATCGGGCCAGTCCACGAAGACCTTCTTGAACTTGATGACCGCCGTCTTGGGGTCGCTGGTGTCGATGGCCTGGATCTGGTCGTAGCCGACCGTCGTGTACGCGCCGGTGGTGTTCATGATGGCGCGCCAGGTGAAGTCGACGTCTGCCGAGGTGATCGGCTGTCCGTCCGCCCATGTCGCCCTGGGATTGATCTTGAGCGTGACCGTGAAGGGATTCTGGGTGATCCCGCCGTTGTCCAGGGTGGGGGCCTCCACCAGCAAGGGAGACGCCACGAAGTTGCCCTGCAGGTTCAGCACCATGGCATAGGGCATGACGTGCTCGGCGACCGAGTACCAGTACCACGTCGCGGAGGAGCAGCTGGTGATCGGATTCACGCACTCCGGCCACTGCTCGGCGCCGACCACGATCGAACCGCCCTTTCTGGGTTGCCCGCTCGGGGTGCCGGTCGTCTGACCGGAGGTCGTCTTCTTTCCCCCACCGCACGCCGTCGCCACAACGGCCAGGATCCCGAGCAGGGCCATGGCCCTGATGAGCCAACGTAACCGCATTCTTCCTCCCTTCTCGCGTGCTCTCGCGGGAGCAAGCGTGGGCGCACCGTTACGGCCCTCGGATGAGGCCCTCATCTCCGTATACGAGACGAGCCGGTCCCTGCAGGAAGCCGATCGCGACGAAGCTGTGGTGAATGTCCCGTCCGGGACAGAGATCGAGTGGTCATGGCCCTGCGGCTCCGGGCGAGAGCAACTTCCGGTCCGGCCGCAAACGCATCCCGTATCCTGAGTTGCCATGCGCATGTCCAACCTCTTCGCACGTACCCTGCGGGAGGCTCCGGCCGAGGCCGAGATCGCCTCGCATCAGTTGCTGCTTCGCGCCGCGTACATCCGCAAGGTGATGGCCGGCGCGTACACATGGCTTCCCCTCGGGTGGCGGACGCTGCGCAAGGTCGAGCAGATCGTGCGGGAGGAGATGGACGCAGCGGGCGCCCAAGAGATCCGGATGCCGATCATCCTGCCTGCCGAGCCGTGGAAGGTCACCGGGCGCTGGCAAACGTACGGAGAACTGATGTTCAAGCTCAAGGATCGTCATGGTCGGGAGCTGGGCCTGGGCCCCACCCACGAAGAGGTCGTCACGCCGCTCGTGGCAGGCGAGTTCACCTCATATAGAGATCTACCGGTGAACCTGTACCAGATCGAGTGGAAGTACCGCGACGAGTTCCGGCCTCGGTTCGGGCTGCTCCGGGGACGGGAGTTCCTGATGAAGGATGCGTACTCGTTCGACCGTGACGAGGAGGGGATGCGAGCCTCCTACGGTGTGATGTTCGAGGCGTACAAGCGAGTGTGCGATCGCTGTGGCCTGCAATACCGGGTCGTCGAGGCCGATCCCGGGCAGATCGGCGGCGATGTGAACCACGAGTTCATGGCCCTCACGGATGTCGGGGAGGACCTGTTCGTGTACTGCGACAAGTGCAACTACGCCGCGGACCTCGAGGCCGCCACGGCTCGGGCTCCGGAGCCCGTGTCCCGCTCGAACCTCGAGCCCTTGACGGAAGTCCCCACTCCCGGGCGCTCGAGCATCGATGCCGTTTCGCAACTCCTCGACCGCAAGCCGTCCGAGATGCTCAAGTGCATGGTGTACGACGCGGGCGGCGGGACCGTGGCCGTGTTGATCCCCGGGGACAGGGAGGTCAACGAGGAGAAGGTACGGCGGGCGATGTGGCCCGCCCCCGTGAAGCCATTCTCTGAGGACGACTTCGCCCAGCGTGGCCTGATCAAGGGATTCGTGGGACCCCAAGGTCTCCCTGAGGACGTCACGGTCATCGCCGACCACTCCGTGCGCGCCGGGAAGAACTGGGTGACCGGGGCCAACAAGACCGACTTTCATGTCACCGGGGCCAACGAGGGCCGCGATTTCCGCGTGGACCGGTGGGAGGACGTGTCCCAGGTCCGCGAGGGGGACCCCTGCCCCGTGTGCGGGGGCAGGCTGATCCTGTCGCGCGGGATGGTCCTCGGGCACGTCTATCAGCTCGGTGCGCGGTATTCCAAGCCACTCAAGGCGACGTTCGTGGACGAGGACGGCACCGAGCAGCCCTTCCAGATGGGTTGCTACGGGATCGGGGTGGATCGGATCGTGGCGGCCGCGGCCGAGCAGTTCAACGACGAAGCCGGGCTTACGTGGCCGAAAGCACTGGCCCCATATGAGGTCGTGGTCATCCCGACCAACATGGATCAGCCGGCCGTCGTGGAGGCTGGTGAGCGCCTCTACGCGGCGTTCCAGGAGGGCAGGATCGAGGTCGTCCTCGACGATCGGGTAGTCACAGCGGGGGTGAAGTTCGCTGACGCCGACCTGATCGGCTACCCGGTCCAGGTGGTCGTGGGCAAGCGCGGGATCGAGTCGGGGAGCGTGGACTTGAAAGCGCGAGCCGCCGGGCAACGGGAAAAGGCCCCACTCAAGGACGCCGTCACGGCGGCGCAGCACCTGCTGGCGTCAGCACGCTAGCCAGTGTGTGTTCCTACCCGACTGGACGACTCTCGACCTCTACGGAGGGGCCCTTCCCTCATCGAGCAGCGACCCATCCGGCCGTCGGAACATGGGCCTGCCCTTGAGCATCTTCACCCCGAACCCACCCTCATGCATGAGGCGGTGGTGGGGCCGGCACAGCGGAATCAGGTTGTGAAGCGCGGTCACCCCTCCGTCGGCCCAATGGACGACGTGGTGCGCTTCACACCACGCGTGAGGCCGGTAGCACCCAGGAAATCGGCACCGACGATCTCTGAGGGCGACCGCCCGGGGCAGGGCTGCCGACACCACCGGGGTTCTCCTCCCGACATCCAGGGGCTCGGATGGGCCGCCCATGACCACCGGCAAGACCGAGGCGTCGCAGGCCAGGCGATGGGCCGTGGCAGGATGGACCGCCCCCGTGTGGTCCAACTCGCACCGGCGATGTTCGGGTCTGGTCCTTCCCCGGCCTGTCCGGCGGCAAGTCCGAACCGGTCCGAAAGCCATGCCGCCGCCGATAGGTATCCGTCCTGGCGGTACGAAGCGCGTCGTTCCAGCTCGGCCAGCCACCGCAGCCGCTTGGCCTCCACCAGCTCGGAGATCCGCTGGAGCTGGGCGAATCCAGCCTCGGCTTGGTCCTCCGTCAGCCCGGAGGGATCGGGATAGGCCAGGAGTGCGGCCCGAACGCGCTCCCCGACTCGCTTGGCATCGAACATGTGTTCGATGATCGGCAAGTATGCTCGATCCTGTCAGTGAACTTCGTCACAAACAGAGCAAATTGTCACGCCTTTTCCCGCTGGCTTGCGGTTTAGGAAACCCGCTCCTAGGCTCCACGCGTGGCAGTGACGACTCCCGGCGAACTCCAGAAGTTCGTCACCTACCAGCCGGACGTTGAGGCCCTCCTCCAGCGATGCGGGCTCGACACGTTCGATCTCCTCCTCATCGACGTCGGAGGGAACTGGACGCGGTGGGTCTTCCCCTCCGAGGAGGAAGCTCTCGCGGTAGCGGACGATCTCGGAGTGCCCCTCCATCGCGGCTGGGACGATCGAATGACCAGGCGCATGAACAAGCGGGACCACTGGAACGAGCCTGGCGGGCAAAAGCGCGGTCTGTAGGCCCCCCGCGCGCACGACAGCTCCGTCGTTTGCTCCTTCGTGAAAACACGCAGTGCTATACTTCCTTGCGGAAAACGTAGGGGCACTGACCGAACGTGGGCACGCGCCCACGTTCTTTTTCGATGGGGCGAGGCGAGATGGACCTGGAGAGCCTGGTCCGGTCCGTGGTCGAAGCCGCAGGGCTGGAGCTCGTGGAGGTCGCTCTCCATCGAGGGAGGGGGCGCCAGGTGCTGAGTGTGATCGTCGACCGCGAGGGCGGCGTCGACCTCGACACCATCGCCGAGACCAGTGAGCGGATCAGCCGCCGGCTGGACCTCGAGGGCTTCGAGCCGGGCCCCTACACGCTGGAAGTGAGCTCGCCCGGCATCGAACGGCCGCTCAAGGAGCCCAGGGACTTCTGGCGGCGGGTGGGTGAGACGGTGAAGGTCAAGGCCTCCTGGCCCGATGGGACGCAGACCCTGACGGGGACGCTGATGGCGGCGGGGCAGGACGACGTCCGGATCTCCACCGACGCCGGCGAGCGCGAGGTGTTGTATGACGACATCCTCTCGGCCCGCATCGTGGCCGACTGGAATGTTGAATTGAGAAAGAAGGCAGAGGGAAGCAAGCGGTGAACCAGGAACTGATCCAGGCGCTGAAGGAGCTCGAGCGGGAGAAGGGGATCCCGTTCCAGACGATCCTGTCCGGCCTCGAGGAGGCCCTGGCCAGCGCCTACAAGTCGTACAAGCGACAGCACGACCCGGAGCTCGATGAGATCACCACGGGCGCTCGCGTACAGCTCGACCCCGAGTCCGGAGAGATGCGCGCGTGGATGCAGGTCATCGACGAGGAGACCGGTGAGGTTCTCTCCGAGAAGGAAGAGGAGGTCTCGCCCGATTTCATGGGCCGGATCGCCGCCCAGACCGCCAAGCAGGTCATCTATCAGAAGCTGCGCGACGCCGAGCGCGAGATGACCTATGAGGAGTTCTCCGGGCGCGAGGGCGACATCGTGACCGGGATCATCCAGCAGGACTCGCACCGGTACACGCTGCTGGATCTGGGCAAGGTGGAAGCGTTGCTCCCACAGGCTGAGCAGGTCCCGTCCGAGCCCTATCGTCACGGCGAGCGGCTGAAGGCCTACATCGTCGAGGTGCGGCGCACCACCAAGGGCCCGCAGATCGTGGTGTCCCGAACCCACCCGGGCCTCCTCCGTAAGCTCTTCGAGCTGGAAGTCCCCGAGATCGCCGAGGGCATCGTGGAGATCAAGGCCGTCGCCCGGGAGCCGGGGCACCGATCGAAGATCGCCGTGGTCTCGCACGAGCCTGGGGTGGATCCCGTGGGAGCGTGCGTCGGGGCGAAAGGATCCAGAGTTCGCCTGGTAGTGAACGAGCTTCGCGGCGAGAAGATCGACGTGGTCCAGTGGGAGCCGAACCTTGAGAGGTTCGTCGCCAACGCGTTGGCCCCGGCCAAGGTGAAGGAGGTCCACGTGGATACGGCCACCGGGACCGCCCAGGTGATCGTTCCCGATTACCAGCTCTCACTTGCCATCGGCAAGGAAGGGCAGAACGCCCGCCTCGCCGCCAAGTTGACCGGCTGCCGTATCGACATCAAGAGCGAGACGCAGGCGGCCGACGAGGACCGCCAGCGCCGCGAATCCCGCAAGGGTGATGCAGAGAAACCACCCGGCGGACGCGATGTCGGCGTGTTGGCCCAAGCGGGCGAGGCTCCCGAGGTCGAGGTAGCTGCTCCCGGAGACGGCTCCGTTCCCGAGGATGCTGAGCCCGAGATGCCAGAGGCTTCCCAGGAGCATGAGGTCCCCGAGGAAGCCGCGGTCGCTCAGAAGGCTGGACGGAAGACAAAGGAAAAGGCCGCCCAGCCGGAGGCGTCGGCCGGTCTCTAGAGTATGGCCGGGAAGCGGCAGCCCGAGCGCACGTGTGTGGGGTGCCGGTCGAAGGCGGAGAAGCGCGCGCTCATTCGTGTGGTGAGGAGCCCCGACAGAAGGGTTGCCCTCGACCCGACCGGTCGAGCCGCCGGGCGCGGCGCCTACGTCCACCCGTCCCGGGAGTGTCTGAGGCTGGCCCTCCGCAGGGGAGCGATCGCCCGGGCGCTGCAGGCCCCCCTGGGACAGGCGGAGGCCGCTAGGCTAATAGAGGAACTAGGAAGAGAAGTAGGAGACGAAGCTTGAGGATCCACGAACTGGCGAAAGAGCTCGGTGTGGCGAGCAAGGAGATCCTGGAGTCTCTCCAGGCAATGGGATACGAGGGCCGCACCGCGTCCTCGACCGTTCCGGAGGAGGCTGTTCCCCGTATCCGCGCGGCCGGCGGGAAAGTGAAGCCGGGCAGCAAGCCTCGCACGGCCACGGCCGATCAGCTTCCTGCCACCCGGCCCGCCAAGGCGAAAGAGACGGTGCGCCGGGAGTCGGGCGACGGCGAGGTCTCGAAGGCGGCCACCGCGGTAGAGGCGCCGCCCGAACCCCCGGCCCCCGCACCGAAGGAAGTGGCGGTCCCCGAGGAAGCCCCCGCTCCTCCGGTTCCGGCCCTGAGGGTTCCCCGAGGGGCCACGGCACAGGATCTCGCCGAGAGGCTGGGCTCAACTGCCGCTGAGATCGTGAAGGTTCTGTTCACCGCCGGGGAGATGGTCTCGGCCACCCAGTCCCTGTCCGACGAGGCGATCGAACTGGTGGCCACCGAGCTGGGCAAGCCTGTGGAAGTCGTCCGCCCAGAGGAGGAGCTGGAGGAGGAAGAGGAGGAGCCGGTCGACGAGTCGCGGCTCGTTCCGCGACCCCCGGTCGTGACCGTCATGGGCCACGTCGACCACGGCAAGACCCTCCTGCTGGACGCCATCCGGCGGACCGACGTCGTCGCGCAGGAGTTCGGCGGCATCACCCAGCACATCGGGGCATACCAGGTCCACCACGACGGCAGGGAGATCACCTTCATCGATACGCCCGGTCACGAGGCGTTCACCGCCATGCGTGCCCGCGGGGCTCAGGTCACCGACATCGTGGTTCTGGTAGTGGCGGCCGACGACGGCGTGATGCCGCAGACCGTCGAAGCGCTGAACCACGCCCGGGCCGCCAAGGTCCCGATCATCGTGGCCGTGAACAAGATCGACAAGGCGGAGGCGGACCCCCAGCGAGTCCGCCAGCAGCTCACCGATCAGGGGATCGTTCCGGCCGAATGGGGTGGCGAGTTCGAGTTCGTCGACGTGTCGGCCAAGACCCGGGAGAACCTCGACCGCCTCCTGGAGACCATCCTGCTGGTGGCCGACATCCTCGAGCTCAAGGCTGATCCCCAGGCGCCGGCCAGAGGCATCACGCTGGAGGCCCACCTGGACCCGGGGCGGGGTCCGGTGGCCACGGACCTGGTCCTGCGGGGAACGCTCCGCGTAGGCGATGCCGTGGTTTCCGGCGCGGCCTTCGCCAAGGTCCGGGCGATGTTCGACGAATGGAGCCAGCCCGTGTCCGAGGCCCCGCCGGCCAAGCCGGTGCAGGTCCTGGGATGGAAGCCGCGCGTGCCCGAGGCGGGCGACGAGGTACGAGTGGTGGCCGACGAGCGAGAGGCCCGCCACAT
Source organism: Actinomycetota bacterium (assembly GCA_036505215.1). GTDB lineage: Bacteria > Actinomycetota > UBA4738 > UBA4738 > UBA4738 > DASXTW01. Next base: position 46,150 of record DASXTW010000160.1, on the reverse strand, counting down.
CGCGCAGGAACGGGAAGCCCGCCACCGGGCGGCCGAGCTCGCGGCGGCGCGGCCGCAGGCCTCTCTGGCCGATCTCCTGGTTCAGGCTCGCCGGGGTGAGCTGCCCGCGCTGAACCTGATCGTGAAGGCCGATGTCCAGGGCTCGCTTGAGGCGATCCTGGACGCGTTGGACAAATTGCCACAGGACGAGGTTCGGATCGACGTCATCCACAAGGGAGTGGGAGGGATCACCGAGAACGACGTCTCGCTGGCCGCAGCCTCGGGCGCGGTCGTGGTGGGCTTCAACGTTCGACCCGACGTGGGGGCCCGAGACCTTGCCGAGGCCGAGGGCGTCGACATGCGGTTGTACCGGGTGATCTACGACGCGCTGGACGACATCCGCAAGGCTCTTTCCGGTCTCCTCGCTCCGGAGGAGCAGGAGATCGAGCTGGGGCGGGCGGAGGTCAGGGCCCTGTTCCGGGTGCCGAGGATGGGCGTGATCGCGGGGTGCATGGTGACGCACGGCACGATCACTCGCGGGTCGCTGGCCCGGCTGGTCCGCGACGGCGTCATCATCTACACCGGGCGCGTGGGGTCTCTCCGGCGGTTCAAGGACGACGTGCGTGAGGTGGCCGAGGGTTTCGAGTGTGGGATCGGCCTGGAGAACTTCCAGGACATCCACGAGGGCGACGTCATCGAGGCGTACGAAGTGCGCGAGGTCGCCCGCACGCTCGTCTGACGTTACAAGGGGGAGTGGCTGCGGTGCTCGTGGCTTTGTGCCGGTTCGACCTCCGCATCCCCGGCGTGGGGTCGCTCAAGGAGAAGCGGCACGTGGTCAAGACGCTCACGGCCTCCCTGCGGCAGAAGTTCAACGTCGCCGTGGCCGAGGTGGATCACCAGGACCTGTGGCAACGGACGGCGATCGCCGTCTCGTCCGTCGGGGGAGAGGCTTACCACCTCAAGCGGGTGATGCACGAGGTCGAGCGGCACGTCGATCGGTGGCGTGAGGTCGAGATCATCGGGGTCAATCTGTCGCTGCACGGACCCGACGACTGATGAGGACGAGAGAGGCGGGAGTTCGGTGAGCGGAGGGACTCGCCCGGAGCGGGTGGCCGAGGAGTTCAGAGAGATCCTGGCCGAGGAGATCCCCAGGCTGAAGGACCCCCGGGTGGGTTTCGTCACGGTCACACGCGTGGAGGTGAGCCCCGACCTTCGACGAGCGACCGTCTTCTACACCGTCCTGGGGCAGGACCGAGACCACAGGGCCACTCGGGCCGGGCTGCGGTCGGCCCGCTCGCATCTGCGGGGCGTGCTCGGCCATCAGGTGCGGATGAAATTCACGCCGGACCTGGAGTTCGAGGAGGACGTTGGGCTGGCTCAGGTGGAGCGGGTGAGCGAGCTGCTCCGAGAGATCGGGGCCCAGCGCGCTGTCGAAGGGCCGAGCGAGCCGGGTGGAGGTGAAGACGAGGGTGAGTGAGAGGGACGCGATCGCCGGGAAGCTCGATCGCGCGGCGCGGGCCCTCGAGGCCGCTTCCGGTGTGGCCCTGGCCTGTCACGTCAACCCGGACCCCGATGCCCTCGGCTCGATGCTCGGACTCGCCGGCTATCTGGCCGAGCGAGGCAAGAAGGTGGTGTGCTCCTGGGGGAATCAACCTCTGGTGCGTCCGCGCTGGCTCTCTGCCCTGGACGGTGCGGGCTACCTGGTGGACCCCAAGGACTTTCCGGAGAGCCCGGAGCTTCTCGTCTCCCTGGACACGGCAGCCCCGGACCGGCTGGGGGTCCTGGCCACCAACGCCGAGCGGGCGGCCGAGGTGATCGTGATCGACCACCACCGGACCAACCCGGGGTTCGGCACGATCGTGGTCCTCGACCCGGCGGCCTCGTCCACTGCCGAGATGGTCTTCCGGTTGGTCGAGCGGATGGGGGGAGGTCTCTCCGACGGCGCGGCCGCGTGCCTCTACGCGGGGGTGATCACCGATACGGGCAGGTTCATGTACGAGGCCACCACGCCGGAGACCCTTCGGGTGGCCTCGGAGCTCAGGCGCCATGGGTTCGACCACGCTCGACTGGGCCAGGCGCTGTTCGAGGATGGATCCCTGGGAACCCTCAAGGTGACGGGTGCGGCTCTGGATCGGCTGGACTACGTCCCCGAGGCCGATCTGGTGTGGACGTACGTCCTGCAGGCAGACCTGGCTCGAGCCGGCATCACGATGGGGGACACAGACGACCTCATCGACGTCATCCGCATGGCTCGCGAGGCCGACGTGGCCTGCGTGATCAAGCAGCAGCGCGACGGGTGGTTCAAGGTGAGCCTGCGCTCGCGTGGACGAACCGACGTCGGCGCGATCTGCCAGGGGTTCGGAGGCGGGGGGCACCGCCTGGCGGCGGGATACACATCCCAGGCCGGGCTGGAGGAGACGGTCAGGCCGCTCGTGCGGGCGCTTGTGGCTGCCCGAAGCGAGCCCGGCCGAGCCGCGGACGATGGCTGAGGCCGCAGCCGGACAGCGGGATGACGAAGCTGGACCGAGCGGCTTTCTCCTGATCGACAAGCCCGCCGGGATCACCTCGCACGATGCGGTCGACCTGGTCCGGCGAGCCTTGGGCACACGAAAGGTGGGGCACTCGGGCACGCTGGATCCCTTGGCCACAGGGCTGCTGCTGATGGGTGTGGGCCGGGCCACCCGGCTCCTGCGGTTCCTCGGCGACCTCCCCAAGGTCTACGAGGGATCCGGTCTGTTGGGGGTGGAGACCACAACGCTCGACGCCGAAGGCGATGTGCTTCGCCGATCGCCCGTGGATCTCACCGAACAGGGGTTGGGCGCTGTCATGGGGCGCTTCGTGGGCGACATCGAGCAGATCCCGCCCGCCTACTCGGCCGTGAAGGTGAGCGGCCGCAAGCTCTACGAAGCCGCCCGGAAGGGAACGGCGGTACAGGCGGCTCCACGACGAGTGCACGTGGACGCATTCGATCTCCTACGCCTTGAAGGGGCACGGTTCGATTTCCGGGTGCGATGCTCGGCGGGGACGTACGTCCGCTCGCTCGTGGCGGACGTTGGACGGTCGATGGGCTGCGGGGCGCACCTGATCGCCCTGCGTCGCACGGCCATCGGGCCGTACAGCGTCGACGACGCCGCACCGCCCGAGACACCAGGCCGGCCGCTTCCCCTGGAGCGAGCCATCGAGCACCTCGAGGCGGTCGGTCTCACCGAGGACGAAGCCAGGGCCGCAACACACGGGAGCATCCTGGGTCCCGCCGGGATCGACGGACCCTACCGCGTCGTCGGGCCCGAGGGCCGTCTGATCGGGATCTACTCGGATCGCGGCTCCAAGGCCGTCCCAGAGGTCATCCTCACTCCCTCATGAGTCGCGAAACGCTTCTGAAGACCGTGGTGGCCACTTCCCTTGTACTCGCTGCTTGCTCCACGTCGGCCAGCCAGCCCGAGGCGCCGTCCGGCGCGTCATCGACGGAACCGTCGAGTCTCAGCTCGGTATCCTCCCCCTCGGTCCCGTCTCCCAGCGCCGTTGTGCGCCCTCCGATCGTCTGGAACCCCATTCCCTTTCCGTCCCGGCGCAAGGAGGAGATGGAGGCGTACGCCGAGCGCCACTACGGAATCGGGACCTACCGACTGCGGCACCCCCAGGTCATCGTGCAGCATGTCACCGTCTCCAGGACCTTCGCCCCGGTGTTCTCGGAGTTCTCCCGGGACGTCCCGGACCGGGAGCTCCACGAGCTGCCCGGGTTGTGTACCCATTTCGTGATCGACACCGACGGGACCATCTATCAGCTCGTGCCCCTCGGTCTCATGTGCCGACACACCGTGGGGCTGAACTACACGGCCACCGGGATCGAGCACGTCGGGCTCAGCGACCAGGAGGTCCTGGACAACCCCGAGCAGCTCGCGGCCTCGGTCGAGCTCACCCTCTGGCTGATGCAGCGGTTCGATATCCAGCTCGAGAACGTGATCGGCCACAACGAGAGCCTGACCAGCCCGTTCCATCGCGAGCTGGTGCCGAGGCTCAGGTGTCAGACCCACGGGGACTGGACCCGAGTGGACATGAACGTCTACCGACGGCGAGTGGTGGCCCTGGCCCGTCGCCATGGGATCGACCTCGGGCCTCTGCAGCACGCTCGTCCGAGCGACTGCTGAAGGCGACCCGCCGGCCCTTCCACGGAGCTGCCGATGGCCCTATCGTGGAGCCGAGCGAGGTGGACCCGATGGCCGATCTTCTGCAGCACAAGGTCATCCAGGACGACACGGGCGGGTTGGGCTTCGGCGGAATCGGTTAATAGGAAGGAGGGGTCGGCTGTGAGGTTCCTGTATATCGTCACCCGGGGCACCGGCGATCCAACAGCGGCGTCGGTCCCGCTGCACATGGCGGTGAACGGCTCGCTCGAAGTGGGACAGGACGTCACGGTGCTCTTCGCAGGAGACGGCGCTGAGATCCTGCTCGAGGACAATGCCGAGACGATCCAGGGGATCGGCGTTCCTCCCATGAAGGAGCTGCTGGCCGGGCTCAAGGATCGAGCCACGGTGTACGTGTGAAAGGCGTGCGCGGTCGCCCGTGGGGCGACGGACGAGAACCTGGCAGTCGTGGACGGTCGATGGACAACGCCGACCGAGGCGGTCACGCTCGCGGCGGAAGTGGACAAGATCCTCACGTTCTGATCATCTCGGCGTCCCAGGGGGACTCCAGCTGCCGCAGCGGAGCCGGGTGACCCATCTTGTACCCTCCCGGTGACATGGATCTGGTCCAGGGGTTCGATTCACTGCCGCTCGCCGTCGGGCCCACCGCCGTCACGATCGGCTTCTTCGACGGCGTTCATCGAGGCCATCAGACGGTGCTCCGCCGAACTGTCGCGGTTGCCAGGGCTCGGGGACTCTTGCCCGTGGCCGTCACGTTCGACCGGCACCCCAGGGAGATCCTCACCCCCGGAGCGGAGCCCCGCCTACTGACCACGCTCGACCGAAAGGCCTCGCTCATCGCGGAGGTCGGCATCGGTGCGCTGATCGTTCTCGAGTTCACCGAGGAGTTCTCCCGGTGGCCGCCCGAGGACTTCGTCAGGCGGGTCCTGGTGGAAGGTGCTCGCGCCGAGCACGCCGTGGTCGGCTCGAACTTCACCTTCGGCCACAAGGCCAGAGGAAACCTCGCCGTGCTGACGGATCTGGGCGCGGCCAACGGTTTCTCGGTCGAAGCTGTCTCGCTCCTGAAGATCGATGGCCGGCCGGTCTCTTCGTCTTCGATCCGCGAAGCCCTCGTCAACGGGGACCTGGAGTGGCCGACCGAGGCTCTGGGGCGGCGATACGTCCTGGACGGCACGGTCACGACCGGCGCCGGCAGGGGAAGAGGGCTGGGCTTTCCCACGGCCAACCTTGGCGTGTCTCCGCGGATGCTTCTCCCTGGCGAGGGCGTGTACGCAGGTAAGGCGCACGTGGGTGAAGGTTCCTTCCTCGCGGCGATCAATGTCGGAACGAATCCCACATTCGGCGGCGAGCCGCTCCACGCGGAGGCGTTCCTGCTCGACTTCGAAGGTGACTTGATCGGGCGACCCATGGCCCTAGAGTTCTGGGAGCGTCTGCGGGATGAGGCTCGCTTCGACTCGGCGGAGGACCTGGCTCGCCAGATCAAGGACGATGTCGAACGGACGCGGGCGCTGGTGGCCTGAGCGGCCTCCCCCGTGAGCTGAGGAGTTCGACGAAGGCAATGCCACACCGGGGAATGCATCGCAGGCCGTCCCGCTCTTCGGCCCGTTTGCTCCTGCCCCTCGGGGTGGTGCTGCTGATCGCGACGGGGGTCTCGGTCCGCTTGTTCACCGACCGAGGAACGTCCCCGCTTGCCCAGCGCGGCTCTCCTCTTCCGGCTGAGGTCTCCGCGCCGGCCTCCACCTCTCCGTCAGTTTCGGAATCGACCTCGCCGCCGATGACCGAGCGCTCGCCGGCGGCCCGCGGCAAGCTCGTCATCCACGGCACCGGTGACGTCAACGTTGATCCGAGCTACATCCCGAACTTCAGGGTCCACGGCTACGCGTGGGCCTGGTCGGGGCTGAGCGGGCTGTTCAAGCGGGACGACCTCACGGTCATCAACCTGGAGTGCGCAATCTCGAACCTGGGACGGCCGGTTCCGAAGGAGTTCAACTTCAGGTGCGACCCTGCTGCGCTGCCCTCGATGCGCAAGGCCGGGGTGGAGGTGGCCAACCTCGGCAACAACCACGGGTACGACTACGGGCCTGCGGCGGTCGTGGACGGCCGGAAGAACCTGCTCAAGAATCGCATCGCACCCGTGGGGGCGGGCAGAGACGATAAGGAGGCCCTGTCGCCCGCTCTGTTCGACGTGGAGGGCTGGAAGATCGCGGTGGTCGGGTTCGACAAGGTCGTTGATCCCTGGCCGACCGCGGTGGCGGGGCCGGACAAGCCGGGGACCGCTGCTGGGCACGACGAGGACGCCATGGTCGCGGCGGTGCGAGCCGCGAGCAAGAAAGCCGACATCGTCGTCGTCGCCATCCACTGGGGAGTGGAGCTGGATACGCGGCCTCGCGCGGGCGATGTCCAACTGGCCCATCGCCTGATCGACGCCGGAGCCGACGCCATCTTCGGAGGCCATTCCCACCGCCTCCAGCCGATGGGCGTGTACAAGGGCCGCCCGATCTTCTACAGCCTGGGCAACTTCGTGTGGCCGCGGCACTCGACCGCAGGGGCGACGACGGCCGTGGCCGAGGTCACCGTGTCGCCCAAGGCCACGTTCAAGGGCCGTCTGATCCCCGCGTTCATCGAGGTCTCCGGCCACCCCGTGCTCAGGGGAACTACCTGAAGTCCGGGTGGGACCGTGTGGTAACCTTGCTTTCGTTCAATGGCACTCCTCAAAGAGCAGAAATCCACGCTGATCAGCGACTACAGGCGGGGCCAGACCGATACCGGCTCGCCCGAAGTCCAGATCGCGCTGTTGAGCAGGCGCATCGAAGACCTCACCGAGCACCTGAAGACCCACCGATCGGACCATCACTCCAGGCGTGGGCTCCTTCAGATGGTGGGGAAACGGCGCCGGTTGCTCGATTACCTCAGGCGAGAGGATGTCGAGAGGTACCGGGCGCTGATCGCGCGCCTGGGGCTGAGGCGCTAGAGACACAAGGGGGGCGGCGAGAGCCGCCCTCTCTCGCAGAGAGGGGAGGAAGGAACAGGACAGGAACTTCGTAGGACCACCGCAGGAGCCGATCGTCAAGGGTGGTCAGTTATCAGTCGCGGACCCCGGAACCATCGGGGGTCCAGGGGGGAAGCAGCCCGCGGAGCGAAGCGGAGCGGATGAGCTGCTTCAGGCGCCCTGGTCGATGAGACTCGCCGAAGGCGAGGGTCATCGAGGAAGATGGACCGAGGCCCACCACTGACAACTGGCCGCGGGCCCCCGCACGAAGGCTCCTTGAGACTATCCGGCGCACCTCGCGCCGGCGTTCAAGGAGGAACGCCAGTGATCAAGAGAAGCAGGACCATCGGCGGGTCCGATTTCGCCATCGAAACCGGCAAGCTCGCCAAGCAAGCCCATGGCTCGTGCGTGGTGACCCTGGGGGAGACCCAGGTGCTGGCCACGTGCACGACAGCCGCTCCTCGGGAGGGGATCGACTTCTTCCCCCTCACGGTCGACGTGGAGGAGCGCATGTACGCGGCCGGGAAGATTCCCGGCGGATTCTTCCGCAGGGAGGGCCGCCCGTCCGAGACGGCCATCCTCACCGCCCGCCTCACCGACCGCCCCCTCCGGCCCACGTTCAAGGAGGGGTACCGGGACGAGGTGCAGGTGGTCATCACCGTTCTGTCGGCCGACCTGGCCAACGCCTACGACATCCCGGGCATCAACGCGGCGAGCCTGGCCGTGTGCCTGGCCGGCCTGCCCTTCGACGGCCCGGTAGCGGCCGTTCGACTCGGGCTCATCGGGAGCCAGTGGAAGGTCAATCCCACCTATCAGGAGCTCGACCTGGCCACCTTCGACGTCGTGGTCGCCGGACGCCAGAACGACCAGGGTTCGATCGACATCCTGATGGTCGAGGGCGAGGCGCCCGAGGGCGCCTGGAGCCGCATCCAGGACGGCGAGACCAGCCCCACGGAGGACGTCGTGGCAGAGGGACTGGAAGTCGCCAAGCGCCACATTGCCGAACTGATCGACTTCCAGCGACAGATCATCGAGGAGGCGGGGACCAAGCCTGCCGAGTTCGTCCCCACCCCCGTGTACTCCGACGAGGTGTTCCGGGCCATCGAGGAGTTCGCCGAACCACGCCTGCCCGAAGCGCTGGTCACGGCGAAGCAGGAGCGGGAGGCCAGGCTGGACGCGCTCAAGGAGGAGCTCAAGGCCCACCTCTTGGACCGGTGGGGCGAGGAGGAGTTCGCTGCACGCGCCTCACAAATCTCGCCGGCCTACAAGGATCTCCAGAAGAAGAGCATGCGCAGGCGGATCGTCTCCGAAGGTATCCGCCTGGACGGGCGCAAGACCGACGAAATCCGGCGGCTCTCCTGTGAGGTCGGACTGATCCCTCGGGCGCATGGCTCGGGGCTGTTCCAGCGAGGGGAGACGCAGGTCCTCAACGTGGCGACGCTCGGGATGCTGCGGATGACCCAGATGATCGACACCCTGGATCCCGAGGACACCAAGCGCTACATCCACCACTACAACTTCCCTCCGTTCTCCACGGGGGAGGTGGGCCGGATCGGTAGCCCCAGGCGCAGGGAGATCGGCCACGGGGCGCTGGCGGAGCGGGCCCTCGTCCCGGTCGTTCCGGACGAGGACGAGTTCCCGTACACGCTGCGGCTGGTCTCGGACGTGCTCGAGTCCAACGGGTCGACATCCATGGCCAGCGTGTGCGCTTCCACACTTTCCCTGATGGACGCCGGCGTTCCTATCAAGGCGCCGGTGGCCGGGATCGCCATGGGCCTGATCGCCGAGGACGGCGATTTCGTCACGCTGACCGACATTCTCGGAGCGGAAGATGCCCTGGGCGACATGGACTTCAAAGTCGCCGGTACCAGGGACTTCGTCACTGCCCTGCAGCTCGACACGAAGGTGACGGGCCTGCCGGCTGAAGTCCTCAGCGGGGCCCTCAAGCAGGCCAGGGAAGCCCGGCTGTTCATCCTGGACACGATGCTCCGGACCCTCTCCGAGCCGCGACATGAGCTCTCGCTGAAAGCTCCCCGGGTGATCATGAAGCAGATCCCGGTGGACAAGATCGGCGAGGTCATCGGGCCGAAGGGCAAGCGGATCAACGAGATCATCGCCGTCACGGGCGCCGACATCGACATCGAGGACGACGGCCGCGTGTTCATCGGCTCCCGGGAAGGCGAGGGTGCGGAGAAGGCGGTCGAGATGATCGAGGCGATCGTGAATCCGCGGATGCCGCAGGTCGGCGAGCGGTACGAGGGCACGGTGGTCAAGACCACCACGTTCGGCGCCTTCGTGAACATCCTTCCCGGCCGGGACGGAATGGTTCACATCTCGAAGCTCGGTCGAGGAAAACGCTTGTCGAGTGTGGAAGAGGCCGTCAACGTGGGCGATCACCTGCTCGTGGAGATCGACTCCGTCGAGACGGACAACATGGGCAGGACGAAGGTGAGCCTGAAGCCGGTGGGCGAGGGTTGGGATCCCCCGGAGGGAGGATGGCCGCGGGAGGAGAGCGACGGCGCGCCCCGGGGCGAGCGGAGGCCCCGCCCTGAGGGCGAGGCACGCGATCGCGGCCGCGGCTTCAGGCCCCGGCGGGATCGAGACCGCGGCGATCGGGGAGAGCGGCGCGGGGACCGGCGCGACAGTTGAGTCCCCGGACGCGCCCTCGCGCCATCGAGCTATCCCGGAGTGAGTACGCCTCGGGCCTCCGGGTGGTCACCGAGGACATGCCTGGCATGCGCTCGGTTGCCCTGGGCGTGTGGGTGGACGTCGGATCCCGCGACGAGCGGCCGTCCATCGCTGGGGCTTCGCACTTCCTCGAGCACCTTCTGTTCAAGGGGACGAAGAGGAGGACGGCCACCGACATCGCCGAGGCGTTCGACGCCGTCGGCGGGGACCTCAACGCCTTCACCGCCAAGGAGTACACGTGCTACTACTGCCGTGTCCGGGACCAGGACCTCCCGATGGCCGTCGAGTACATGAGCGACATGCTCCAGAACTCGGTACTCGCGCGGAAGGACTTCGAGGCAGAGCGCATGGTGATCCTGGAAGAGATCAACATGCGAGACGACGATCCCGGCGATCTGATCCACGATCTGTTCGCCGAGACCCTGTGGCAGGGCCACCCGCTGGGGCGGCCGGTCCTCGGCACCAGGGAGACGGTGGCAGGCGTGTCTCGAGACCAGATCAAGCGCTTCTACAACCGCCTCTACGAGCCGCGCCACTTCGTCATCGCGGCGGCCGGCAACCTTCGCCACGAGGACGTGTGTCGGCTGGTGGAGGAGCAGATGGACACCGGTCCGATGGTCTCCACGGACATCTCACCGCGGGTTCGGGCCGGAGGCGACGTGCCCCCGGTGACGGCGGCAACGGTGGTGCGGAACCGCCCGACCGAGCAGGCTCACATCGCCATCGGAACCAGCGGCTACTCCAGGAAGGATCCTCGCCGGTTCCCGTTCGGCGTGGTGAACTCCGTGCTGGGGGGCGGGATGTCCTCCCGGTTGTTCCAGGAGATCCGGGAGAAGCGCGGTCTGGCGTACTCGGTGTATAGCTATCACTCGATGTTCGCCGAGACCGGGCTGTTCTCCGTGTATGCGGGGACCACACCCTCGAAGGCCCACGAGGTGCTCTCGATCGTCAATCGGGAGCTCCGGAACATCGCCGAAGGAGGACTGACCGACCCCGAGCTGGAGCGAGCCAAGGGTCACCTCAAGGGTTCGCTGGTCCTGTCGTTGGAGGACACCAGCGGCCGAATGTCCCGGATCGGGCGCTCGGAGATCAGCCACGGAGAGATCCTCTCGGTCGACGAGGTCCTGGAGCGCACGGACGCGGTGACCAAGGAGGACGCCGTCGCGGTCTCTCGCGAGGTCCTCTCCAGGCCGATGGCTCTGGCCGTGGTCGGGCCGTTCGAGGCGAATGCCTTCGACGATGCGATGGGCGAGGCGGTGACGGAGGCGCCGGTCGCCCTGGCGGCGCACACGGAAGGCCGCTCTTGATCCGGGTCGGGGTCCTCGGCTGTGCCGGCCGCATGGGCCGGCTGGTCTGCCAGGCCGTGGCCGAAGACCCGGATCTGGCCCTGGTCGCCGGCATCAATCCGTCCTTCGGAGGCGAGCATCTCGGGCGGATGATCGGGCACCCGGAGGTCGACGTCCGGATCTCCAACGAGCTCGACACCCTGCTCCAGGCCGAGACCGAGGTGGCCGTGGACTTCACCCGGCCGGACGTGGTGATGGAAAACATCCGGTGGGCCATCGAGCACGCCATGCACATCGTCGTCGGAACCACCGGGATCGGGGAGAAGGAGCTCGACGAGATCCGCAGGCTGCTCGAGGACGAGGGCAACGAGTCGAACGTGATCGTGGCGCCGAACTTCGCCATCGGGGCCGTCCTGCTCCAGCGGTTCGCCCAGCAGGCTGCGCGGTTCTTCCCCGCAGCAGAGATCATCGAGCTGCACCACGAGGGCAAGGCAGACGCACCCTCGGGGACGGCGCTGGCCACGGCAGAGATGATGGCCAAGGCGCGACAGGAGTCCTGGGAAGGCCCCGGCGAGGAGAACGTCAAGGGAGTGCGGGGTGGCGACGTGGAAGGCATCCGGATCCACTCGGTCCGCCTCCCGGGTCTGGTTGCCCATCAAGAAGTCATCTTCGGTGGGCTCGGCCAGACCCTGACGCTCCGGCACGATTCGTCCCAGCGGGTTTCGTTCATGCCGGGCGTGCTCCTGGCGATCAAGAAGGTGGTCGACCGCCCGGGGCTCACCTTGGGACTCGAGCCCCTGCTCGAGCTTCCCGAAGTCACGTACAGGTGACCTACCGCCTGGCCGCCGTCTTCGCCCATCCCGACGACGACACCTACGGCCTCGCCGGCACCCTCGCTATGGGCAAGGGCGACGTCGAGTACACCGTGATCGTGGCCACCAGCGGTGAGGCGGGAGCCATCGGCGACCCCTCGCTCGCCACCCGGGAGAACCTGGCCGAGGTCCGCGAGAACGAAGAGAGGGAGGCGCTCCGCGCGGCTGGGGCGGAGAACGCCGTGGTGCATTTCCTTCGCTACCCGGACGGCGGACTCAAGGACGTTCCCCGAGAGGAGCTGGTCGACAAGGTGGCCACTCTCATCGAGGAGGCACACCCTCAGGTGGTGGTGACCTTCGGGCCCGAGGGCATTACCAAGCACGATGACCACATCACGATCGGAGCGGCCGCGACCGAGGCCTTCCACAAAGCTCGGGCGGAACCGGAGGCTGGGCAGAGCCCTCCTGGTGATGCGTTCCAGCGCCTGCTCTACGTGGCCATCCCGAGCTCGGAGATCGATCGGTTCTGGGAGAACCTCCGAGCGAGGGGGGAAGACGTCGGCGATCCCGAAGGCCCCTTCATGCCTCGAGGGGTCCCCGATCGGACCATCACCCATCGGGTCGACTGCACGGGCGTGATGAAGGCCAAGATCGACGCCCTCCATGCCCACCGTACCCAGCGGGAGGAGGTCGACCAGATTCCGGAGGATCTCCAGGAGACGGTGCTGGGGTACGAGTGGTTCGTCCAGGCGTTCCCGCCGGTCACCGAGCCTACAGAGCGCCTCGCCGGCAGTGTCTTCGAGGGCCTGAGCGACTGAGGCTCACCCTCTGGAAGCTCTCGGCTCTCGGGTCATCGAGTGAGCAACACGACCAGCTTGTCGGTGCCGGATTCCGCACCCCACACCTCTCCGGACCGGCCGAGGAGCTGTCGCACGTCGGCTCCGGAGGTGGGGAAGGGGAAGACCCGGAACAGCTCGGTCTGCGGGTCGAAGCGGACCAACGCGTTGGCCCCAAAGTCCGTGACCCACACGACGTCGTCCTGGTCGACGTAGACCGCGTATGGCTGTGGGTCGCTGCCGGGGAGGCGCCACTCTCGCCAGGACTGCGCTTCGGGGTCATACCGCGCAAGCGCCCCCGCGAACCACTCGGTGACCCACAACCGGCCCCGCGAATCACTCCAGATGCGGCGCGCGCCACCCCCCGAGGTCGGAGCGTCCACGACGGTGAGCCGGCCATCCGAGGAGTCGACGCGGGCGATGTAGCTGCCCGCGAGCGAAGCGAGCCACACGGTCCCCTCAGGCGTGGCAGCGATCCCGTACGGGCCGACGCCCCGAGGAGCGTCGAAGACCTCGACTCGTCCGGCCTTCGGATCCAGCCGGCCGTAGACGCCGCTCTGCCCGGTAAACCACAGGACGCCCCGTCCGTCGAAGGTGGGCGTGTTGAGATTCGCGTTCTCCGGTCTTGGCAGAGGGAAGCGAGAGACCTCGAAGGTCTCCGGATCGACGCGCACGATCGCATTGAGGCCGCCGTCGGTTATCCAGGGAGCCCCGTCGGGCCCGACGACCACTCCATGTGGTGCGGATCCGCGTCCGAGAGGCACGTGTCGGCGCCGACCCGTCGCCGGGTCGAGCACGCCAAGCTCGCCCGAGCGCTGTGCCGTGTACCAGACGCGGCCGTCCGACGCGGGAGCAACATCGTGTGGATGGGTGCCGGCGGGAACGGCGAACTCCTGGAAGAAGGGCTCGGCGCGCCCCGGCGTTGCAGGTTCAGATCCTGTTTTCGCCGACGCAGCAACGGAGGGAGTGGTCCGTAACGCCGAGGGGGACGATTCGCAGGCGATCGTGACGAGCAGCGAGGCGGCGAACAGTGACAGAACACGGTGGGACATGCGGCCATCCAGTCTGCCATCCCCCGGAATCAAGGGAGGGGCTTTAGGGAGCTACAGCTGGGTGCGCTTCGGCGAGTCCGTGCTCTCCCTGCGATAGTCCCAGGTCAGGAGGGCCTCGGGGATGATCCTGAGCAGGACTCGATCCGGCTCGTTCATGGCCCTGGCCGTCCACCTTCGGCCTTCCTGGTCGCCGTAACGTGTCGAGATGGCCAGTAGCAGCTCCTCGTCCTTGTCCAGCAGATCGGGTCGGCCGTGCGCGATCACGGCACGGTAGGGGCGATCCTCAGAGGCGACCGACACCGCGACCCGAGGGTTGGCCATCAGGTCCCGGCCCGTGTGGCGAGCCTCCATGCGGGTGGTGAAGAGGAACTCTCCGTTCCGCCACAGGTACCAGAGGGGCCGGACTCGAGGCTGGCCCTGATCGTCGACGGTGACGAAGTGGCACAGGCGTGGCGCGCCCAGGAACTCGTCGATCTCTTCACGGGTCATCGGCATGGGTCGCTCCTTCTCTCAGAGCACTTGGTAAGGCTACTTGACGACATGTTCCTCCACGAAGAGCAGGCCGAAGCCGTCGGCGAAGTTACCGAAATCGTCCGTGCCCTGCTTGGCCGCCTCGCTTGCCATGTCGGCCTTGAATCCATCGCGGTCCTCCCAGGTCAGGACCGCCACTCCGTCGTACGGCGCGTCCTGACCCTCTGGGACCCTGGTCACGAGGTCGACCGTGTAGCCCTGGAGATGCTCGTAACCCTCTCGAGCGATCGGAGCGTGCTTCGTCAGCCAATGGTCTCGGAAGTCCTCCGGAGACATCCCGTCCTTCTTGCGCACCCAGATGTGAACGCGCACCATGCCACCCCCTGACGTGTGTGGGTCGATCGTAGCGATGACGCGATGACCGTGCGGGCGGTCTTCGTCGAGTGAGGAGACGCTCGCCGAGGATCTCTAACGGATGCGGCTTGGCTCCTCGGGGCCGCCGGCCTCCGCTCTGGCCAGGACGAACAGCAGATCGGAGAGCCGGTTCAGGTATTTGAGGGCGTCCGGGCTCACCGTCTTCCCTGCCTCCTTCATCTCCACCGCCCGTCGTTCCGCTCGCCTGACTGCCGTTCGAGCGATGTCCAGGGCCGCCGATACCGGGTTGGCCCCCGGCACGATGAATTCACCCGGGAGGGGGTGCTCCTCGACCGCCTCGTCGATGCGGCGCTCCAGCGCCTCGACCATCTCGCTGGTGACGAGCGACGTTCCAGCCTTGAGCTTGTGGCGCTCGTCGGGATTCGTTGCCAGATCCGCGCCCACCACGAAGAGCTCCCGTTGCAGGCCGAGGATGACCGAGGAGATCTCCGAGTACGAACCGGCCAGGCCCCGGGCGAGGCCCAGGGCCGCCACGGCCTCGTCGACGCTGCCATAGGCCTCGGCGGCGTGATCGGCCTTGGAGATCCTTCCCCCGTACAGGAGCCCGGTAGTGCCGTCGTCGCCGGTCTTCGTATAGATCCTCACCCGGCAAGGATAGCGACCGGCCTCAATCTTCCCGATGAGCCCGATCCTTCGGATCGTCCTCATCGCCAGGGGGAGTGCAGCAGCCTGATCCGCTCGCTGTGCTCGCGGGGCTGCTGCCCCCCTGGACCCCCCGCGCTCGTTGTCGCTACCCTTCAGGACCCCCCATGAGCAACGAGTTGCACATGTGGCCCATGTGGCGCTTGTTAATCTTTGTGCAACGCGCTAGAGTTTGGCGCACTCCCAGGGGCAGGGGGCCGAGCAAGGCAGGACGCCTGACCGGGGCTCGGCCTCCCGCCCGGAGTACGGCCTCACCTCGCGCTCCAGATGGCGGCCTCGGATGCTTTTCCGGAGTACGCTGCCTGAGCAACGAGAAGGAGGTGGTCAGCATGGCCAGGAGGTTCGGTTCGGTCGTCACGGCGATGGTGACGCCGTTTCGCGATGACTTCACCCTGGACCTGGAAGGGGCCCAGGCGCTTGCCACCTACTTGCTCGACAACGGGTCGGACACGTTGCTCGTGGCCGGCTCGACGGGTGAGGGTCCCACCGTCACCCACGAGGAGAAGGACCGACTGTTGCGGGCGGTCGTCGAGGCGGCGAGTGGACGAGGAAACGTGTGGTGCAACACCGGCACCTACGACACGGCGGAGAGCGTCGAACTCACCAAGCAGGCCGAGGAGGCCGGTGCCGATGCCGCGCTGGTCGTTACGCCCTACTACAACAAGCCGCCTCAACGGGGGCTGATCGCCCACTTCACCAAGGTCGCTGAGTCCACCGATCTTCCCGTGATCCTCTACAACATCCCGGGCCGGACGGCCACGCTGATCGAGGCGGACACGCTGCTCCGCCTGGCCGAGGTCGACAACATCGTGGGGGTAAAGGACTCCACGGGCGACTTCCAGACGGCCGGCCGGATCATCAGCGACACGCCGGACGACTTCGACCTGTACTCCGGCGACGACTGGGCGACCTTCCCTCTCGTGTGCATGGGGGCCGCGGGCATTGTCTCCGTTGCCTCTCACCTGGTGGGACGAGAGGTCAAGGAGATGGTCGACCTGGCCACGAGTGGCGACGTCACCAGCGCGTGGAAGATCCACGCCCGGCTCCTGCCCCTGTTCAAGGGGCTGTTCATCACCTCGAACCCCATTCCCGTCAAGGCCGCCCTGGAGATCGCGGGCCGCCCGGTCGGGCCGCCCCGGCTTCCGCTGGTGGAGGCCACGCCCGAGGAGCGGACGAAGATCGAGCAGGCCATGCGGGAAGCCGGAGTGGTCTGACCTTCCCCAAGGATGGCGGACGTCGCCTCGATCCCGGCCCCGAGCCAGAGAGATCCGCGCCTGGTGTTCCTGGGTGGCGTCGGAGAGGTGGGCCGGAACATGGCCGCTCTCGAATTGGAGGGGCGCATCCTCGTGATCGACGCTGGCCTGTCTTTCCCCGAGGTGGAGATGCCGGGCATCGATCTCGTGCTTCCCGACTTCACCTACCTACGGGAGCACCGGGACCGGGTGCACGCCGTCGTCCTGACGCACGGCCACGAGGACCATGTGGGCTCCCTGCCCTATCTGCTCCGAGAGTTCTCCCTGCCGATCTATGCGACGAAGCTCACCCTGGCCCTGCTCGATGGCAAGCTCGAGGAGCACAGGGTTCGTGACCGGGCCGAGTTCCACGAGGTGGCGCCGGGCCAGGAGGTGAGGACCGGTCCGTTCACCCTTCGGTTCCACCGGGTGTCTCACTCGATCCCCGATGGCTGCGCGGTTGCCATCGACCTGCCGGCCGGCATCCTCCTGCACTCGGGCGACTTCAAGTTGGACCCGACGCCGATCGACGGCCGCACCACCGATCTCCAGGGCATCGCCGAGGAGGCCCGCAAAGGCGTGCACCTGTTCCTGTCGGACTCCACCAACGCCGAGGATCCCGGGAACACCGGGAGCGAGCGCCTGGTCGGCCCTGTCCTGCGGGACATCATCCGGGATGCCCGCCGGTTGGTGGTGGTGGCGTGCTTCGCCAGCCACATCCATCGCATGCAGCAGGTGGTAAACGCCGCTCGGATGGCCGGGAGAAAGGTCGCGTTCCTCGGCCGGAGCATGCACCAGAGCGTCGGCGCAGCCAGGGCGCTGGGATACCTGGACGTACCCGAGGAGCAGATCGTCCTCATCGAGGACGTGGAGCGCATGGACCCGACCGAGGTCGTGGTGTGCTGCACGGGCTCACAGGGGGAGCCTCTGTCGGCTCTCTCGCTGATGGCCGCCCGCGAGCACAAGTGGATCACCCTCGAACCGGGCGACACCGTGATCCTGTCGTCCTCCGTGATCCCGGGCAACGAGACCGCGATCCACCGGACCATCGACGGGCTGTACCGGACCGGCGCGGACGTCTATCACGTGCCCATAGCGCCCGTGCACGTCTCCGGCCACGCTGCCGCTGAAGAGCTGAAGTTCATGCTGAACCTGGTCCGCCCTCGCTGGTTCATCCCCGTGCACGGTGAGCTCCGTCACCTGGCGCATCATGCCCGGCTGGCCAGGGAGGTGGGCATCCCACAAGACCGCATCTTGATCTGCGAGGACGGCGACACGGTTCAGATCGGCGAGGCGCTCCACCGCGGCGAACGCATCACCGCTGGGATGACCTTCGTCGACGGTGTCGGGATCGGCGACGTCGGCGAGGTGGTGCTCCGGGACCGGCGCAAGCTGGCTGGAGACGGGATCGTCGTGGTGGTGGTCACCGTAGACGCGCACTCAGGCGACGTTCTGGCCGGGCCGGACATCATCGATCGGGGGGTGGTCGAGGAACCCGCCGAGGCCATCCTCGAAGAGGCTCGCCATCGCATCCTGGTGACCTTGAAAGAGAGTGCCGGACAGGGGGTCACGGATCCGAGGATGTTGCGCGAGCACATCCGCACGGCGCTTCGCCGGTACTTCATGGAAACCACGAAGCGTAAGCCCGTGATCGTGCCGGTGGTCATGGAGGTGTAGAGGAGAGCGATGGCGACCAGGAAGAGATCGAGGTCGAGGACGAAGGCGCGAGCCTCTGGACGACGCACGTCCCGCCGTTCCTCCGGCAACGCCAAGCGCTCCGGCGTCAGGCCCCTTCGGAAGGCTGGGTCGAAGATCGCCCGGCATCTGTCACCGAGAGCCGCAGACGTCCTCGGCGTGACCCTGATCATCCTGGCCCTGCTGGCCATCCTGGGGATGTGGCTGGATTCGGCGGGGCCGTTCGGGGGGCTCCTCCGAGTGGGGGCGAAGGGGCTGCTCGGGCTTCCCGCCTATGCCCTCCCTGTCGTCGCCGCCTACTGGGCCCTCCTCCTCCTTCGGGGGACCGCCGAGGACGACCGCGGCAGGATGCTGGTGGGCTTGGTCATCGGGTCGCTTGGCATCCTCGGGCTCTTCTCGCTGGGTCAGGGGAATCCGGCCCCGGGTGACGGATACAAGGCTGTCAGCTCGGCCGGAGGTGTGCTCGGCGCCGTCGTAGCCCGTCCGCTGTCGAGTGTGGTCTCGCCGTACGGCGCAACCGTCGTATTCCTGGGACTCGCCGTGCTCGGCGTCATGGTCTTCACGGCGACCCCGCTGGTGGCTGTGGGGAGGGCGCTTCGGTGGGTCCTGGTGGGACCTCCCTCGGTGCCGGGCGAGGACGAACAGGAGGTCGGGGCACGCAGGACCCGGCGCCAGCGCCGCCCGAAGGAGAATCCCGAATCGTTTGCCGACATCGCCCCGGCGATGCCTGAGCCCGGCGTGATGGGCGAGCCGAAACAGGTCCGCCTCCCGCTCACGGCCCGCGGCAACGGCTACAAGCTGCCGCCGCTCGAGCTCCTCAGACGAGCTCCGGCCACGCCGACCGATGCCCGGGACGCCGAGCACACCATGGCGGCCCTGGAGCGGACGTTCCGAAACTTCGGGGTCGCGGCCAAGGTGGGCGCGTCCCATCGAGGACCCACCGTGACCATGTACGAGGTCGAGGTGGAGGCAGGGACCAAGGTCAACCGGGTGCTGTCCCTGGCCGACGACATCGCCTACGCGCTGGCCACTCCCGACGTGCGGATCATCGCACCCATCCCCGGCAAGTCGGCCATCGGCGTCGAGGTCCCTAACAAGGTGAGGGACTTCGTCATGCTGGGAGACGTCCTTGCCTCCAAGGCGGCCCGGGAGGTGACCAGGCCGCTGTTCGTCGGGCTGGGCAAGGACGTGCACGGCCGGGCCGTCCTGGTCAACCTGGCCGAGATGCCCCACCTGCTCATCGCGGGGGCCACCGGCGCCGGCAAGTCATCGCTCATCAACACGTTCGTCACCTCGGTCCTCATGCGAACCACCCCGGACGAGGTGAAGGTGGTGCTGATCGACCCCAAGCGGGTGGAGCTGTCCCACTTCGGAGACTTGCCCCACCTGCTGATGCCCGTGATCGTCCAGCCGAAGAAGGCCGCCGAGTCCCTCGCCTGGGTGGTCCGGGAGATGGAGACTCGCTACGAGTCGCTGGCCGGCGTGGGCATGCGAGACATCGACACGTACAACGCCGCGCACATGGAGGGGACGCTCCGTATCCCGCCCGGGCAGGAGGCCAACTTCGGGCGGCTCCCGTGGATCCTGGTGGTCATCGACGAGCTGGCCGACCTGATGATGGTGGCGCCTCGCGACGTGGAGGACGCCATTTGCCGGATCGCCCAGATGGCCCGGGCGGTGGGCATCCACCTGGTGGTGGCCACACAGCGGCCGAGCGTGGATGTGGTCACTGGGCTGATCAAGGCCAACATCCCTTCGCGGATCGCCTTCATGACCGCGTCCCAGGCAGACTCCCGCGTCATCCTCGATGTGGGCGGGGCCGAGAAATTGGTCGGTCACGGCGACATGCTGTTCCAACCGGCCAACGTGTCCAAGGCCGTTCGGATCCAGGGCGCGTGGGTGACGGAGAAGGAGATCGAAGGCGTCGTCGACTGGTGCCGGAAGCAGCGTCAGCCTGAGTACGCGGTCACCGTTGAGGGAATGGGCCGGCCGGCCACCGACGACGAGGACGGCCTGGGGGACGACGACGAGCTACTCGAGCAGGCCGCCGAGCTGGTGATCCGGTCCCAGCTCGGATCGACCTCGATGCTCCAGCGCAAGCTCAAGGTGGGGTTCGCCCGAGCCGGCCGGCTGATGGACCTCATGGAGGAGAGAGGGCTCGTCGGCCCCAGCCAGGGCTCCAAAGCCCGGGACGTCCTCCTGACGTGGGAAGAGTGGGAGGAGAGTCGAACCCGGGTTCGCTGAACGTCTTCCTCACCCATTCCCGGGAAAATAGAAGGGAGCGAACCCGAAGGCTCGCTCCCTCCGTCACTCCGCTCATCCGAGTCCGAAGACCCGGCCTTGCTTCGTGACGCGCGGAAGATATTCGACCCACCCTGTCGCTGTCCAGCGGCAGAGGTGTTGCGCCACCAAAAAGAGTGACAAAACCCCGGCTAGCGCTGCCTCCGCCAGATGATCCAGCCCACGTCGCCCGGAGCTGAGCGTGCCCCCGTCACGAGGCGCGGGCGCGGGCTGCGGCGATGATCTCGAGGGCGTCCTCGCGACTGCCGAATCCCTCGGTGCCCGTCGGCTTGCCCTCCAGGTCCTTGTAGACGGCGAAGAAATGCTCCACCTCGGCCCGCATCGTCGGGAGCAGATCGTCCAAGTCCTCGACATGCGACCACATCGGGTCGCGAAAAGGCACGCAGAGGATCTTCTCATCAGAGCCCTTCTCGTCCCACATCTTGAAGAGTCCCACCGGCCGCGCCCGGATCCGGCACCCCGGGAAGGTAGGCTCGCCGACGAACACCAGCGCGTCGAGCGCGTCACCGTCCTCACCCAGCGTTCCCTCGATGTAACCGTAGTCGGCGGGATAGCGCATGGCGGTGAACAGCATCCTGTCCAGGACGAGGGCCCCCAGCTCGTGGTCGAACTCGTACTTGTTCCTGGACCCCGTCGGAATCTCCACGACCACGACCACCTGATCTTCGCCCATCACCGCGACTGTAGCGGAGCCGGAGCCGTGAAGAGGGGGCCACGAGGGGCGGGTCGGCGGGGCGCATGGCTACTATGAGCGAATGCAGGGAATCGGGATCGGACCGGCGCTCCGGAAGGCGCGGCTCCTTCGAGGGAAGTCCATTGCGGAGGCCAGCCGGGAGACCCGCATCCGCGCCGAGTACCTCCAGGCGCTCGAGCGGGAGCGGTTCGACGCTCTGCTAGGCGACGTCTACGTCCGCGGCATGCTTCGCTCCTATTCCTCCTATCTCGGGCTGGACCCGACCAAGGTCGTCACCGTGTACAACCAGCACTTCGGGGGCCCTCGGCCGCTCCTACCGGACCCCACGCCCGCTCCCATCAGGAGCCCGCGCCATCCACACCTTCCGCAGCTCGTGCGGCACCATCCGAGCTGGACCTTCCTCATCGGGGTGGCGCTCCTCCTGCTCGCGGTTCTCAGCGCGGTGGGATTGCTTGCACGGTCGAGAGGGGCGCCTCGAGCCGAGAACCTGACTGGTCCGCAAGCCTCCATCCCCGTCCTCCCCCCCACCGTGACTGTGGTCCTCCGGGCGGACGAAGCGGTCACCGCCATCATCCGCACGGACAACGACAAGCCTCGAACGTTCGAACTGCGGGCAGGGGAGGGACGTACGTTCGAAGGCAACACCAGGATTGTGGTGAAGCTCGACCACGGCGGGACCACCGCACTGACGGTGAACGGGCACAATCTCAAGCGGCCCGGCAGGAAGGACCAGCCCTACACTGCCACGTTCAGGCCTCAGGATTTCAGGGGGACGCC
Organism: Actinomycetota bacterium; assembly: GCA_036505215.1. GTDB lineage: Bacteria > Actinomycetota > UBA4738 > UBA4738 > UBA4738 > DASXTW01. The sequence goes on along the minus strand of DASXTW010000160.1, from coordinate 24,116 downwards.
ATCCGCGAGCGGCCCCTGACCCCCCTCGGGCTCGGCTGGCCCAACATCGTCTCGGTGTTGCGAGTGCTCCTCGTGCCCTTTCTGGTGATCCTGATCCTGGCCCGTGAGCGTTCTGCCTCGTTCCTGGCAGCGACCATCTTCGTGGTGGGTGCAGCGACCGATGGCCTCGACGGATACCTGGCCAGACGGTATGACTCCACCACCCGGACTGGAATCTGGCTTGACCCGCTGGCCGACAAGATCCTGGTGGCGGCCCCCGTCCTCACGCTGGCTGCGCTCGGCGAGTTCCCTGCGTGGGGTGCGGCGATCCTGGTCGCCCGCGAGCTGGCCATCTCTCTCCTCCGCGTTGTGCTCGGCCTCCAAGGGAGGAGCTTGCCGGCGTCCCGCGCGGCCAAGGTCAAGACCACCCTTCAGCTGCTGGCCATCACCCTGTACATCTTGCCGCTCGGAGACGGGGCGAACGGGCTGAGGCTCGCAGCCCTCATCGTCGCTCTGGTTTTCACCGTGTACACGGGCGCCCATTACGCGGTTCAGGCGATTGGTTGGCGACGGGACAAACGAGGGGTCGCCGGGTGAACGCGGAGATCATCGGGGTGGGAACCGAGATCCTGCTCGGGCAGATCTGCAACAACAACGCACAGTGGATCTCCCAGCAGCTCGCCGAGATCGGGGTGGATGTCCCGTACCACCAGGCGGTAGGGGACAACCTGAAAAGGATCGAGGCTGCATTTCGCCTCGGCCTTTCCCGCTCCGACGTGGTCATCGCTACCGGAGGGCTGGGGCCCACGCAGGATGACATCACCCGCGAAGGCCTCGCTGCGGCGCTCGAGGTGCGGCTGGTCCGGCATCCCGAGATCGAGGAATTCCTCCGCGCGAAGTTCGATCGCCTGGGCAGGGAGATGCCGGACATCAACCTGGTCCAGGCCGATGTCCCGGAGGGCGCACGGTACATCCTTCCCGACCGGGGAACCGCTCCGGGTCTGATCGCTGCGACGCCGCAGGGGAAGAGGGTGTACGCGGTTCCGGGGGTCCCGGCCGAGATGCGGGAGATGATGAGCGGCACGATCCTTCCCGAGCTCGCGGAGATGGCCGGCCCCGCTGCCCTGGTATCGCGAACGATCAAGGCCACGGGCATCGCCGAATCGAAGGTAGCCGAACTCCTCGATGACCTGTTTCGGTCGTCGTCAAACCCCACGGTGGCCTACCTCGCATCCTCGGGCGAAGTGAAGGTGAGGCTCACGGCCAAGGCCGCTTCGAGACCGGAGGCGGAAGCGCTCATCGACCCGCTGGCCGGCGAAGTGGTGAAGCGTCTCGGCCGTCACGTCTTCTCGACGAGCGACGAGGAGCTGGAGCAGGTGGTGGGCCGGCTCCTGGCGTCGAGGGGACTCACCGTGGCCTGTGCCGAGTCCCTGACCGGAGGGAACGTCGGCGTTCGTCTGTCCTCCGCTGCCGGTGCCTCCGAGTACTTCAATGGCTCGGCGGTCACCTACACGGCCGATTCCAAGCGGGAGATCCTCGGCGTGCGAAGGGAAACGATCGAGGGTCCTGGGGTCGTGAGCGAAGAGTGCGCGATTGAGATGGCCCAGGGGGCGCGCCGCATCTACGAGGCCGACGTCGCGCTGGCGCTCACCGGAGTGGCCGGACCCGACAACCACGACGGCAAGCCCCCGGGCACCGTGTGCGTGGCCGTCTCCGCCGAGGATCGGGAGGAGTCCCGGTCTTTCCGCGCGCCGGGAGATCGTGAGCAGGTCAGACGGTGGGCAGAGCAGGCCGGCCTGGACATGCTGCGCCGGTACCTGGAAGGGCTGCCCGAGCCTGCCGACCTCGGTCCGTCCACCGGCGCGGTCAACGCCTGAGGGCTGGTACGCAGGGGGATGGCTCGAAACCGCGCCGCCCGCCCGGAGGCGAAGCCTCTCAGGCTCTTCATCGCCGTCGACGTTCCGGATTCGGTCAAGGCTGACCTGGCGTCGGCGACAGGGCGGTATCGGGAACGGATTCCGGGAGCCAGATGGACTCGCTCCGATGGGTGGCACGTCACGCTGAAGTTTCTGGGAGCGACGTGGCCGAGGCTCCTGGAGTCAGTCCGCGAAGCGGTCCAGGCGGTCGCCCAAGGAACAGAGGCCTTCGAGACCAGGCTCACGGAGATCGGAGTCTTCCCCAGCCCGAGTAGGGCCCGCGTGGTGTGGGCGGGCCTGGAGGATGCGGACGGTCGGTTTGCCCTGATGGTCAAGCGACTTGACGATCTGCTCGCGGAGCATTTCGTTCCGGAGAAGCGGGCATTCACGCCTCACCTGACGCTAGCGAGGTTGAACCCTCCCCGGAACATCAGGGAGTTCATTCCCGACCTGGTGGGGACGGCCGTCCCCTCGGACTCGTTCCCCGTGGACCGATTGGTGCTGTACCGCAGTCACTTGTCACCCAAGGGCGCCACCTACGACCCGATCCTCAAGGCGCCCCTGGCGACCTCAGCCTGACTCCTCTTGATCTTCGTGGGAGCGTGGTTCCCGTACACCTACCTCCCCAACGCTTCTGAACGAATCTAGAATCCCGGCATGCATAGGCGGGCCTTGGCGAGGATCCTCTTCGGTGTGGATCGACGAAAGCGGAGGCTTTGAGGGTTGAGGGTCGGGCGCTGGTCGCCCGGCCGGCGAGCGATGGTTGACCTCGAACACATGTTCGAGTAGGATCCGACGAGTTCGCACTTCGAACTACAGAGGTGTAATTTATGTCGGACCCAACCGCTAGAGTCCCCACCAGAAGGAGCGCCACCAAAGAGTCTCGAGCAATGGGCGGCGCGCGGTGGATCGAGGAGGTTCCAGGGATGGAGCGGGAGAAGATGCTCGACGTCACGTTGTCACAGATCGAGCGGCAGTTCGGGAAGGGAGCCGTGATGCGACTGGGCGAGCATCCGGCCGGACAGGGGATCTCGGTCATCCCCACAGGGTCGCTCGCCCTGGACATCGCCCTGGGGATCGGGGGCATCCCCCGCGGACGGATCGTGGAAGTGTTCGGGCCGGAGGGCTCGGGCAAGACCACGGTCTGCCTGCACATCATCGCCGAGGCCCAGCGCGGTGGCGGCATCGCGGTGTTCATCGACGCCGAGCACGCCCTCGATCCTACCTATGCCCGGACCCTCGGCGTGAACATCGACGAGCTGCTGGTCTCCCAGCCCGACAACGGCGAGCAGGCCCTCGAGATCGCCGACATGATGGTGCGTTCAGGTGCCGTCGACATCGTGGTGGTGGACTCGGTGGCGGCCCTGGTGCCTCGGGCCGAGATCGAAGGCGAAATGGGGGATTCCCACGTCGGACTGCAGGCCCGGCTGATGTCCCAGGCCATGCGCAAGCTGGCCGGGTCGCTGTCGCGGTTCGACACCACGGCCATGTTCATCAACCAGCTCCGGGAGAAGATCGGGGTGATGTTTGGCAACCCCGAGACGACCCCGGGTGGCCGGGCGCTGAAGTTCTACTCGTCCGTCCGCCTGGACGTCCGCAAGATCGACAACTTGAAGGACGGGCAGGAGGTCGTGGGGTCGCGGGTCAAGGTCAAGGTAGTGAAGAACAAGCTGGCCCCGCCATTCCGGCTGGCCGAGTTCGACATCGTGTACGGCAAGGGCATCTCCAAAGAAGGCAGCCTGCTCGACATGGGAGTGGCCGCTGAGATCGTGAAGAAGAGCGGCGCCTGGTTCACCTACGAGGGTGATCAGCTCGGCCAGGGGAAGGAGAACGCCAGAGCGTTCCTCGCGGAGCACCTGGACATCGCGGTGGAGATCGAGCGGAGGGTCCGCGAGGCGGTGGGGCTGACTTCGTTCGACGAGGACGAGGTCATCCAGGTGGATCAGGTCGAAAGCGAGCCCGCCGGGGCGCCGGCCGGTTAAGGGGAAGGGGCTGGCCGGCCCCCGGAGGGCCCGAGTGGATCCGAGAGCGCCGAAGAAGCCTCGGGGCTCGGCGAAGGATCGCGCGCTCTTGCTGCTCGCGGTGCGGTGGCGCAGCCGCCAGGAGATCCGTCGCCGCCTCCGATCGGCCCGGTTCGAACCCGAGGATGTGGAGCAGGCTCTCGAGGACCTGGAGAACGCGGGGCTGATCGAGGACCAGCGGTTTGCCAGGGAGATGGTTCGGGACCAAGTTGGTCGACGGCTGGTGGGCAACCGATCGATCCGGGCCACCCTTCTTCAGAAGGGGGTAGCCCGCGAGATCGTGGACGAGGCCCTCGAGCAGGCCGGAGAGGAAGCGGAGCGGGCAGCGGAGCTGGCTCGCCAGCGGGCACCCCGACTGGCCAGCCTGCAGCCGGAGGCAGCCTATCGGCGCCTGTACGGCCTGCTCCTCCGCCGTGGGTACGGACCGGCGATTGCCCGAGACGCCTGCGGAGTGGCATTACGCGAGGTCATGCAGGCAAATCTGGGCGAACAGGAGCCCTGACGCACGGCGCACTTTGGGGCCCGGGTATTGCAAGAGGGGTCTTTCGGCCGTACATTGTGAATTTGAGAGGCTGATTCGGACAAACACCAGTTCGGTACACGACACGTTTGCGAAGAGTCTTGGACGAGAGGTTCGCGGAGGTACGAGTGAGGCAGCGAGCAGGCCCTTGTAGGTAGCCGCTCGTCTCGTTTCTCCATACCGTCGCCGAGCAGGTGGCCGAAGAGGCCTCCGGCTCGGCTTTTTTGATTTGACGAGGAGGAAGCGATGACGACGGCGCTGGTGGCGGCGCTGGCCCTGGTGGCGGGCCTCGCCGTGGGATTCGCGGCCAGGAAGGCCATGGTTGCCAGGCGGCTGCAGACGGCGGAGTCCAGAGCGGCAAAGCTCGTGGCCGACGCCGAGCTCGAGGCGGAGACCCGTGTCCGCCAGGCACTGGTGGAGGTCAAACAGGAGATCTCCGCCATGCGCAAGGAGGCGGAACAAGACGTTCGCCTCCGGCGAGAGGAAGTCAGGCGGAACGAGGAACGGCTGACCCGGTGGGAGGAGCAGCTGGATGGAAAGCTGCAGGAATTGTCCTCGAAGGAAGAGCGGCTGGGCAGGACGGAGAAGGAGCTCGAGCGGCTTCGGGAGGAGACCTCTCGGGCCGCCATGGAGCAGCGGCGTGAGCTGGAGCGGGTAAGCCACCTCACGGCTCAGGAGGCCAAGGACGCGCTCATCGCGCAGGTGGTGGACGGCGCGAAGAGAGATTCGATGGCCACCGTGCGGGAGATCGAGCAGCGGGCCCGGGAAGAGGGGGAGAAACGGGCCAGGAAGATCGTGACGATCGCCATCCAGCGGGTGGCCTCTGAACAGACGGCGGAGTCGACGGTCTCGGTCTTTCCCCTGCCCTCCGACGACATGAAGGGCCGGATCATCGGGCGGGAGGGCAGGAACATCCGGTCCTTCGAGGCGCTCACCGGGGTCAACCTGATCATCGACGACACTCCCGAAGCCGTGGTCCTCTCGTGCTTCGACCCGGTCCGGCGCGAGGTGGCCCGGCTGACGCTGGAGAAGCTGGTTTCGGATGGCCGGATCCACCCGGCTCGCATCGAGGAGATGCACGAGCGCTCGCTGACGGAGGTGGACGAGCAGATCAAGCGGGCGGGCGAGGAAGCCCTGGCCGAGGTCGGGATCACCGACATTCACCCAGAGATGATCAGAGTGCTGGGGCGTCTCCAATACCGGACGTCCTACGGCCAGAACGTCCTCAGGCACTTGGTGGAGTCGGCGCACATCGGGGCGGCCATGGCCTCCGAGCTGGGGATCGACTCCAGGTTGGTGAAGCGGTGCGCGCTGCTCCACGACATCGGCAAAGCCGTGACCCACGAGGTGGAAGGCTCTCACGCGCTCATCGGGGCGGAGCTCGCTCGCCGGCTCAAGGAGTCGCCCCAGGTTGTCCACGCCATCGAGTCGCACCACGGCGAGGTGGAACAGCGCACCATCGAAGCCGTGCTGGCCCAGACGGCCGACGCCATCTCGGGCAGCCGTCCGGGGGCCCGGAGGGAGTCTCTGGAGACCTACGTGAAGAGGCTGGAACGGCTCGAGGAGATCTGTACCTCATACGCCGGCGTCGAGAAGACCTTCGCGATGCAGGCCGGTCGGGAGGTGCGGGTCATGGTGAAGCCGAAGGAGCTCGACGACGTGGCGGCGCAAGTACTCGCCCGGGACATCGCCAAGCAGGTGGAAGAGGAGCTCCAGTACCCGGGTCAGATCAAGATCACCGTCGTTCGGGAGACTCGCGCCGTGGAGTTCGCCAAGTAGGGCGCCGCTCGTCCTGTCGTCCCTGCTCAGAGGCGGTTTCTCACAGACCCCGGATGGGCACACTCTCGTTTAGTCCTTGCCTTGCGTGGGGTACACCTGGGCAAGGAAGAGAAAGGGGGCAAAGATGGCTGATCCTGCCCACGAACACGAGCACGTCGAGCCCGTGTACACGCACACGGCAGCGGCTGCGCCCTCGGCCCGGACGGGCTGGAGCATCGCGGGGCTTTTGGTTCGGATCGTCCTCACACTGGCGGGGGCGGCCGGGCTGATCGTCGGTGCGTTCCTCGACTGGTTCCAGGGCAACACGGGGGTCGACCTGGACATCCGCGCGTTCTGGCAGACCAATCTCGACAGGCAGAGTTCGACCTTCATCGAGACCGTCGGGTTCGTGATGATCGTGCTGGGGCTGCTCGCCATCGTGGGGTTGGCTCCACGATCCGGCTGGCTCACCAGGTTCGCCGGGGCTCTTGGCATCGCGGGGTTCATCCTGTTCCTGATCGAGGTCTATCGGGCGGACCTGACGGTCGCCGATGTCAAGGTCGGCGCCTGGCTGGCTCTGGCCGGGGGAATCGTCGCCCTGATCGGAGGATTCTTCGGGACGAGAACGGTTGTGGTCGCGCCGGCGGGGACGACCGGCACGACCGTCGCAGGCCCGTAACCTCGTCATCGACCAACGTCTGTAAAGCGGCCGGTCACGCCTCTGCTAGATTCGGGAGCGTGACCGGTCGCTATCTCGTGCGCACATTTGGGTGCCAGATGAACGAGCACGACTCGGAGCGGATCGCCGGGCTGCTCGATGCGGACGGATACGCCAGGACAGAGGACGCGACCGAGGCCGAAGTGGTGGTTCTCAACACCTGTGCGGTCCGAGAGAACGCAGACAATCGGCTCTATGGAAGCCTCGGGCATCTGAAGCCGCTCAAGGAGCGCAACCCACGCATGAGGATCGTGGTCGCCGGTTGTCTGGCCCAGAAGGATCAGGGGCTGATTCAGCGCAAGGCCCCCTGGGTGGACGTCGTCATCGGCACGCACGCCCTTCCCTCGCTGCTGGAGCTGATCCGCGCAGCCGAGCGCGAAGGGCCTCAGATGGACGTTCGGGAGTACACCGAGGTGTTCCCCAGTGCCCTTCCGGCCCGGCGGGAGTCCTCCTGGCACGCGTGGGTCTCGGTGAGCGTGGGCTGCGACAACCGATGCACATTCTGCATCGTCCCGCTGGTGAGAGGCCCCCAGCTCTCCCGGCCCCTCGGCGACATCCTGGCCGAGGTGCAGGGCCTGATCCGGGATGGCGTGGTCGAGGTGACCCTCCTGGGGCAGAACGTGAACACGTACGGCAGGGACATCACGGTTCCCGGGTCGAGCCGGCGTCCACTCTTCGCGGAGCTGCTCCGGGCACTGGGCAGCGTCGAGGGGCTCCGGCGCATCCGGTTCACCAGCCCTCATCCGCACGACTTCACCGAGGACGTCATCGAAGCCATGGCCGAGTGCGAAACGGTATGCGAACACATCCACTTTCCGATGCAGTCGGGGTCCGATCGGATCCTCAGGCAGATGCGCCGCTCGTACCGAGCGGAACGATATCTGTCCTGGCTGGACCGGATTCGGGCGCGCATCCCTGGGGTCGCGGTCACCACGGACATCATCGTGGGGTTCCCCGGGGAGACCGAGGAGGACTTCGAGGACACGCTGCGGGTGGTTGACACCGCGCGATTCGACGCCGCGTTCACCTTTCAGTACTCGGCGAGGCCTGGAACCGCCGCGGCTGCGTTCGCCGAGCAGGTCCCCAAAGAGGTGGTCCAGGAGCGGTTCGAGCGGTTGTGCGAGCTCCAGGAACGGGTCTCGCTGGAGAAAAACCAGGAGATGGTGGGTCAGGCGTTCGAGGTGCTCGTGGAGGGCGAAGGCCGGAAGGGCAACATGCAGGGTCGCACCCGAACCAACAAGCTCGTCCACTTCGCGGGTGCCATGGATCAGGGAGAGTTCGCCGACGTCCTTGTGACGGGCGCGCATCCCCACCACTTGGATGGGCAGCTTCGTGCGAGCCCTATCGTGGCGGCTGTTGACGCCGCCACCCCCGCTCGCTCGCCTGCGGCTCGATCGCGGGGGGCCCCCGGCGGCTACGCGCCGCCCGTACCGTGATCTCGCGCAAGGTGCTGCTCGCGGTTATGGGGCCGACGGCCTCCGGGAAGACCGAGGCCTCCTTACCGATAGCCGAGGCCCTTGGAGCGGAGATCGTGTGCGTCGATTCGATGCTCGTGTACCGGGGAATGGATATCGGGACCGCCAAACCCACCCTCGAGCAGCGCCAGCGCGTCCCGCACCACCTCGTCGATCTGGTCGATCCGGCGGAGCCCTTCTCGGTCGCCCGTTTCCAGCAGCTCGCCCGAGAGACGCTGGCCGACATCGAGTCCCGGGGCAAGCGGGCTCTCCTGGTGGGTGGAGGCGGGTTGTACTACAGGGCGGTTGTGGACGGGCTTGAGTTCCCGGGAACCGCGCCCCGCACGCGTTCTCTCCTCCGGGCCGAGGCCTCCGTACTCGGGCCCGAGGCGCTTTACCGACGTCTGGAGACCTTCGATCCGGAGGCAGCTCGCAGGATCGAATCCACCAATGCCCGTCGCACCGTACGAGCGTTGGAGGTGGCAGCCATCACCGGAAGGCCTTTCTCGTCCTTCGCCGGGGATTGGGATTCCTATCCGAAGGACGCCGTCCGAGCCGCCGGCATCGACCTGCCGCGATCGCTCTTCCATCGAAGGATCGAGCAGCGCGTGACAGCCATGATGCCTGGGTTGCTCGACGAGACCCGGCGATTGCTGGAACGGGGATTCGGCTCCCTCCTGACCTCCTCTCAGGCCATCGGCTACGCTGAAGCGGTGGGCTTCCTTCAGGGCGCAATCGGGCACGAGGAGGCGGCGGCCACGACGATCCGCCGCACGAAGGCGCTGGCGCGGAGGCAGATGGCATGGCTTCGGCGCGACCCCCGGATCCGATGGTTTGTGGCCGGAGAGGAAGGCGCGCTCGAGATCGTAGAGGAGATCGTGGCGTATCTTCGAGGAGATCAATCACCCACGGAGCCGAAGACGATCGTGACGGCGGAGGTCTGAATGCGGTTCTCCAAGTACCACGGGACGGGGAACGACTTCGTGATGATCGAAGATGTCGAGGACCGGATCCGCCTGGACCCGAGGACGATCGCGGCTCTGTGTGACCGTCGCAGAGGAGTGGGTGCGGACGGACTGATCCGGATCGCACCGGCCCCCGACGCCGATTTCTTCATGGACTACTACAACGCGGAGGGAGAGCCCGCGGAGATGTGCGGCAACGGCATCCGGTGCCTGGCCAAGTATGTCTTCGATCGCGGGCTCACGTCCGACACCCAGCTCGACGTGCTGACCAGAGCCGGGGTCAAACACCTGGTGCTTGATGCTCGGGATGGCGCCGTTCGGACCGTGACGGTGGACATGGGGCCTCCCGCATTCGAGCGCAAGGCCATCCCCATGGTCGGGGAACCGACCGAGACCTTCATCGGCCAGCAGCTCCTGGTCGACGGCCGGACATTCACCGCCACCGCGTTGTCGATGGGCAACCCGCACGTCGTGCTGTTCGTGGATCCTTCAGAAGATCTGGCCGCATTTCCGGTGGCTTCGCTCGGACCCCGAATCGAGGTTCGGGAGGAGTTCCCGAACCGGACCAACGTCGAGTTCATCCAGCCCACGCACGGGCGCATCAAGATGCGCGTCTGGGAGCGCGGGGTGGGGGAGACCATGGCATGTGGGACCGGCGCTTGCGCGTCCCTGGTGGCGAGCGTGCTCGCAGGATGGACCGGCCGGGCGGCCGAGGTCGAGTTTCCCGGCGGCCTGCTCGGAGTGAGATGGCGCGAGGACGACGATCACCTCTTCCTGACGGGGCCCGCCGTATGCGTCTACGACGCCGAGCTGGACGATCGGTGGCTCGGCAAGGCGACGGAGGGAGCCGCTCGGTGAGGACGGCCGACCGGATCAGCGCTCTCCCTCCGTACCTGTTCGCCGAACTCGACAAGAAGGTAGCCGCCAAGCGGGCAGCGGGGGAGGACGTCATCTCGCTGGGGATCGGCGATCCGGACCTGCCGACGCCCCGGCATGTCGTGGAGGCCCTGCAGGAGGCGGCGGAGGATCCCGCGACGCACCAATACCCTTCCTACTATGGCCTGCCTTCGTTTCGGGCTGCGATCGCGAACTTCTACGCCCGGCGTTTCGGAGTGAAGCTCGATCCGGACACGGAGGTCCTCCCCCTCATCGGGTCGAAGGAAGGGGTGGCCCATCTGGCGTTCGCCTTCATCGACCCCGGCGACGAGGCCCTCATTCCGGACCCCGGGTATCCGGTCTACGCCACGAGTGTCATGCTGGCCGGTGGGCGCGCCGTGTCGATGCCGCTCGACGCCTCGAACGGGTTCCAGCCGGACTTCGACGAACTGAGCCCATCGCAGAAGACCAGGCTGATCTGGTTGGGCTACCCGAGCAACCCGACCGCGGCCGTGGCGGAGCTGCCGTTCTTCGAGCGTGCGGTCTCTTTCGCCCGCGAGCACTCGTTGCTCCTGTGCCATGACGCGGCATACAGCGAGATCACCTTCGACGGATTCGTGGCGCCGAGCCTCCTGCAGGTGCCCGGAGCCAGGGACGTGGCCATCGAGTTCGGTTCCCTGTCCAAGACGTACAACATGACCGGATGGCGGATCGGGTTCGTGGTCGGCAACACCGAGGCGATCCGGGCCCTGGCCACCCTCAAGACGAACCTCGATTCCGGCATCTTCAATGCCGTGCAGCGGGCCGGGGTTGCCGCCCTCGACGGACCGCTGGACCACGTGGAGCACATGCGCGCCGTCTACCAGAAGCGGCGAGACGTGGTGGTGTCGGCCTTCCAGGACGTCGGGGTGGACCTGGAGCCGCCCCTGGGGTCCGTCTATGTGTGGGTTCCAACCCCCGGAGGCCGGACCGCCGCCGGGTTCGCGGACGAGCTCCTCGACCAGGCAGCGGTGGTGGTGTCGCCGGGGACGGGGTACGGGCGGCACGGCGAAGGCTTCGTCCGGATCTCTCTCACTGTGTCGGATGCGCGCCTGGAGGAAGCGATGGGCCGCATCCGCGACCGACTGCGCGAGCTCCGTTCCTGAATGGCCGCCGTGCAGATTCGTCACCGAGGGACCGCAAAATCCCTTGGAACCTCCAGTTTCGGCCCTGCCAGACGGGGGAATCATGACCAGGCCAGAGACGCCGGGCAACAGATTCCGGGGAAAGGGGCGCTTCCCGGGACTTCGTGGCCGGCGTCTCTCGCTGATCGGGCCGATCATGCCTGATCGGTACCAATCCGAGTCCCCTCTCTCCGCCACCTGGCAGCCAGCCGTGCGTGAGCGGGCGGTGTTGGTTGGCCTGGCCGACGGCCTGGAGGAGGATTCATTGGCCGAGCTCGCCGCGCTGGCGCGGGCCGCCGGGGCCGAGCCGGTGGGGCGGGTGATTCAATCCAGGTCCACCCCCGATCCCGCCACGTTCGTGGGCAAGGGCAAGGTGGCCCAGATCCACGACCTGGTCCACACAACCGGGGCCGACGCGATCATTCTTGACGACGAGCTGTCCCCGGGCCAGCTCCGGAACCTGGAAGAACGGCTTCGGGTGAAGGTGCTGGACCGAACGGCCCTGATCCTCGACATCTTTGCCCTGCACGCCCGGTCGGGAGAGGGGAAGCTTCAGGTCGAGCTGGCCCAGCTCAACTACCTCCTCCCCCGGCTCCGTGGGTGGGGCGAAGCGATGTCCCGACTCGGAGGCGGCATCGGGACCCGGGGTCCGGGCGAGACCAAGCTCGAGGTGGACCGCCAGCACATCCGCCGGCGCATCACCAAGCTCCGCCGGGACATCGCGGGCCTTTCCAAGAGCCGGGGAGTGAAGCGGGCCCGCCGCGAGCGATCCGGGATTCCGCAGGTGGCGCTGGCCGGCTACACCAATGCGGGCAAGTCCACTCTGATGAACGCGCTCACAGATGCCCAGGCGCTGGTCGCCGACCAGCCATTCGCAACGCTCGATCCCAAGACCCGTCGCCTGGCCCTCCCGAACGGCCGGAAGGCCACCCTCTCGGACACGGTCGGGTTCGTTCGGAAACTGCCGCACGACCTGGTCGAGGCGTTCAGGTCGACACTCGAAGAGGTGGCCCGGGCCGATCTGATCCTGCAGGTGGCAGACGCGACTGCTCCTGATCTGGATGGGCAGATGGGCGCGGTCCGGGAGGTGCTGGGGGAGATCGGGGCCGCCGAGATCCCCGAGGTCCTGGCACTGAACAAATGGGATCTGGTCGACGAGATCCATCGAGCGCGGGTTCTGCGTCGCCACCCCGAGGGCGTTCCGGTGTCGGCGCTCACCGGCGAAGGCGTGGAGGCGGTGGTGGAGCGCGTGGGAGAGGCGTTGCCCCGGGCGCCGAAAGAGATCCGTCTGCTGGTGCCCTTCGACCGGCCCGAGGTCGTCCCTCGCCTGTACCGGAAAGGGCAGGTGGTGAGTACGGAGGAACAACCCGAAGGCATCGCCGTTGTGGCTCGGGTTCCCGAGGCGGAGCTTCCGATCCTTTCCGAGTTCGTTGTTCAGACGCCTGCCGGCCGGCGCACGCCGCTGGCCGAAGAGAGCCGCTGAGTCAGATCTTGCGCAGCACGGCCACGACCTTGCCCAGGATGCTTCCCTCGGTCATCTCGAAGGGTTCCATGGCGGGGTTCTGTGGAACGAGGACCACCCGTCCACCTTCCTTGTTGAAGCGCTTGATCGTGGCCTCGTCCTCGGCCGCCCCGGGGACGAGCACGGCCACGATGTCCCCTTCGTCGGCGGCGTCCTGGCGTCGCACCACCACCAGGTCCCCATCCAGGATCCCCGCGCCGATCATGGAGTCGCCGCTGACGCGGAGGGCGAAGTGGTCGTCGGCCCCGGCGAACCCCGTAGGGACCGTGAGGTACTCCTCGATGTTCTGGTCGGCCAGGATCGGGCTCCCCGCAGAGACCCGGCCCACGAGGGGAACGTCGACGCCTCCCCGTCGGGACGAGCCCGGCCCCCGCAGCTCCATGGCCCTGGGCTTGGTCGGATCGCGTTTGACCAGGCCCCGTCTCTCCAGGTTCGCCAGTTGTGCATGGACGCTCGAGCTGGAGGCCAGGCCGACGGCTTCCCCGATCTCTCGTACCGTGGGAGGGTAGCCGCGCTCCCGGACGGTCTTGCGAATGAACTCGATGATGCGCCGCTGACGTGCGGTGATGTCCTCCATCGGCTCCTCCCCGGCTCGGGGGAACGCTAGCATGACCGGCCGAGCCGGGCAAACATGTGTTCGATCTTCTCTTGACTTTCGAACATGCGTTCGATCATAATGCCACATGAAGCGAACACGCGTTCGATGGCCGCGAGTGGTGGCGATGGCCCTTGGGGCAGCTCTGTGCGTCAACCTGGTGGCTTCGAGGGCCGGGACCGGAGGATCCGTGCGAACAGCTTCCCGGACCTATGTCGTGAAACCTGGAGACACCATCTGGAGCATTGCCCGCAGGCAGGCAGACTCGCGAGAGGACCCCCGGCCCCTGGTCGATCGCTTGATCCGAGTGAACGAACTTCGCGACGCCCAAATCTGGCCGGGCCAGCAGCTCGTCATCCCGGCCTGAGCTCGTCTCACCTTGACCGTCAATATCTCGTGCGATACTCTGGTTTCACCACCATATCTTGTGGTCCCCCTCACCTTCCCGGGGGTCATGGATGCGCTGTCCGTGGTGCGGACATGCCGAGGACAAGGTCGTCGATTCGCGCTCTGCCGAAGAAGGCGGAGCCATCAGGCGGCGCCGCGAATGCCTGGCATGCGGCCGGCGGTTCACCACGTTCGAGCGCATCGAAGAGGTCGGCTTGACGGTGGTCAAGCGAGACGGAAGCAAGGAGCCCTTCGATCGGGCCAAAGTCGTGGCGGGAGTGATGAGAGCCACCAAGAACCGGCCTGTCACCGAGGAGCAGATCGGTCCGCTGGCGGAGCGGGTCGAGGAAAGGCTGCGGCGGAAGGGCCCCCTGGTGACGTCGCAGGAAGTGGGGATCGAGGTGCTGTCGCTCCTCCGGAAGCTGGACGAGGTGGCCTACATGCGCTTCGCCAGCGTGTACAAGGACTTCCAGGAGCTCACGGACTTCGAGCGGGAGCTCGGGATCATGCTCCAGAAGAAGGAGGCTTCGGCCAAGCGGGCCTCGGCGTCCGGCCGAGCCAAGGCGAAGGCCTGACTGGAGCAAGCTCCGACCACAACATATAGTGGTTGACTGCCCTACCCGCAGCCGAGTCCCACAAGATGTGGGACAATATCGGTGGAACCACTTGACAGCTGCGAATGCCTGGGCCAGAATCCAAAATCACACCGGTGTGATTTTCCACCACTTGTCCCCAGGATGAGGAAAGCCATCGGTCCAGGGTCCTTCCCCAGGATCTCTCGAGTAGGAGGGTGAGGTGGCCACGCAGGAGAAGGACGTAAGGGTCAAGCCGGGCAAGCTCACGTTCAGGCGCCACTTCACCGAGGAGGGAACTCACCCCTTCGACCAGGTCGAGTGGGAGATTCGGGATGCCGTCATCCCCAACTACAAGGAGGGCGGCAACGCGTTCGAGCAGCGGGAGGTGGAGTTCCCCAGGTCGTGGTCGCAGAACGCCACGAACATCGTGGCCCAGAAGTACTTCCGGGGCCCCCTGGGGACGCCCCAGCGCGAGTCCTCGGTGCGGCAGATGATCGGCCGGGTCGTCGACACCATCACTGGCTGGGGGATCAAGGACGGTTACTTCGCGAGCGACAAGGACGCCCGGGTCTTCGCGGAGGAGCTCACCCATCTCCTGGTCACGCAGAAGGCTGCGTTCAACTCTCCCGTCTGGTTCAACGTGGGCGCCGAGCCGAACCCTCAGTCCTCGGCGTGTTTCATCCTCGCGGTCGAGGACACCATGGGCTCGATCCTCAACTGGTACGTGGAGGAGGGGACCATCTTCAAGGGCGGGTCGGGGTCGGGGGTCAACCTCTCGCCGCTTCGCTCGTCCAAGGAACAGCTCCACGGTGGGGGAACGGCCAGTGGGCCGGTTTCCTTCATGCGTGGCGCCGACGCCTCGGCCGGCACCATCAAGTCCGGAGGCAAGACGCGTCGCGCCGCCAAGATGGTGGTGCTGAACGCCGATCACCCCGACATCCGGGACTTCATCTGGTGCAAGGCGATCGAGGAGCAGAAGGCGCGGGTCCTTCGGGACGCGGGCTACGACATGGACCTCGACGGCAGGGACTCGTACTCGATGCAGTACCAGAACGCGAACAACTCGGTCCGGGTGACCGACGAGTTCATGCGCGCGTACCTGGAGGACCGCGACTGGAAGCTGAAAGCGGTCACCCGAGACGAGACCCTCGAGACTGTCCGCGCTCGCGCACTGATGCGGGAGATGGCTCAGGCCGCGTGGGAGTGCGCCGATCCTGGCCTGCAATACGACACCACGATCAACGACTGGCACACCTGCCCGGCCAGCGGCCGCATCAACGCATCCAACCCATGCAGTGAGTACCTCCATCTCGACAACAGCGCGTGCAATCTTGCCAGCCTCAACCTTCTGAAGTTCATGGACGAGGACGGGAACTTCGATCTCGCCGGCTTCAAGCACGCGGTCGAGGTGGTGTTCACCGCGCAGGAGATCATCGTCGGCAACTCGAGCTATCCGACCGAGAAGATCGAGCGCAACGCGAAGGCGTTCCGTCAGCTCGGGCTGGGGTACGCCAACCTGGGAGCCCTGCTGATGGCTCGAGGCCTCCCGTACGACTCGGACGCCGGGCGTGCTTGGGCAGGAGCGCTCACCGCGCTGATGACGGGTTGGGCCTACCGGACGAGCGCGAAGATCGCAAAGGAGATGGGCCCCTTCGCCGGCTACGCTCCCAACCGGGACGCAATGCTCCGGGTGATGCGCAAGCACCGGGCGGCGGCCGACCAGATCGACCCCGAGCTGGTTCCCGAGGGGTTGTTGCAGGCCTCGAAATCTGCATGGGACGAAGCCATCGCCCTGGGGGAGCAGCACGGCTACCGAAACGCACAAGCTTCGGTTTTGGCGCCAACCGGGACCATTTCTTTTCTGATGGATTGTGACACTACGGGGATCGAGCCCGACCTGGCTCTGGTCAAGAACAAGAAGCTGGTCGGTGGGGGAACCATGCAGATCGTGAACCAGACGGTCCCGCGTGCGCTTCGCCGGCTCGGCTACGAGGGGGACCAGGTGGAGGCGATCGTGGCTTACATCGCCGAACACAACACCGTGGTCGGCGCCCCGTTCCACAAGGAGGAGCACTACGTGGTGTTCGACTGCTCGATGGGGGATCGAGCTATCCACTACATGGGCCACGTGAAGATGATGGCGGCGGCCCAACCGTTCATCTCGGGGGCAATTAGCAAGACCGTGAACATGCCGGAGCACGTCACGGTGGAGGAGGTCGAGCAGCTCCTCGTGGAGGGATGGAAGCTCGGTCTGAAGGCCATTGCCGTCTACCGGGACAACTGCAAGGTGGCACAGCCGCTGTCGGCCGACAAGAAGAAGGCGGAGCGAGTCGAGGAGGAGGCGGCTCCGGGCGTGCTGCCCTGGTCGTCGAAGAAGCGGCTCCCTCAAACCCGCCCCGCCCGGACGTTCTCGTTCCGAGTCGGGGACGCGGAGGGCTACATCACGGCGGGTGAGTATCCCGAGGACGGGATCGGGGAGATCTTCCTGAAGGTCTCCAAGCAGGGCTCGACGCTGTCGGGTCTGATGGATGCGTTCTCCATCGCGGTCTCGGTCGGGCTTCAGTACGGCGTGCCGCTGGAGGACTACGTGTCCAAGTTCATCAACATGCGCTTCGAGCCGTCCGGGATGACCAACGACCCCGATATCCGTTTCTCCAGCTCGCTGATGGATTACATCTTCCGGCGCCTGGCCCTGACATACCTCTCGCCGGAGCGACGGGCGGAGTTGGGGATCCAGACGATCGCGGAGCGGATGGAATACGCGAAGGAGTACGGCAACGGCGCCGCCACCGCTGCCGAGGACTCGTCATCGGATGAGGCCCCCTCGCTCATCGAGGGAGTGACGGGGGCCGGACCAGCTCCGCGGCTGATCGATCTGGAGGAGGGTCGCAAGCAATCGCCGTCACCCGGCGCAAGGATCCTGGACGCCCCGCTCTGCTACGCGTGCGGGGCCAAGATGCAGCCTGCAGGGTCCTGCTACGTGTGCACGGGCTGCGGCTCGACCAGCGGCTGCTCGTAAGTCTCGCCGGTCGCGGACGAAGAGGAGGGCGTCTTCGGGCGCCCTTCTCCTCTTCTCACGGGGGGTATGCTCGGCGGGAATGAGGGTCGGGGGTTCAAGTCTGGCGCTTGTTCTGGCAGCGCTGGTGGCATGTTCCTCGAGTGGCTCGAAGCTCGACCTTCCCCGGGATAGCCTGGGGCGAGCAGCGATCGTTCTCGATCAGGACGACGAGAACCGATCGGTAGGCCTGACTCGCGGGGCCACGGTGGCGGTGCAGCTGCCCTCCGACGCACCGGGCGGGTACATGTGGCGGGTGCAGGATGCCCTCGACGAAGCCGTATTGAAGCTTGAATCGACCGGGTACCGGCCCCCACTGGGCGGAGGCGAGGAGTTGGGCCGGGCCGTGCTCACGTTCGAGGCGGTGGGACCGGGGAGCGTGACTGTGCACCTGAGCTACGGGCCGCCCGATGACCCGCAGGACGTCACCCGGGAGTTCTCCTTCGTGGTAAGCGTGACCTGACGGCTGGCATGCAGCTGCCTTTCCGCAAGCTCAGGCCGGACGCTCGGCTGCCCGCGTATGCCCATCCTGGCGACGCGGGCCTGGACCTTGCCTCGGCTGTCGACGCTGAGGTCGGGCCGGGGGAGAGGGCCTTGATCCCGACCGGAGTAGCGGTGGCCATCCCCGACGGCCACGCGGGGCTGGTGCTACCCAGGTCGGGCCTGGCCTCACGGGAGGGACTGACGCTCGCCAATTCGCCCGGGCTCATCGACGCGGGCTACCGGGGCGAGGTGACGTGCGCGGTGGTGAACCTCGACCGCCACCGGGCAGTGTCGATCAAGCGGGGTGACCGGATCGCCCAGCTCGTGATCATGCCGGTTCAACTCGTCGAACCGACCTGGTCGGAGGAGCTCCCGGCCTCCGACCGGGGGGAGGGTGGCTTCGGCTCTACGGGCTCGTGAGTGGGAGAGAGGCCCTTGATAGAATGGCGGTCACGCGGACGTGGCTCAGTTGGTAGAGCACCACCTTGCCAAGGTGGGGGTCGCGGGTTCGAATCCCGTCGTCCGCTCAGAGAAGACGAGCTTTGACTTGGCCTTTTTCCCCAATCGACCTGCCTCCCAAATCCTCACTTGCCCATGAGTTGCCCATGGCTTGCCCATGACCGGGTTACAGTCCGCCCGTCGTGGCACACGGATCGATGCGCCAGCGCGGAAGGGACTCCTGGGAGTTGCGGGTCTACCAGGGCAAGGATCCGGAGAGCAGGCGGGAGCGGTGGCTGACGAAAACCGTGCATGGTTCCTCACGCTTCGCTCGCCGGCAGCTCGAGGACCTGGTCGCCGAGGCTGGTCGGGCCCGGATCCAAGCCGGCGCCCTCGCCGACCTCCTCGATCAGTGGTTCCAGGCCGCGTCCCCCGGCTGGGCGCCCTCCACCGTGAGCCACACGCGCTCGATCATCGACTGCTACCTCAACCCGCACCTCGGGCACGTGGACCTCGCGAAGCTGACCACGGCCGACATCGACGACTTCTACGGGTACCTTCTGCGTGCCGGCGGCCGAGGCGAACGCCCTCTCGCGCCCGGGACGGTCGCTCGTGTCCATGGGGTTTTGCACCGGGCGCTCGCCCAGGCGGTCCGGTGGGACTGGATCTGGCTGAACCCGGCGACGAACGCGACGCCCCCACGGGTCGCACCCGCAAGAATCCGCCCACCAAGCCCCCGACAGGTGGCCGTCCTGCTGGAGTGGGCGAGGCGAGAGGATCCACCGCTCTTCTGTTTCCTCAGGCTCGCTGTCTCGACCGGCGCTCGTCGCAGCCAGCTCTTGGCTCTGCAGTGGGGAGACGTCGACGAAGAGCGGCCCGCCGTCGCCTTCACCCGGGCCCTGATCGAGGGCCCGAATGGCCCCGAGCTCCGCTCCACCAAGACCCACCGGACCTATCGGGTGGAGCTCGATGGCGAGACCTTCGATGTGCTGATGGATCACCGCTCGGATGCGGAGGATCGGGCTCGGCACTCGGGGGTGGAGCTCATGGACGGCGCCTTCGTGTTCGCAATGCGTCCGGACGGGGACAAAGCCGTGGCTGCCCAACTGGCTCACCAAGCGGTTCATCGCGGCCCGACGTGAAGCGGGCCTGCCCCATTTCCGGCTGCACGACCTTCGCCACTTCATGGCGACCGAAATGCTCGCTGCTGGGGTCCCCATTGCCACGGTCTCCCAGCGGCTCAGCCACTCCCGCGCTTCCACAACTCTCAACGTCTACGCGCACTCTGTTCCTGGCGGCGACCGTGGGGCGGCGGAGACCCTCGCGGCGATCCTGGCGGCGGTTCGCCGGGAGACAGAATCGTCGTAGGCAGCCCTTTGCAAAGCAGAGGTCGCTCAGCCAGCGCGACGCCGCTGCCCCAGGCGTCTGCCTGTTTCTCCGCCTGCGGCCAATCTAGCTCTCCAATGGCGCCCGCTTTGGAACTCGGGGGCAGCCGGTGCCTCCGATCGCGGCGTACGATTCCCGCTATGGACGCTCCGGACCCTGTGGCACGAGGATGGATGGCCCTTCTTGCCGGGGCGTGGCAGGAGGCACGGGCAGCGTTCGAGGAGGCCCTCAAGCACGGTGAGACGCCAGAGGCGCTCGACGGCTTGGCCGGCGCGGCTGGATGGCTGGACGATGCGGCCACCGCGCTCAGCGCCCGGGAACGGGCCTATCGGCTCTTCCTTCAGCGCGGGGATCGGGAGCTGGCCGCGCGGGTGGCGTTCAACATGGCGCTCGATGTCCTGAATTTCCGGGGTGATCCCGCGGTCGCTTCGGGGTGGATCCAGCGAGGCCGGGATCTCCTTCGAGACCGTCCTGAATCGCCGTGGCTGGGGGCGATCGACCTGGCCGAGGCTTGGATGGCTGTGCTATTCGACAAAGACATCCCTAAGGCCCGCCGCCTGGCCGAGCGAGCGCTCGAGGCGGGCTATCGGACCGGAGTACCCGACGTGCTGATCATCGCCAAGAGCCGCCTCGGTGAGGTCCTGGTCAGTGCGGGGCAGGTGGCCGACGGCATGCGCCTGCTCGATGAGGCCTCCGCTGCGGCTCTGGCGGGGGAGATGTTCGACGGAGCCTCGTCCGTCGCTGTGTGCTGCTCGCTGATGACCGCTTGCTTGCGTGTCCGGGATCTTGACCGGGCAGCCCAGTGGCACCGCCAGGCGAGCGAGCTGGCCGACAGGCGCCTGGCGGAACCATTCCGCTCTTGGCGCTGGGAGTACGGGACGGTTCTGGTGTGGTGGGGGCGATGGGAGGAGGCGGAGCGGGAGCTCGTCCAAGAGATGGAGGGAGCGGCGGCCCGGCCGGTGCAGGCGGGCATGGCCCAGGTTGCCCTGGCCGACCTGCGAAGGCGGCAGGGACGATTCCACGAGGCGGATGAGCTCCTGGACGATCTCGATGCCCGGCCCCTCCGGTTCGGCTTGGCCCATCTCACCTTGTCCACCCGAGCGGCCCTGTCCCTCGATCGCGGTGACCACCAGACCGCCATCGATCTGGCCGAGAGCTACCTCCGAGCGGTGCCCCGCGATGATCCGGTCGAGCGAGTGGACGCGCTGGAGATCCTGGCGAGGGCCCGGGCCGCCCTGGGGGATCCGGAGGGGGCGGAGGTTCCGGCAGCCGAGCTCCACGACATCGCCGAGGGGGTGGGGACCCCAGCGCTGCGGGCTGCCGCGAGGTTCGCTACAGGGGAAGTCGCTGCGGCTCGCGGAGACGCGGCCGGTGCCAGGGACGCCTTCGAGCGAGCAAGGGATCTGTTCGATCAGGCCGGCGCACCGTTCGAGGCAGCCCGAGCCCGACTCAGGCTGGCTTGGGCCCTGGTCGGCCTGGGTCGCGCCGATGGAGCGACCGCGGAGGCCAGAGCGGCGCAGCTCGCGTTCGACGCCCTCGGTGCCCGCGCCGACACCAAACGGGCCACGCAGCTGCTGGTGGAGATCGTGCCAGACATCACCGAACGGCCCGATCATCGCCTTTCCGCCCGTGAGGTCGACGTCCTCCGCCTGGTGGGGCAGGGACGGTCCAACGAGGAGATCGCATCCGAGCTGTTCCTTTCCGTGCGAACCGTCGAACGTCATCTCTCCAACGTGTATTCGAAGATCGGCGCCCACGGCCGGGCGGCGAGGGTCCTGGCCTCCACGTACGCGACCAAGCACGGCCTCATGTAGCCCACGAATTACGTAGTCGACCGCCCCAAATGGGTGGTAGCCCCGATGCCCGCAGCGCCTCTCCCTCCCTAGCCTGCCCTAGGGGCTCGCCGGAAGCCGGCTCGCCGGCCCCGGCGGGCCCCACCCGAGGCAGAAAGGAGGCACTGCAATGGAGAGGCGGCAGGAACGCCACGATAGTGAGTCGGAAAGCAAGGCCCTCAACCTCCGGTCGGTCTTCGGGCTGGAGGCAACCGTCACCACCCCCTCGGCGGCCACCGACGGCGCCCACGTCGAAATGGACATAGTGCTCGAGCCGGGAGGCCACACGAATACCCACTACCACCCCGAGCAGGAGGAGACGTACGAGGTTCTCAACGGCACGCTGGAGGTCTTCCGGGATGGTGACTGGCATAAGGTGCCAGCGGGAGAGTCGCTGACAGTGCCGCGTGGGGCGACCCATGCGTTCCGCAACGCTACTGCGACGCCGGTCCGGTTCCTGAACGTGCATCGGCCCGCCCTCACCTTCCAGGAATTCCTGGAGACACTGGACCGTTTGATCCGGGTGGGCAAGTTCAAGGGACCAAGAGGCCTCCGCTCGGGGATCTACCTCTCGATGGCTGCTGTCGAATACGGCACTGCGGTTATGGCAAAGCCGCCGCAGTGGTTGATCCGGGGGCTCGCCTTCATCGGTCGGCGCTTGGGCTTCACACTGGAATGACGTAAGCCGGCACACCCCGATCCGCCATCACACATCGCGTCGATGTACGCGCCTTCGCGTCGCAGAAGCGCGCCGCACTGGCTGCTCATAGGTCGCAGGTGAGCGCAAGGAGCGCCGCAGGGCGTGTGTTCAGGGTGTTGCTTGGACTACCTACTCCGGTTTTCCGACTCCTGTTCGGACGAGAATGGTTCGTCGAGCCCAGCGCAGCGACAACTCGGGCGAGCGGTGGCACAGACTCCCTCAGTTCTGCATCGGTAACCTCGGCACCGAGACCTCGTCCGAGGAATCTCTAAGCGACACGCGCTGGGAGCTCCTCGTGGAGCTTCCTCCACGCAATGACCGGGCCGGAGGCTGGCACGGCTCAGCGGAGGATTGATTCGGTCGCCGCCAGCGCAACAGCCGCGATCCTAATCGGGCAATCGTCGCCGAGAGGAGGTAGGTCCCTGGCCGACGGGCCCAATGGTCAGTGAGGGCCGGAGGAGCCGGGGGGAGAAATCGTGGAGGAATCGCGGAGGCGAAGGGAACACTGTAAGAACCCGAACGCCGCAGGCCCGAGCGTCTGGGTAAGCGCTCGGACTTGAGAACATGTCAACTGACCCGGAACTCGGGCCATCGTCTCGCGAGGACTCGGCATCGTGAAGCCGAGCAGCCCAACTCTGTTGATCGACGATCTGCGGGAGTTCTTCCGCCGGCTCCGATAGTGGTCGGTGGGTGATCGGATCACATCGTTGGAGCACCGCCCGGCACGGTGAGGTCCGGGATCGCGTGCGGCGCCACCCACCACCAGCACGCCCAACAGGGCAAGGATGACGGCGGTGCCATAGGTCACCGTACGCCAGGGAAGCAGCTTCCCGGCAGCGATCAGTGCGGCGATAAACGCCATCCCGGCGAGGTTCATGATGCCGATCGCGAAGAGCGCTGCCATCAGCGCCCAGCAGCAGCCGACGCACCAGGCGCCGTGCTTCGTGCCCATGCGCGCTGCTCCCGAGAGACCTCTACGCCTTGACCCCAGCAGGAATCCCAGGGGGCTCGGCACTTGCGGAGGCAGACGTCCTTGAGCGGCGAGAGCTCGTAGAGGGCGGCCGCGAACAGGATGCCGGCAGCCAGCCAGCGCCCGGAACTGTCCCATGCGATTGACCTTCTAGCCGGCGTTCCTCAGACCTTGCCGCCGACCAGTTCGCCGACGGCACCATCGACGCCCAACAGCTCGCGCGGATCACCGCGAAACTCCGTCCCCAACTCGACGCCGCCGAACAAACCGCGCTTACAGCAGCAGCCCCGACCTGCACGACCTGGCCACCCCCGACATCGCGAAACGCTGGGACAACTCGTGAAGGCTGATGATCGGCATGGCGCGCGCCGCACGATCGATCGAAGGCCTGGGACTGCGCGTGCGGATGCACCTCGTTGCCGTTGCCGTCGGCGAAGACGAGGCCCGGATCGTCGGCACCGGTCGAGGCGTAGGTGGCGCGCTCTAGTCGGTCGGATGCGAGTAGAGCGGCGAGCGCTTCGGCTTCGGCGCGGTCGGTGCCGGAGGGTGCCAGCTGCATCGTTCTCGCCCGGTCACGGGGTCGAGTCCTTCGTAGATAACGGCGTAGGAGCGGCCGCGACGCGTCAGCTCGGCGGCTCGGTGCTAGTGACGTCCGTCGCCGGCTGCCATCCTGGCCGCGAGCTGGGCACGATTCTTCACCCCGAGCTTCCCCAGGATGTTCGAGACATGTCGCTCGACCGTCTTGCGCGACAGGAACAGCGTGCCCGCGATGTCCGGGTTGCTGGCGCCACTCGCGATGAGAT
>DASXTW010000159.1:0-6900 GCA_036505215.1 Actinomycetota bacterium | reverse complement strand
GGGCTCACGGCCTTTCCGTGCCGTCGGCAACCTGAATCAGACCCGGTCCGGTTCCGGTCACGTAAGGCTGCGAGTGCTCGAGGGCGACAACTGCGAGGCCCGGGCCGGTGCCGGTAACAGCCGAACCAGAGTAGATCCGGGGGACCACCGTGGTTCGCGCGGGCTCCCCGGCCACTTGGATGAGCCCAGGTCCGGTCCCAGTGATCACCCGACCGGGGGCGGCCACGTCCCGAGCCGCTTGCAGGGACGGGCGCTCACCGCTGCGCACCGCCACGTTCAGCGCCACCGCGCTCATGATCAGAGCGGTCACGGCAAGCGCGGACACCGCAGCCGTCCACACCGTGAACAGCGCCGGCCGAGCGGAGACCCCGATCGTGCCCGCTTTCGTGCTCATGGCTCCTCCCTTCGAGATGACCGATCCCAGATCCAGAGCGTAGGAGGAGCGACCACGTGAGGAATCCCCGAAACCCCTACCGATTGCTGTGACGGACCAGTACTGGTCACTTCCCGGTGAGGCGGGAACCGAACCTCGAGGCCAGCTCCGTGCGCGAGCGGATGCCCAGCTTCCGGTAGATCCGCTTGAGGTTGGCCTCCACGGTGTGGACGCTCAGGAACAGGGCGTCGGCAACCTCTCGATTGGTGCTGCCAGCGGCGACCAGCTCCGCCACCCTGCCCTCGGTCGGGGTGAGATCCAGGGAAGAGGGAGCCCGGCCCCCGATGCGCGCCATCTCGACACGGGCTCGTTCCGCCCACGATGTGGCACCCAGCCTCTCGAAGACCTCCAGGGCCCGGGTGAGGGTGTCCCGGGCCTCCCGCTTTCGCTTGGCCCGGCGCTCCACCGTTCCCTTCACGAGGAGCGTCCGTCCCAGTTCGAAGGGCAGAGGCAGGCGGCCGTGCTCCAGGATCGCCTCATCGGCGGCACCCAAGGCGGCCGCCAGATCGCCCTGGGCAGCCGCGAGGAGGGCCCGGCACCTGGCTGCGGTGGCGATGGCCCAGGCCCGGTCGAGCCTCCTTCCCCTCTCCTCGAATGGCACGAGAAGGGCTTCGGCCTCGTCCAGTCGTCCCATGGCGACCAGCACCTCGATCTGATCAGGAACGATGCGGAAGTACGCGGGCTCCTCGACGCCCATGGCCTCTTCGAGCTCGATGGCCTTGGCGAGATACCGGTCGGCCTCGGCGTAGCGGCCTCGGGAGAGCTCGACGAAACCCAGGACCGAGAGGTTCAGCACCATACTGAGGACCTCGCCGGCCGTCTCGGCAAACCGCAGGCCCTCCTGAGCGGCGAGCACCGCCGCATCCGCCCGCCCGAGATGCGCTTCGACTAGGGCGATGGAGAATTGGGCGAAGGGCTGGAAGAAGGCCATAGCCGTCTGTTGGGCCGCCGCAACGCACTCCCGAGCATGTTCGAGGGCGGCATCCCAATCGCCCGCTCGGCACTCCAACTCCGCGAGGTGGTAGTGGAGAGCGGGGACGGGGCTCTCGATGGCTCGCTCGGTGGCCTCGGCCAGGAGCTTCTGAAACCTTTCGCGGGCCGCGTCGAGGCTGTCGGAGTACTTGAGGAGCTGAGCGAGGACGTAGGTGGGGCGCAGGACAAGAGAAAGAAACACCTCCGACATGTGCCCTTCCAGAGCGATGCCTCGATCCAACATGTCGAGATCGAGCCCACGTCCGAGGAGGAAATGGACGAAGGAATAGGCCTGGTACGCCTCCGCCAGCACGCGGGGTTCCTGAAGCGCCTCCGCGAGTTGCAGCGCTGCACTGGCGTGCCGCTCCGAAGCTCTGACATCCCCTCGGAACAGCCAGACGTACCCCAGGGCTTGCTCGATGGAGGCTCTCAACGCGAGCTCCTCTCCAGCCTCCTCCAGCGCGCGTCGGAACACATCGAGGGCCGGCCGCCAACCCTCTCCCGCGGAGACGACCATCCCGAGATCCAGCAGCGCCCGGGCTCGAAGTGGCCCCTTACTCGAAAGCTCTACGGTCTCGAGCAGGACCTTTCGGGCCAGCGAGGTGTCTCCGGACTCATAGTGGGACAGGCCCGCCTGGTGAGTCCGACGACGGAGATCCTCGTGTCGAACCTCGGGTGTCGATCGGCTGGCCATGTCCCAGAGCTCAGCCGCGGATTGAGGGGCTCCTCGTGACCAGGCTCGTCTGGCGGCCTCCTCGAGCGCATCGGAAACCGAGTCATCCGGACCGTCAACGGAGAGGGCCAGGTGCCGGGCTCGTTCCTCCGAGTCGAGCACGACCGTCGCCAACTGCGCATGTAGCTCCCGGCGCCGTACGAACGGGATGGACTGATAGACAACCGACGCGATCAGCGGGTGGCTGAACCGGATTCGGCCACTCTCCACATCGACGACCTTCTGGTCGATCGCCGGGCTCAGGCGAGCCCTGACGCTCGGGGAGGGAGCCATCGCAGCGGTCACCAGGTCGAACGTGGGGACGGCGAGAGCTGACACGAGCTGGAGGACCTCCATCGTCTCCCCGGGAAGCCCCGCCAGTCGATGCTCGATCAGTTCGTGGAGCCGATCGGGGATGGGAAGCGTCTCACCAGCCGCCACGTCATCTCCGCGTCGAAGGAGCGCCAAGCCGATCTCCAGCGCGAAGAACGGATTGCCCCCGGACATCTCGTGAAGGCGCAGGAGCGTGGGTCGGGCGAACCCGGTACCCAGCCTGGCCCGGAGAACCTGATCCAGGGCATCCACGGACAGCGGCCCGACCCGAAGGGCATGGACACGTTCTTCCGGTAGATCCGAGGCAACGCCCAGCGGGTCATCTGCGGCACCCCGCACTGCCACCATCACGCCGACAGGTTCGTGCTTCAGCCTACGCAGGACGAACTGAAGCACGCGGGCCGAGGGACGGTCGATCCATTGGACGTCGTCGATGGCCACCATCACGGGTGCGGAGGAGGACAGCGACCGCAAGCAGCCCAGTACGGCAAGGGAAACGGCCCGCTGATCGGGCCGGGTAGTGGAGCTCGCCTTCAGCAGGGCAACCTCCAGCGCGTGGCGCTGCGGGTCGGGGAGCTCGAGGAGGATCTCCTCGAGAGCGGTTTCCAGGACGTCACCGAGGGCGGCGTAGGAAAGGCGTGTCTCTGCCTCGACCGGGCGGCATGTCAGGGTCCGGTACGAGTTCTGAAGAGCACCTGCTACCCCTTCATTCCATACCGTGGTCTTCCCGATGCCCGGATCACCTGAGAGGAGCAGGGCAGCCGGGCCGGTGGGGATCGAGTCCAGGAACCGCCATAAGGTGCCAAGCTCCGACTCACGGCCGATGATGATTTCGGCCAAGGCGTTCTCCTGGACGACGGACAGCAGGATTCTACGTTCGCGCCACTTGACTTCTTCAGGCTTCCGAGAGCATGGCTCTCAGAAGGGCACACAAACCTCCGATTCAAACGGCAAGGTCGTACTCATGGATTGGTCCACCAAACACGTCGTCCCTTCGAACCCTTGCACCCTCTGCCGGAGGAGGAAGCGATCGGGCCGCGGCTCCGGTGTCTTCATGGTCGAGGCCTCGATGGGGCCTAACCGATTCCTCGACGAGCCTGCGACGAGGGTCAGCGTTTCGCACAGCCGAGTTTGTGGTTAGTGGGCACGTGGCGCGTTGGGCGAGAGAACATGGAGACTCCTGTCACCCCACGTTCTCTCCCCATCTCTCCACGTGGAGGCGGACCGATGGGCGTTCGGACCAAGCACTTGCGGAGCGAACACTCGACCCTGCGGGTTGACGAGCCGCTCCCGGGCCCGAATCCTGCTCGTTGGCGACCAGCCCCTCTATCCGTTCACTGGTTCGGTCGCCGCGGGGAGAAATACTCGGAAGGAGGCGCCGCCACCGGGCCGCTCTTCGACCCAGGCCCTGCCACCGTGCAGTTGGGCGAATCGGGACACCAGAGAGAGTCCGATCCCAACACCAGGAGCGTGCTCGACGCGATGCTCTCCTTGCTGGAAGGGCTCGAAGATGCTCGTTCTGAAGGCCTCGGGCACACCCGGGCCGGCGTCCTCGACGACGATGAGAACGCCCCCCTCCTCACGGCAGGTCCTTACCCAGATCGGAGTACCGGGCGGTGTGTGGCGACCCGCATTGGCCACGAGGTTCTGCACGATGCGATCCACTTTCGGTGCATCGATGTCGATCATCACCGGATCGGCTTGAACATGGACCGGGTGATCTTCTGGGATTTCCGACGCGGCAACCGCCCCCGTAATGAGGGCGCCGAGGTCGGTCGGCGTGCGCGTCGGCTCGGCGATCCCTCTGACCAGGCGATCGGTATCCAAGAGATCGGAGAGCAGCCGATTGAGGTTCCTCGCGTTGGCCACAACCCCGTGGACGAGCTCGTCACGATCTTCGTCGTTCAGCCCGGCGCTTTGCCGCTCCAGCGTCAAGGCGCCCCCGAGGACAGACGTAAGAGGGGTCCGAAGCTCATGCGACACCGCCGTCAAGAACGCGCTCCTCAATTCATCCAGCTCGCGCAGGCGCTCCGCCGCCAGTCGTTCCGTGGCCAGAGCCCGCTCGAGCTCCAGAGTCCGAAGCCGTACCCGCTCTTCCAACTCCTCGTTCTGCCTCCGGAGTTGGAGGTGAAGCTGCCGAATCTCCAACATGTTGTGAATCCGGAGGAGAACCTCCTCCAGATCGAAGGGTTTGGTGAGGAAGTCTTTCGCTCCTCGGGCCAGAGCTTTCCGCTTGATCTCGGTCGTGATGTCGGCGGTGAGTACCAGGACGGGCAAATAGGTGCTCAGCGGAACCAGTCGTGTCAACTGGTCCATCACCTGGAAGCCGTCGAGGTGAGGCATGAACAAGTCCAAAAGGATCAGGTCCGGCCCGAACTCTGCCAGCAGACCGGCGACACGACGTGAGTCGGTCGTGACCTCCACATTGACGTACCCGGCCTGCTCGAGAGCGCGCTGGAGGAGCCGGACATTCGGCGGCTCGTCGTCGACGACCAGGATTCGAGCGTCGTCGAGAGGGCTACCGTCTTCCATGCTCACGCGCACCTGTCGGTTCTATCGGCCGGCCTCCCGCACCGCTTGATGCAAGAATCGGTCGAGCCCCTCGCGGTGGGGAGGCCCCGCTTGGCTTGCCTCGGGGGAAGAATCCTTGCCTCCCGAGATTCCCGCAGAGATTCCGTCACAGGTTGGGAAACATCGCGACGCCGACGCTACGTTCTGCGAGATGTTGCTCCTCCCCTCGTGCAAAGATGGATGGCCTTCTGGATCTCATCTGTGGAATTCCCCTTCGCCACGTCGGCGTGGGCCCCGTTGCCGAGGGTGTCGCGAGCCTGACACCTGGGGGCGAGACCATTCGTGCCGAGAAAGCGTCGTAGGTACGACTCCCCCCCGGGGGGAGTCGGACCAGACCTGCGACGCCTCGTGCGACTCTGGCATCGACTCCGGTTACGTTGAATGCGTAGCGAGGGACGACGGATTCCGTGGAGCAGAGTGGGCGTCTTGCCTAGCACGACCACGTCTTGGCACAGCGCATCCGTTTCTGCACGGCGCTCGACGACGCTCAGTCCGGCTAACGATCGCTGCAGTTAGCTTGGCGCGACGACATTGGCCGATGAGAGGACGGTAGACGACCAACCACCGGCGTCTTCGTACCGCGCTATTGTGAGCCGGGTGTCGCCTTAAGTCCGTGGCGCGGTCAGGGGCCGGGGTCGGCGAGGAGGATCTCGGCGACGCGGGCGGGCTGCTCGAGAGCAGCGAAGTGTCCGGCGTCGGGGAGCGTGATCGATCGGGCGCCTCGAAGCACGGCGAGGTTGGCTTCGCGTTCTGGCGGGCGTGACCAGTCGTGTTCGCCATAGATCAGGGTCACTGGTGGGGTGACGCGGGCGTAGAGTTCTCGGGCGCCGATCATGCTCTGCACGTTGCAGTAGACCTCGCGCGCCACGCGCGGGTAGCCGCGACGACGTCCAACGCGACGCAGCTCGGCGAGGTAGTGACCGGGGAGCTTGCTCCCGTCGTACAGACCGCCCCGGAGGACGTGGCCGAGCACCGGCTTGTTCTCCAGCCTCGTGACCGCCGGGCCAATGGCCGGGAGGCGCGCCCCGCCGACGTAGATGGAGGCGACGCGATTAGCTCGACCGACGCCTTTCGGGTAGTCGTACGGGTTACAGGCGACGACGCGGCGCACGCGCCCTTCGAGCTCAGTGGAGGCGGTCAGGGACACCGTCGCCCCCATCGATTCGCCTGCCAGGATCACTTCCGTGAGACCCAGCTTCGGTACGAACTCGACGAGCGCGCGGCGCAGCGCCGGCTCGGTGTAACTCGCTCTCGGGGTGATGTCGGACCAGCCCATGCCGGGCATGTCGACCGCGTAGACGGTGTACGCCTGCATGAGCTTCGGGATCAAGAGCTGGAAGTGATCGAGCTGCGTGCGCACCGTGTGCAGCAGGATCAGCGCTGTCGGGCCCGATCCGGTCTTCAAGTACCGCAGGCGCGTTCCGTCCTCGAGCATCGCGTACTCGACCTCGCCGGACGGAGACCAGGTGCGGGTATAGCCGCTGTCAGGTCGCGGCTCCGTTCGCAGCGCGTCTCCTTCCACTCCGTCGTCGACGGATCACGTAAACCAGCGCCGGCGATTCTAGCGCGACCGTGCTCGACAGTAGATTTCTGGGCGAACCGTGCCGACAAAGAAGATCTCCCCCGGCCGCCCGGTGACCAAGATCGTCTCCGGATACCGCCCGCCACCCTCCGGCCGATCCGGCGCATGTCACGCATCCTGCCCAGGGACGCTCGTGATCAGCCGGGGGACCTGCTGCGGCTCGCCCATCTGTACGAAGTGGCGGGCGGTGGGGAGCAGGAAGAGCTCGGAGGTGGGCAGAAGCTCGTGGAAGCGCTCGGCCACCCGCCGGTTCAGGTACGGATCGGCGGCCCCGAACACGATGCGGACCGGGCGGGG
>DASXTW010000158.1:0-1619 GCA_036505215.1 Actinomycetota bacterium | reverse complement strand
AGGCCGAGCCCCCAGTGAGGGCCGGGCCGCGACGAACCGGAGGGCCCTAGGGATCGGGGTGGAGAAGAAGGTGCAAACTCGGATGGCCCCAGAGGATGAGACCCAAGTAAGTTTGTGCACGTGAAGTTGACGCCGTTCTCGTTCGTCGCGTAGACACGCCAGGCCTGGCCAGGGACGGCCACGATTTCCCCTGGAAAGCGGAGTTCCAGGTTCGCGGAGTACTTGTTCAGCAACCTCGGAGAGAGCCGTGCGTACCTCCCATCCCAGATGCGGACGCCCTCGGCGCCCGAGGGAAGGGGGGTCCCGTAGGACGAGCCGCCCTTGATCCACCGAGTCACTCGGAAGGTCAGGGGGGAAACCAACTCCACTCCGCGCTCAGGGTCGTCGATCACGCGGCCGTCTACGGCTACACCGTCGAACGCAAAGGGCGCTCGCCTGAGCGCCTGCACATCACTCGAAGGTGTGCCAAACGAAGGACACAGAGCGATATCGGCCCGAGCGGGCGTTCCTGTCATCACCAGCAGTAGGGCCGAAGCCAGGCCAAAGACGATGACCACTCGAGCAAGCTCGACCTCTATAGACGCTCTGAAGGGCCTGTGGTTCTCCGTCATCGGAACCTAGACGTCAACTTCCTGAGCCCCGACCTCAAGCCTGCACCCAGCGGGCGGTGCTTCATCGAGACGGGCTGCACTGGGAGGAACTCCATTCCTGAGGCACGGTGAAATGATGATCAAGCCGAACGACTGGTGCGCAAACGCAAAGCCGTCGGCAAGGTGCGCGCTACGACGGTGTCCCGGGAACAGCTTGACACGTCGGGTAACTTCCGCCGCATCATGAGCTGCCGAGGCGCCGAAGCCACCCGCTAACGAGGAAGGGGTTGCCGAAGCGATGAGGAAGGTAGGCGATCGTGGCCTCGTCGGCGACCGCCACCAAGACCCAGAGCCGGTCGCCGCACCGCTCCAGAGCGAGCATGTTGAACCTCGCGTGCTCGCGGGTGACTCTCCTCGCGAGGATCTTGATGGCCGGCCTCGTCCGGCCTGGGCAGCTTGAGGGAGGGGAAGGCTCAGGCTGTGGTGAGCGTCGCGGGACCGGAGGACGCGTCAGGGTCAAGCTTTCGCCATCCCACGTCCCGACCAGAAGGAGCGGCCCGGTCCACCACGTGCCTCGAAGGCGTTGGACTCCCGACAAATGCTCGAAGTCATAGCCGGTGACCGGCACGCCAGAGCACCCCGCGGGCGGTAAAGACAGGAGCATGGAATCGCATGCCCAAGGTGTGCTCGTCCCTCTCGTGGAGAGGATGGAGGCCACGACCTCATACCTGGGCGATCGGGAAGACGGCACTGAGCCCCCCGTCGCGGAACCGCTGGGAGGACCGGGGAACCCAGTCCCTGATGGAGGTGTGGGTCGCAACGGCGATGTGCACGAGGCAACAGCCAGCATCAGAGCCACGGCCATCCCCGCGCTGGCCCGCATGACCCTCCGAGGGTCTCCCAGTTGCCCCATAGGCGGTTGGACGACCACCTCATCCGTCCAGTTCCCGGACACTGCGGCTCGCTTTGGAGGTTCGCTCCATGACTCGAGGGAGAGCGTTGGGTACATTTCATGGGTTCGGAGTCGAT
>DASXTW010000157.1:0-20342 GCA_036505215.1 Actinomycetota bacterium | reverse complement strand
CCTGGCAGGCGCCGTGGTGGGAGCGACGTTGCTCGCGCTTGCCGCGGGGGCCGCCCCGGCCATGCGGGCTGCCAGGATGCCCGCCCGTGAAGCCATGGGGGGCCTCTGAGGTGCGAGGGGCCCGAGCGATCCCACCTGTGTACGCCCTGGCCCTCGCCGGAGCGCTGACCGCCTGCGGGAGCTCGTCGGGATCGATCGGCGGCGCGGCAGTTCCGTCGGTGAGTCCTTCCGGGCCAGCCCTCACCTACGTCGCTGTCGGGGCGAGTGAGACGCTTGGCTTCGGCGCCGACGATCCCGTCCGGCAGGCGTGGACGCAGGTCTTCTATCGAACCGCTCTGCCCCGTGCCGCATCACTGGTGAATCTGGGGATACCCGGTGCTACCGTGCAGGAGGCCCTGCTGCGCGAGGTCCCGGAGGCCGAGCGGGCTCGTCCCGACGTCGTCACTGTGTGGCTGAACGTGAACGACCTCATCGAGGCGGTGCCGCCCTCCCTGTACCGCGAACAGATCACGAAGCTCCTGCAGGATCTGCGGGACCGTGGCCATACGACCGTCCTCATCGCAAATACTCCCCCGCTCGGTCAGCTCCGTCGGTTCTCTGAATGCGAGCCCTTCGCGCCCGCCTCGGGTGGGGGCTGCGATCGGACGCGTCGCCTCACGGCGCCGGAGTTGGAAGCTACGGTCGACGCGTACAACTCGGCGATTTCCCAAGCGGCTGCCAAGGAAGGGGCCATCGTCGTGGACCTGCACGCCCTCGGGCTCGCCGCCCAGCATGCTGGAACCGAAAACGACCTGGTGAGTGGAGATGGATTCCATCCGAGTACGGCCGGGCACCTGGCGATCGGACGCGGCATTCGCGCGGGCCCTGCCGGCGACCCCAGCCGATTGAGCCGCGGTCCCCGCCCGGCTGGCCCCAGCATCGACAACGCCGCTCTTCCTCGAGCGATCGCCGCGCGTGGGGCTAAGCTGGAGCCACGATGGCCAACGGCGAAACCGTCGAGCTGCTGAGGTCGGGGAAGGCCTTCGCCGACCTCTCGTACTGGAGACAGGTGGCGGTCTCGGGCTCCGACGCCATGGAGTGGCTGGACGATCTGGTCACTGCCGACCTCGCCGACCTGACTCCAGGTCGAGCCCGCCATGCCCTGTTCCTTACTCCAACGGGCGGGGTCCGGGCCTCGATCACGGTGACGGTTCCCGACGGGAGCTTCCTGCTGGTCCAGGACCCCACACAGCCAAGGCCGATCCAGGAGCTGCTCGAGCCTTACATCTTGTCCTCGGACGTGGCCCTACAGGACCGCACAGGGGGGCTGGCCATCTTCGCCTTTCCGGGTCTGACGGAGGCACCCGAAGAGCCGGGGACCGCCCACTCGGCGCCCTCGTGCCTTGGAGAGGGCGTGGATCTCATTGCGCCCGAGAAGGATCACGACTCTCTCCTCCGCTCCCTGTCGGAGCCGTATGTCCACGCGGGGAACGAGGAGGTTGAGGCCTGGCGCGTCGCTGCCGGCATCCCCCGCTTCGGGGTCGACGCACTCGATGGTGACCTGCCGCAGGAGTCCGGCCTCAACAGCGCAGTCTCCCGAGAGAAGGGCTGCTTCCCCGGCCAGGAAGCGGTGGCCAAGGTGGACACCCTCGGGCATCCCCGTCGGCTCGTCCTCGCTCTGGAAGGTGACGGTCCCGCCTCGCCCGGGGATGCGGTCCTGCTCGACGGCTCCGAGGTCGGAGAGATCACCAGCGCCGTCGCGATCGGCGATCGGACGCTCCTGCTGGCCAGGCTCCGCTGGGAGGCGAGGGACGGACGGCTGCGAACCGTCCTTGGAACAGAGCTCCGACGCCGGGCTGGCTGAACCGGCGCCGCGAGTGCCTCTCCTTCCGGTGGAGCTCCTAGGCGTTGTTCCCCCGGCCCACTCCTCCGAACCTGGCGACTCTTGGCCGGCTCACAGGTGCATCTGACCCTGATCATCGACTCGTCCTCGACGATCGGGGTCAGATGCGGCGAAGGAGTCGCCGCCGGAAGGAAGGAGGAGGAGATGGACGGCAAGCAAGTGATGGGCCAGGAGTCCAAGCCACGCCGGAGAGGGCTCGTCTCTGCCGGCCTCGTCGCGAGCGGGCTGTTCGCGGGCGCGATCCTCGCGGGCTCGCACATCGCCGGGGCGCAGAGCGGGACGTCGACGGCCACCCCGTCGGCGACGGCTTCGGCCTCGAGCGGAGGCAGGCCGGCAACCGTGGCTCACGGCCCGGATGAAACGCTGCTCACCGACGGCACCGCCAACAAGGTGAAGACGGCAGCGCTCGCCGCCGTGCCGGGCGGGACGGTCATCCGGGTCGAGACCGACTCGGCCGGCTCGCCGTACGAGGCTCATGTCCGGCAGTCCGACGGCAGCATCGTCACGGTGAAGGTCGACAAGGACTTCAAGGTGACCACCATCGAGTCCGGCTTCGGAGCCGGAGGCCCGAAGTCTTCACCGTCGAACGGAACGGGCGCCTGACGAATCCACCCGCTTCGACTCGCCCGAGGGGTCTGGTACACGGCCGGGCCTCTCGGGCTATCTGTCCGCGAAAACCAGAGTGCTCTCGCGGCGGCCGGGCGTCACGAGACCAGCGTCTTCGTTGCCCGGGCCTGCCGAGGCGTCCGTTCGGCGATGAGAGTCTGCCAATGCCGTTGAGGGGTGACCGGCTCGCCGGCAAACTCGAATCCGTATGGTGTGAGCTCGACCTCGGCCGTACCAGGTCCGGGCAAGCCGGCCCGGACGCGCTCCTCGACCATCGCCCGGGCCTCCTGAATGTCGCGCTCGGCAAAGCCGCGCTTGGTCCCGACCCACTCGGGATGCAGCGTCTCCAGGACCTCTTGGGCCATGTAATGGATGTAGAACACGCGCCGCAGGGTGTTGGAGTCATTGGCCTTTGACCCGTGCGGCGCGCTGATCGCGTGAAACAGCACATCGCCCGGTGCCATCTCCAGCGGGATGGCGTCGACGCGCCCGTACAGCTCCTCCTCGTCGAAGCGTTCCACTTCGACGTGGCCGCTGAGGTGGAAACCGGCCAGGCCGTACAGACAGCCGTTGTCGATGGTGGCCGCGTCGAGATAAATGTCGCAGTCGAAATTGGGGATCCCAAAGGTCGCGGCTAACCCTTCCCGGCCTTCATACGGTGGGTCCTGGTGCCAGCGGATGGCCACTCCCGAATGGGGAAGCTTCACCACCAAGGAGTCGTTGATCGGCATGAACGGGTGGCCCAGGCACTGCCCTACCGCCGCCAGGAGTCTCGGATTGACCGTGGCCATCCGGAAGGCGGCGTAGTGCTCCCACAGGACGCCGTCGGTGCGGTAGTACTGCTTCTGGCCATCGACCTCGCGATAGCCGTGGCCGCTTCCGGCGCCGGCGAGTGCTTCCTGGGTCACCTGGTCGGCCGCCTCCCGGAGCGCGTGGATCTCCTGGTCGCTGAACAGGCCACGCAGGACGAGCAGGCCCTCACGGTGGAAACGGTCGAGATCTGCCTCGGTGAGCATGTTGTCCCTCCCCCACCATGGGGTTGATTCCGACCTCCTGCTCCGGCACCCTACTTGCAGGGTGCCCACGAGGGGAGGGAGACCTCCGACCAACTTCGGTACGATTCCGACTTTGGATCGGAGCTGGAGAGATGGGTGAGCGGGCGGCCACCCGATCGGGAGCGACGCCAGTGGTGGAGGCGGGCGTCCACCCTCCGGGACTGATGCGCCGGCATGTCGACCGGACCCTGCCGGTGCACGAGTTGATCGTCGTGCAGTCCGGAGTGCTCCCGATCGCTGAGGACGACCGTTGGTTCGCGGCGCGTCGCGGCCAATGGGTGCTGCTTCAGGCCGGCCATCGCCACTATGGCTACGACGACCTGGACCGTGACACCTGGTTCTACTGGGTGTGCTTCGGCTACGGTCCGACTGACGCCGATGGCATCGATGTCGGGGTCCTGCGTGGACGGCAGACGGGACCGGTCGCCCGACCCGACCGGCTCCGCTTGCTCTTCGAGCACCTGCTCGACGACCAGCATGCAGCGATGCTCACACCGCAAGCCGCCCGAGGCTACCTGCAGCTGATGCTGGCCGAGATCTTGCTCGAACCACCGGCCGATACCGGCCGGGCGGCGGCGACCCAGATCGCACGACTGGCAGCAGCATTCATCGCCGACCACTTCACAGACCCGAGCCTCAGCACCGCCCGCATCGCCGAGGCTCTGGCGTTCAATGCCGACTACCTCGGCCGGGCCTTTCGAGACGCCTTCGGTGAAACGCCCACCGGTTACATCCATCGGTTGCGCATTGACCGGGCCCGCATGCTGTTTCGCTCGACCGGCCGTTCCATCGAGCGGGTCGCCGCCGAGGTCGGCTTCAGCGACGAACGCTACTTCCGGCGCGTCTTCAAACGCAGGGTCGGACTCACGCCCGGACAGTTCCAACGACTCCGCCCGTCAGCCCACGACGGCTTCAGCTGGCTGGATCCACCGACAGCCGCAGGAATGCAGCGACCGTCACGAGGCGCAGCGGCCCACGGACGATCAGCGGCACGAGCTTCACCGCCTCCGGCTCGGTGACCACCCGCGGGTTGACCATCCTGATGAGCCTTCCCGTTCTGAGGACGCTGCATTCGGCAGCCTTCATCACGTTACGAACCCAGTCGGAGTCAGCTCCATACGTCAAGGCGACGACGAGTCCATC
Source organism: Actinomycetota bacterium (assembly GCA_036505215.1). Taxonomy (GTDB): domain Bacteria; phylum Actinomycetota; class UBA4738; order UBA4738; family UBA4738; genus DASXTW01. The sequence continues at coordinate 15,656 of DASXTW010000157.1, read as the reverse complement.
ATCGGTGCGGAAGGCCCACACGGGCGTCCGGTGCTCCCGTCCGGAGCGCCGTCCTCGATGCAGGACCACCGCGAAGGGTGGCAGCCAGCCTGCGACCAGGCGAGCAATGGGATTCGTCACGTAGCGGTTGAACCGAGCCAGGGCCTTCGGGAGGGGCACCCTCCCATGCTATTCGGGTGGTGAACGAGCTTGCGCCTGTCCCGCACCCGAGCACTGGCGTCCACTGAGTTCTTGGGATAATCGCTGGCCTTGACCCGAAGGTAGGTCCAGTGCTGCTCACCTTGTCCACGACCCATCGTCCGGCAACCGACCTCGGATTCCTCCTGCACAAGAACCCGGGGGCGATCCGCTCGGTCCCATTGAGCTTTGGGACAGCCCACGTCTTCTACCCGGAGGCCACGGAGCAGCGGTGTACCGCGGCCCTCCTCCTCGACGTCGACCCCGTGGCACTGGTCCGAGGGAGGAAGGGATCGACCTCTCCGTCGGCGGCTCTTGCTCAGTACGTGAACGATCGCCCGTACGCTGCCTCCTCGTTCATGAGCGTCGCCATCGCCAAGCTGTTCGGTACCGCCATGGGCGGGCGAAGCGCCGACCGACAGGAGCTTGCGGACTCGCCCATACCTCTGACGATCCACATCCCCGTTCTGCCGTGCCGGGGAGGCGAAGCGGCGCTCCGGAGCCCTGTTCGAACCTCTGGGGTATGAGGTGTGGTCGTCATCGATCCCTCTCGACGAGCGGTTCCCCGAGTGGGGGATGAGCCGGTACCTCGATGCGACGTTCACTGCCACCTGCCGCGTGGCAGAGGCGCTCAACCACCTGTACGTTCTGCTGCCCGTCCTCGATGACGACAAGCACTACTGGGTGTCGCGAGACGAGATCGACAAGCTCCTCCGCCGAGGAGGGGACTGGCTCCGAGCCCACCCCGAACGCGAGCTGATCACCCGGCGTTACCTCCGATACCAGGGGAGTCTCGCCCGAGAGGCACTGGCTCGCCTGCTCGAAGAGGACCAGCCCGACCCGGACCTGGAGGAGGCGCGCCACGACCGCGAGGAGGAGCAGGTCGAGGAGCGGATCGGCCTTCGGGACCAGCGGATCGGCGCCGTGCTGGCCGCGCTCAGGGCCGCGGGAGCCCGTCAGGTGCTGGACCTCGGCTGCGGAGACGGACGGCTGCTTCAGGCATTGCTCCGGGACGGATCGTTCGAACGCATCGTCGGAGTCGACGTGTCCTACGCCGCTTTGGAGAAGGCGGCGCGCCGGCTACGGCTCGAGCAGATGTCCCCCAAGCAGCGAGAGCGGATCGAGCTTCTCCAGAGCTCCCTCACCTATCGTGACCGGCGCCTCGAAGGGCATGAGGCTGCCGCAGTGGTGGAGGTCATCGAGCATCTCGATCCGCCGCGCCTCCGGACGTTCGAACGGAACCTGTTCGGCGCCTCGCGCCCCGGGGTCATCGTCCTGACCACGCCGAACGTGGAGCACAACGTTCGGTTCGAGAGCCTGCCGGCCGGCTCCTTCCGCCACCGCGACCACCGGTTCGAATGGACGAGAGAGCAGTTCAGACAGTGGGCCACCCAGGCGGCAGAGGCCCACAGGTACACAGTCCGGTTCCTGCCGGTCGGACCCGATGACCCTGAGGTCGGGCCGCCGACGCAGATGGCGGTGTTCAGCACATGAAGATCACCATTCCAGAGCTCTCCCTGGTCGTCCTCATCGGGGCCTCCGGCTCGGGCAAGTCGACCTTCGCTTCCCGACATTTCAAGTCCACGGAGGTCGTGTCCTCTGACGCATGCCGGGCCTTGGTCAGTGACGACGAGAACGACATGGGGGCAACGAAGGACGCGTTCGAGGTGCTTCACTTCATTGCCGGCAAGCGGCTGGCTGCCGGCAAGCTCACCGTGGTGGACGCCACCAACGTCCAGCGGGAGGCCAGGCGGCCGCTGGTGGAGCTCGCCAGAGCCCATCACGTGTTGCCTGTGGCCATCGTGCTGGACCTGCCCGAGCGGCTCTGCCTCATGCGCAACGCGGTCCGCCCGGATCGAAACTTCGGCCCGCACGTCGTCCGCCAGCAGCGGTCGCAGCTCCGTCGGTCCATCGGGAACTTGGAGCGCGAGGGATTCCGCAGGGTCTTCGTCCTTCGCACCCAGGAGGAGACCGACGAAGCCGAGGTCGCGCGCGAACCGGCCTGGACCGACCGGAGGTGGGAGCACGGGCCATTCGACGTCATCGGCGATGTCCACGGGTGCTACGAGGAGCTGGTTGGTCTCCTGGAGAAGCTCGGCTATCAGCTGTCCGAAGATGGGTCGTCGGCAGGCCACCCTCAGGGCCGAAAGGCCATCTTCCTGGGGGACCTGGTCGACCGCGGTCCGAACACGCCGGCGGTGCTCAGGCTGGCCATGGGGATGGTGGCATCCGGTTCCTCGCTCTGCGTTCCGGGCAACCACGAGAACAAACTGGTCCGGGCCCTCCGCGGCCGGAACGTCCAGGTGACCCATGGCCTGGCCGAGTCACTGGCGCAGCTGGGAGAGGAGCCTCCGGCGTTTCGGGAACGAGTGGTCGAGTTCCTGGATGGGTTGGTCAGCCATCTGGTGCTCGACGACGGCCGCCTAGTCGTGGCCCACGGCGGAATGCGTGAGGAGATGTAGGGGAGGGCCTCCGCGGCCGTCCGAACCTTCGCCCTGTACGGCGAGACCAGCGGTGAGATCGACGAGTTCGGCTTGCCGGTCAGATACCCGTGGGCCTTGGAATACCGGGGGCGAGCCACGGTCGTGTACGGGCACACCCCGGTCCCAGAGCCGGAATGGGTGAACAACACCATCAACGTCGACACGGGATGCGTGTTCGGGGGGAAGCTGACGGCGCTTCGATACCCGGAAAGGGAGCTCGTATCGGTTCCATCGAACCACACGTACTACCAGCCGGCTCGACCCTTCTTGCCGGAGGGAACCGTTTCCGCGCCAACCTCCCCGCGGGCGGACGACGAGCTCGACATCGAGGACGTCCTGGGCAAGCGCGTCGTGGAGACGCGACTTCAGCGCTCGGTCACGGTGCGTGAGGAGAACGCTCGTGCCGCTCTCGAAGTGATGAGCCGGTTCGCTGCCGACCCAAGGTGGCTCATCTACCTGCCCCCGACGATGGCCCCAACGGCGACCTCATCCAGCCCAGGACTGTTGGAGCATCCGGCTGAAGCGTTCGCGTACTACCGGCACGAGGGCGTTCCCCAGGTCGTCTGCGAGGAGAAGCACATGGGATCTCGGGCCGTGGTCATCGTGTGTCGCGACGAGACGGTCGCCCTACGCCGGTTCGGGATCGAAGGCGCTGGTATCTGCTACACGCGGACCGGCCGTCCCTTCTTCGAAGATCGTGGCGTCGAGGAAGCCGTCCTCGATCGCGTCCGCACGGCGCTCGACGCGACCTGTTTGTGGGACGAGCTGGGAACGGACTGGCTCGCCCTCGACTGTGAGCTGCTCCCCTGGTCGGCAAAGGCGCTCGAACTGCTCAAACTGCAGTACGCCCCGGTGGGCGCCTCTTCGAAGGCAGGGCTCGCGGCCGCGGTCCGGGTACTGCAATCCGCCTCAGACAGAGGCCTGGAGACCGGCACACTGCTCGCGCGCCATCAGGACCGGTTCGGCATGGCCGACCTCTTCGTCGAGGCCTACGGCCGGTACTGCTGGACCGTGGGCGGGGTCCACGACCTCCGACTGGCACCGTTCCAGGTCCTGGCCGGAGAGGGCTGCGCGTACACCGACAGGGACCACGGATGGCACATGGGTGTGGCCGAACGGCTGGGGGGAGCCGACAGGCAGCTCCTCCAATCCACCCGGTCACTCCTGGTCGATACGACCGACCCGGGGAGCCAGCAGGCCGGGGTGACCTGGTGGGAGGAGGTCACCGCGACCGGAGGTGAGGGCATGGTCGTCAAGCCATTCGAGGGCATCGCGCGAGGCCGTAAGGGACTGGTCCAGCCAGGGGTCAAGGTGCGGGGTCGAGAGTACCTCCGGATCATCTACGGTCCGGAGTACACAGCCCCGGAGCAGCTCGAACAGCTGCGGGAGCGGCGCCTCGGGCACAAACGGTCGCTGGCCGTGCGCGAGTTCGCGCTCGGGATCGAAGCCCTCGAACGGTTCGTGCGCAAGGAGCCTCTCTACCGGGTGCACGAGTGCGTGTTCGGCGTCCTCGCACTGGAGAGCGAGCCCGTCGACCCGCGGCTGTGAGCGGCCGCCCCTCGAGCTACGTGGCCGCCAATCGCCTGGTGTGGAAGTACAGGCCACGGAGGCATCCGATCTCCGCTCGGTGTGTGCGTCGTGATGGATCATCGTCCAGAAGATCCGCCAAGCCGGCCACGTCTCACCCCAGTTCGTCTTGACCGGAAGCTCGAGGTCCTCGTCACCCGACAGCCCATCGAGGTCCTGGAGCAGCAGTCTGTGTCCGCGCTCGAGCATCTCCACCATCCCCTCGACGGTCTCGGGCCGCTCGATCGTCAGCCATGTCAGCGAGGCCGGCCCGAACGCCCACTCGTGGTACACGTCCGGCTGGCGTCGAAGCGTCCAGGCGCCGGGCAGGGGTTCCCACCACATCTCCTCGTCGGCAAGCCCCTCGAGGCGGTGGCGCAGGGGCCTGTAGGCCCCCTCCATCTCGCTCCCCAGCAGGTCGATCTGATTCCGCGGCATCTCTGACCTACGCGTTTTCCCGGGCCAATGCTATTCGGACCCATCTCACTATGCTTTCTCTCGGGTATCGGCCCCGGGGAGGGACAGAACTCGCCCGAATCGAGGAAAGGGGGAAGCTCAATGACCGAGACACCGCACTCCGACCCCTTCGTCGGCCGAGGTGACGGTAAGAAAGAAGGCAGCCAGCCGCTCCTTCATCAGCGCGGAGAGGAGATCCAGCGGTTCGGGGAGATGCGCCTGTTTCCGATCGCGTTGAGCCATGACGCCCGAGCCGAGAGTTCGCAGCTCCTCAACCACATCCTGGCCGACTCGATGATCCTCTACAACCTGTACAAGAAGCACCACTGGCTGGTTCGTGGCCCGACGTTCTTCCAGCTTCACCTGCTGCTGGACAAGCACGCCGATGAACAGCTCAAGCTCATCGACCTCATGGCGGAGCGGGTCCAGACGCTCGGCGGCGTGGCCATCGCCGACCCACGGCACGTCGCGGAGTTCACCACCGTTCCGCGGCCACCGAACGGCGCCGAGGAAGTGCCGGCGATGTTGTCCCGGCTTCTCGAGGCCCACCAGATCATCATCGAGAAGGTACGGGACGCCATCAAGAAGACGGCACAGAACGGAGACGACGGCACCAACGACCTGCTGATGAGCGACGTGCTGCGGACGAACGAGCTTCAGGTGTGGTTCGTCGCCGAGCACCTCGTCGACATCCCTGTAGTTCGCGTATGAGGGGAGGCGAAGCCACTCGGCTTACGTCATCACGCCCATGGTCATCGTGCCGAGGTAACCGGTCCCCTGCCGCTTCATCGCGAGGATGGCCCCTGAGGCGCCCGCCTGCTGGTAGATGCTGTCGGTCGCGGTCGTCGTGTCGGGTTCTCCCCTCGAGTCGTACGGAGCGTTGGCCCGGTAGACGCTCGACGTGAGGGAGTCGTCGAAGAAGAGCTGGCCGGTGTGCACCGTCTGGTCATCGAGGTGCACCTTCACGTGGATGTGCACCGCTCGGCCGGTGTACCACCCGGGATAGATCGTTTTGAACGTCGCCACACCGTTCGTACCGGTGTTCTGAACGCCTCGAAGGAACGTGCCCGACGTGGTGGGCGCGCTGGAGTTGGGGCCGAGGGGCACCGCACCCGAGTACACGCCGACCGCGTCCGCGTGCCAGATGTCCATGACCGCACCGGAGATCGCCTGGCAGGTCGATGCGTCGACCACCTGCAGGTCGAGTTGGAGCGGGACGCCCTCCTTGCCCTCCGTGATGTCACTGCGGAGGATGTTGAGCGGAAGGTAGTACGGACCCTCGGTCACCTCCTGGGTCAGCACGCAGCCCGGAGCGTTGCCGGACGAGCCGGTCGTGGTCCCGCCTGCACTGGTCCCGCTCGATGCCGGGGGAGTCGAGCCTGCCTCCGAGAGCTTGCCCGTGCACGCGGCGGCCACTGCGCCCAGGCCTGCCCCGCCGAGCAGGGCCAGCGCCGCCCGGCGGCTGATCGGCCACACGCCTCTCGTATGCATGTCGTCGCTCATGGCGAACCTCCGTTCGATCACGTCGTTGACCGGGTAGGGTCTCGGACCATCCTGTGGACCCCCTGAGTCAGGGTTGTGAGCGCACCCAATAGGTCGTCGTGAAACCAACTGCTTCTCGTTGCCCGACTCACAGCTTGGTCACAGCAGGGCTTGAGAGCGTTCCCAGGCAGCGGTGATGTCCTGTCCCGCGCGGCTCGCAACAGCGCGAGGCAGCGCAGCAGAGCAGGCACAGCGAGGGAGGAGAGCACATGACTGATCGGGTGGGGATACGTCATTGGAGGAGGTGGTTCGCGATCGGGGGGGTCGCCCTGGCAGTCGCGCTCGTGGGCGGCCCGTACGTCTACATCCACCTCATCGAAGGGAAGGCGCCGGCGCCACTCACGCTGGCCACGGCGTCCCCGTCGTCCAGTGCCGCCGATACGACAAGCTCGGGCCAGGCCACGGGCGCATCGGATGGGACCTGGAACGTGTCGAGCGATTCGGTCGTCGGCTACCGCGTCAAGGAAGTGCTCTTCGGCCAGAGCAACGTCGCCGTCGGCCGTACGACCTCCATCACCGGGTCGATGACCGTCAGTGGAACGACAGTGACCGCCGCGACCTTCACCGTGGACATGACCACGGTGCAGAGCGACCAGAGCCGAAGGGACGGCCAGTTCAACGGCCGCATCATGGAAACCAGTGCATATCCGACGGCCACGTTCACGCTCACCCAACCCATCGAGCTCGGCTCCGTACCTGCTCAGGGCACGAAGCAGACATACGAAGCGAAAGGGAACCTGACGCTTCACGGCGTCACGAAGCCGGTGACGTTCAAGGTGACCGGCCTGTACACGGGGTCGGCGGTTCAGGTCGCCGGCTCCATCCCGATCGCGTTCGCCGACTGGAACATCCCCAACCCGAGCTTCGGGCCCGTGAGCACCGAGGATCATGGTGTCCTGGAGTTCGCCCTGAAGTTCTCCCCCGCATGAGCCTTTCTACGGGCTGAGTCCAGCAGCGATGGAGGTGCGCGGCCAGACCACCGACACCGTGCAGACGTTGACCGGGCAGGAGCCGCGAAGCTTCGCTCAGTTCGCCCGAGATCACGCGGGGCTCATCCGACCTTGATCGCCTGCTGGCTACTCCGTTGCTTCGCCGAGGCTTTCGACCATTGGAAACTTCGGGGGCCAACCACTGGCGTCGAGTGATCGCCTGATCAACGATCCGGAAGGGACCACCACGACCAAGCGCTGTTCACGCTCAGCAAGCCGGCGTGACAGGTCGAACAGCATCGCGATTCCGGCGCTGTCGAGGTAGCGGACGTCCCCCAGGTCGACCACCAGCTCGATCACCTGGTTCGAAATGGATTCAGCGATGGTCCGTCTGAGGACTCCGGCGTTGGACAGGTCGATCTCGCCGGTCAGCCGGACAACCGTCCTCAAATTGGATCGCTCGATGCGAAGATCTGCCGGAAAGATCATTCCTCTGGCCCCAGCCGCCAACGAAGCTCCACGGACGTCCCCGCGTCGGACTGAGCGATCCGCATCCCATCGGTGAGCGCTTGCATGATCGGTATGCCCCGACCCCTGTCCGGCACGCGGCGAACACGCCAGTGTCCGAAGTCACGTACCGTGAGGACGATCCCGGTGGCCGCCCACTCGGCCGTCACTTGAAGGACACCCCCAGCCGGCCCATAGGCGTGTTCGATGGCGTTGGCGGCGGCTTCGCCCGACGCCGCCACCACATCGTGCACGACCGTTGGCTCCACGCAACGTTCAGCCAGCCAGCGCTCGAGGATCCTGCGAAGGACCACGAGCTGTCCGACGTCCGCGGGCAGAGACACGGCCAGCCGATCGCCTTGGTCCGGGAGAACCTCGATCACCATCAGCGCCACGTCGTCATCGCCCTCGTCGTCGGGCGCGAGCAACTTGATGATGTGATCGCACCGTTCTTCCGCAGCGAGCCGGACACGGGAGACATCACACAGCCTCTGAAGCCCCTCGTCGATCGACTGGCGTCTCCGCTCGATCAGCCCGTCGGTACACAGGATCAGCGTGGTGCCGGCGTGCAACTGCTCCACGTTCTCCGGAAAGGTCGCCGCGGCCATGGCTCCCAGAGGCGGCCCGACGTCCACGGTTCGAACGCGGGTAGGTCCGTCGGGCTCATGGACAACCGGCGGCACGTGGGCGGCACAGGCGAATCGGAACGTCAGGTGGACCGGGTCGATGACGCCATACAGGGCTGTGGCCATTTCGCCGGGATCGAGTATCTGGATCAGCCGATCCAACCGATCGAGGACGTCGCTCGGCGAGGGAACCTCCAGCGCGTACGCGCGCAGAGCGTTCCTCAGCTTCCCCATGGACGAAGCGGCGCCCAGTCCGCGCCCCACGACGTCGCCGATGGCGACGGCGACCGATCCACTGGGCAGCACGAACGCGTCATACCAGTCACCGCCCACCTCACCACCTCTCGCGGGCCTATAGCGCGCAGCCAGACGAAGGCCCGGGGGGCTGGGCAGCGTCTCGGGAAGCAAGCTGTGCTGGAGCTTCCTGGCAACGGCGCGTTCCCGCTCATATAGCCCGGCATGGATAGCAAGGGCAACTCGGTCTCCGACCAGCTGGAGCAGCGCCGTGTCCTCGGCCGTAAAGTGGCGTGGGACGAGCGTCCCCACGTGGAGCACTCCCAACGTCGTACCTTGGGCCACCAACGGTACGCCGAGCAGAGAACGAATCCCCTTCTCCCTCAAAATAGGGTTCAGAACCATCGAGTGATCCACGTCGGGGATGAACACGGGTTGCCCGGTGGCCGCGATCGTCCCGGCAAACCCGCGTCCCAGCGGGATTCTGACTCCCCGCTCTACCTCTTCCTCGATGCCTTTCGCCGCTCGAGCAACGAGCTCGGCCTTCCTCGTGTCCAGGAGAAGAATGGCTGCTGTATCAGCGGAGAGAGCCTCTCTGACGCGGACCAGGAGCTCCTCCAACAGTTGGTCGACGCTCAGGCTGGCGAGCGCGCTGTCGGTGACGCTCTGAAGCCTTTCGAGGTGCTCGAACGCTGCGGAAGCCAAATCGATTTCCGGTCCAGGCTGGGAGCCTCTTGGCTTGATCCGAGCAAGCCGGTCGATCATTCGGCGTCCTCCCCCGACATGGCAGGAACCGTACCCTAGGGTGCAGCTCCGAAACGGAGCCAGCGGTCGCCCGTCGTACCTCGGGCCGGGCCGTCTAAAGACGGAGCGAGCGGGTTGGAGCCAGCACCGCCTGGGGGTCCTCCCGCCAGATCTCCGGCTGTACGTCGATGTACAGCTCGATCTCGTTACCGTCCGGGTCGGTGATGTACAAGCTGTGGGTCACCGTGTGATCCGCGCTGCCCACGACGTTGGCCCCGGCGTCCTGCAGGGCCTGGAGAGCCTCACGGAGCTCCTCATCGGTGGTTCCGATCTTCAGCCCGAAGTGGTACATGCCCACCCGCCTGCCCGCGGGTATCGGCGTGGCGCTGGGACCGACCTCGATCAGCAGCAGCTCGTGGTGGGTCCGCCCGGAGGAGTACATCGCCATCTGGTGCTCGATGCCTGCGACCTCCGTCCAGCCGAGGATGTCCCGGTAGAAGTGGCGCGAGACCTCGAGGTCCCGCACGTACAGCACGATGTGGCCGAGCTCCTTGACTTCCATGGAGTTCCTCCCTGTCGGTACACGAAATGGTACCGGCAGCCTGCTGATCCCTGTTCTGAACGGCAGGCTCGTCACACGGCGGGGCCGCTGATCAACCGGGCGGTGGCGGTATGGGTCCCGTTCTCGTCGACCCATGTAACCCGGATCTCCTCGCCGGGCTTGTACCGATGCAGCGCCGACCCCAGCTCATCGATCGAAGAGACCCTCTGTCCATCGATGGCCGTGATCACCGACCCCTCCGAGATCCCTGCTCGGGCAGCCGGAGTCCCCGGGCTTGCGCCCATGACGAGCACTCCAGCGTTCGCGTCCAACCCCAGCCGTCGGGCTGTGGCCGCGTCAAGCTCTCGCACCTCGACACCGAGGAAGCCGGGCGCGCCGATGATGATGGAAGAGCTGGCGCGTCCGGCCCTGATCTCGTTCACGACGCTGAGGGCGGCGCTCGATGGGATGGCGAATCCAACCCTGGAGCCGGACTGGATACGGGTGCTCCTGGCGCCGGCGGTGATCATCCCCACGACCTGCGCTGCGGAGTTCACCAACGGCCCCCCAGAATCCCCCGGCTGGATGACGGCGTCCGTCTGGATCAATCCGCTCAAGTGCTCGAAGCCCCCGCGGCCGTCCTCGATGGTGATCGATCTCCCCAGCGCCGAGATCGTCCCTTCCGTGACGGTGGGGGCTCCGCCCCGCCCCAGCGCGTTCCCGATGGCGACCACCTCCTGGCCCACCGTGAGCTTGGAAGAGTCGCCCAGGGTCACGGTCGGCAGCCCCGACACCCCCCGGATCTGCAGGAGGGCGATGTCATCTTTCGGATCGGCTCCCACGAATTGGGCTACGTACGTGCGCGAGCTCCCGGCGACGGTGACCTCGATCCTGGTGGCGCCGTCGATGACGTGATTGTTGGTGAGCACCTGCCCGTTGGAGCTGATCACCATGCCGGTCCCGGCACCCCTGCCCTGTGGGGGGACATTGTCGAAGGGGTTTGCGTCGATGACCGTGTTGATGTTCACCACGGCGGGGTCGACCTTGGCTGCGACCGCCTGCGCATTCAGGCCCTGGTCGGCCCGGCCGATCGGCGGCGTGGTTGCTGGAGCCGTCCTCAGCGGCGCCCGTGCGGTCGTCGGAGAGCCGCTCCGGGTAAGGACCCACCCGATGCCGAAGCCGCCAGCCAGCAAGACCAGCCCGGCGAGGATGGCGACAACCACGACGCGGCCACGTCTGCGGCTCGGCGGCGGACTGCCCAACGGGGTCCCGGGAGCACGTGACGGTTCCCAACCCCAGATGGGAAGCGTCGCCGGCTCCTCCGGTCCATCGTCGCTGGGGTGCTGCATCTCTCGATCGTCCATCTCACATGATCATTCGGGCGGAAGCTGAGAAGAACATGGGAAGAGCGTCACGATAGCCTGAGAGCCCCGAGGGTCGCAGGCCTCAGCCCATCAGCGGGGTGGAAGCATTGCCCGGGGAATCAGTAACGCTGTACGATTCGGCCACTGACATCCGGAGCTCCGAAATTGCCCAGGTACGTGATCAAGCGGTCGTTTTCCATCAGAGAGGATCAGATGCCCGAAGTTGGGCGTCGCTCCCGGCAGATCATCGAGCAGCAGCTGCCGGAGATCACCTGGCTGCACAGCCACATCACGGTCGACGAGGAAGGCAACGTTAAATCGTTCTGTATCTACGAGGCACCCGACGAGGGGGCCATCTACGAACACTCACGGCTCCTCGGCTCTCACGTCGTCGACGAGGTCTTCGAGATCGCCGGCGACGTCACGCCGGAAGACTTCCCGCTGACCGAGGAACCGGTCTAGCGTTCTTCGTCCGTCCGGGCCCGCAAACGTTCGGCGTCGAACACGTGCCATGTCGCCTGGGAGGCGACCGCCAGACGACGCACGATCTCGCGGCGCATGTCGCCTTTCTCCTCGGGCACGAGCTCGAGAGCCTCCCGATACAGATTGAGCGCTCGCTCCTTTGCCCAGCCACGCCCCGCCTGCTCGGCTGCAGCCATGATGTAGGTGAGGGCGCGCTCCGGCTCCCCGGCCTCGCGCCAGTGGTGGGCGAGGGCGGCTGCTGCGTCCCCGAGGTCGGGGGTCGCTTCCTCCAGGAACCGGGCAACAGCCGCATGGCGTTGCCGCCGCTCGGATCGGGGCAAAGTCTGATATGCCACGTCGCGAATGAGGATGTGCTTGAACGTGAACTGCTGTTCCCCTCTGATCCTAGACACGGGCGCGCGCCTGATCAGGTCGCGCTTCTCCAGCGAGCCGAGCAGGCCTGGCAGGTCTTCGCGCTCGGGCTGCAATCGCAAGAGCGCGCCGCTCCAGAAGACCCTGCCCACAACCGCGGCGTCCAGTAGGACCGCTCGCTCGGGGGAAGGAAGGATGTCGAGCCGAGCGCTGACGATGCCCCGGATGCTCGTGGGGAGTTCGTGCGTATCGGCCGTCGCTCGTTCGGCCATCGAGGCAGTGAGCTCCTCGATGAACAGCGGATTGCCCTCCGCCGTGGTGGCCAGCAGGTCGGCCTTATCCTCTGACTGAGCGACCACGCGCTGGGCCAGGAGTCGACGGGTGAGCTCGACGGCGTCGGTGCCCGCGAGAGGCTCGAGGGGCAGGGCCGTGTAGGCGGGGAGCCCGCCCGCCCACGATTGCCTCCTGGAGAGGAGCTCCGGCCGGGCCAGGGTGAGGAGCAGCAGTGGCACGTCCCGAACCCGAGCAGCCAGGAACTCGATGAGGTCGAGAAGGCTCGGGTCGGCCCAGTGGATGTCCTCGAAGATGAGCACGGTCGGCTGCTGGGCGGCAAGGCCTTCGACCAGGAGACGGGCGGAAAAGAAGAGCGTCTCCCGGTCCGAGACGGACCCCTCCGTTCGCAGCCCGAGAAGGATGGCGATGTGATGGGAGACTTCATCGGCCTCGGCTCCGACGGCGAGCTCGGCCACCGCAGCCCGAAGCTTCTCGTAGGAAACCGAGAGCTCGTCGTTGTCGAAGATCCCGGCAACCTGTTTCACGATCTGGGCGAAGGCGCCGTACGCGCTGCTCTCCCCGTAGGCGACCGACCGGCCCCGGAGGGCCTTCCCGCCCGTGACGTCGACCCGTAGGGAGAACTCGTAGGCGAGCCGGGACTTGCCGATGCCGGCGTGACCGAAGACGGTGGCCAGGTGGGGCCGGGACTCATCCACCACGCGTTCCCAGATCCCGCGGATGACCGCCAGCTCGGCTCCGCGGCCGATCATCGGGACGCGGGAGAACAAACGTTCGCCCACAGGCGCGATTGGCGCAACGGCGAGCCACGCGGGGACGGGAAGCGCCTTGCCCTTCGCCTCGACCGGCTCGGTCGGGCGGTACTCGATCACGGTTCGGGTGCTGAAGTACGTCTCCTCCCCGACCAGGATCTCGCCCACGGGAGCAGCCGATTGGAGCCTGGAGGCCGTGTTCACGACGTCTCCGGCGACCATTCCCTCGCCGCGCTTGGGATGGGTCCCCAGGGCGACGATCGCCTCCCCCGTGTTCACGGCGAGCCGGGCCTGCAGGTCGAGCGAAGGGTCCGTTTCGTTCATATCCTGCAGCTGGTCGCGCACTGCCAGGGCCGCACGGACTGCTCGCTCGGGATCGTCCCCATAGGCCACCGGCGCCCCGAACACACCCATCACCGCGTCTCCCACGAACTTCTCCACCTGCCCCCCGAAGCGCTCCACCTCCGCTTTGACCCGCTCGTAGTACCGCGAGAGGATCGCCCGGACGTCCTCTGGGTCGAGGCGTTCGGCTCGGGCGGTGAAGCCCACCAGATCCACGAACAGCACTGAGACAACCTTGCGCTCCTCCCCAGAAAGGGGCCGGCTGGTGAGCTGGAGCGGCGACCCGCACGCGGTGCAGTACGTGGTCCCTGGAACGACCGGCGCGCCGCATGTCGGGCAGGTCCCCCCGAGGGATTCCCCGCACCGACCGCAGAACCGCGCCTCGTCGGGATTGTCGAAGCCGCATGCCTGGCACGCTGCCACGGAGGCATGGTACGACCGGGAATCGGCGCTTGGAACTGCTCCATCATCGACGCGCGGCCCGTGGAGGCTTCCAGGGAACCCCTCAAAGCGAAGGAACGGACGGGGAACGGCCCCCACCGTAGACTTCGAGCATGACCGGGAGGGACGAGTGGGAGCCGATCCCGATGACCTCGGGACCTTTGAACGCCGAGACCCCCTTGCCGGCGATGACCAATCCCCTGACACCCACTCGGTCGTTCTACATCCGCAACCACTTCGACATCCCCTCCATCGACGCCCACACGTGGAGGCTCGATCTCGACGGAGCGGTGGAGCATCCGGGTCGGTTCGCCTTGAGCGAACTCCAGAGGCTGCCGAAGCGAGATCTGTGGGTGACTCTGGAGTGCGCCGGCAACGGCCGGGGGGCCATGAAGCCCCTGCCTCCCGGGCTTCCCTGGGGGTTCGGGGCCGTGGGTACGGCCCGCTTTACCGGGGTCCCCCTGTCTCTGGTGCTCGAACGGGCCGCGCCTCGCTCCGACGCCAGGGAGGTGTTGTTCGTCGGCGCCGATCGAGGGCGGGTGGAGTCGGGTGAGGTCGTCCCGTTTGCCCGAAGCCTTCCCATCGAGATCGCCCGGCATCCGGATACGCTCGTCGCACTGGCCATGAACGGCCGCCCGCTTTCACCCGAGCACGGGTTCCCAGCTCGCTTGATCGTGCCCCGGTGGTATGCCATGGCATCCGTCAAGTGGCTCGTTGGTATCCAGGTTCTGGTTGCTCACTTCGAGGGGTTCTTCCAGAAGGACGACTACGTCTACACGGATGATGCTGGCCGGTCGCCGTCCGAGCCGGTGAGCCTGATGCGGGTGCGTTCCGTCATCGGCACGCCGGCCGACGGCGCGGAGGTTTCCCTCGGGTCGGTGGAGATCGCCGGAACCGCGTGGTCGGGGCATCCTCCCGTAGTGCTGGTGGAGGTGAGCGCCGACGGCGGCAGTTCCTGGCACCGGGCCAAACTGGGACCGGCCCCCTCGCCGTACGCGGCGCGCCCGTGGCGGTGTCTTCTGCGCCTGGACAGCCCCGGCTCCTACTCGGTGGTGTCTCGCGCCACCGACCAAGCCGGGTACACCCAGCCAACCGACCCCTTCTGGAACGCACGAGGGTACGGGAACAACGTCACGCACCGGATCCGATTGAACGTGACTATTACGCGAGGGTCCGAGGGGGACGAGGTCCGGATCATTCGGCCCGGGTCTCGACTCCCTGCTTGACTCCGAGACTGCGGCGAGTCCGTGGTGGCGAGCTGATCCGTCTGGACAGAGTGGATCCAGCTATGCGCCCGCCGGGTATCACATGGGCCCTGGCGGCATAATTCACCCCACGCACGAGAGGAGACACTCGATGGCGACCAATCTGCCTCAGAACATGCCCCGCATCATCCCGATGATGGCGTACGAGGACGTGGCCGCCGCGCTGGACTGGCTGGCTGCGGCGTTTGGGTTTCGCGAGCGCATGCGATACGAGGAGCCGGACGGAAGGATCACCCACGCGGAGATGGAGATGGGTGAGGGCGTGATCATGCTGTCGAACCCGACCCCCGATTACCAGAGTCCCAAGCGACACCGGGAAGCCTGCGAGATCGCCCGCGCGTGGTCGACCGTGCCGTGGGTGATCGATGGTCTGCTCGTGTACGTCGACGACGTCGACAAGCACTTCGAGCAGGCCGAGGAGGCGGGGGCGACGATCCTATCGGAGCCACAGGACCAGACGTACGGTGATCGCAACTACCGAGCCGAGGACCTGGAGGGACATCGCTGGATGTTCGCCACGCACATCCGCGACGTGGCCCCACAGGAGTGGTAGCAGCGATTC
>DASXTW010000156.1:0-4132 GCA_036505215.1 Actinomycetota bacterium | reverse complement strand
GCGGGGGCGACGATCCTATCGGAGCCACAGGACCAGACGTACGGTGATCGCAACTACCGAGCCGAGGACCTGGAGGGACATCGCTGGATGTTCGCCACGCACATCCGCGACGTGGCCCCACAGGAGTGGTAGCAGCGATTCACGGCGAACCCTGAAGGCATGAGCAATCTCGAGGTTCCTGATGCGGTCGTTCGGATGAACCTCAGCGAGGGCGGCGAGGCCGGACGGGCCTGGCTGGCGGCGCTCCCGGGGATGGTCGGGGAGAGGCGATGGGGCGGTCCGGCTGCTCCAGGCCGAGCCCGGTCTCGGCGGGCTCCTGCTGGAGCGATTGGAACCTGGATCCTCGCTCGAGGATCATCCGAACCGCGACGAAGCCATCGTCATCGCCTGTGCCCTCCTGAGGCGCCTGTGGCGGCCAGCTCCCCCGGGGAACCCCTTCCCCCTCGTCGGCGACCTGGCGTTTCGATGGGCTCGAGAGATCCCGGAGCGTTTCGACCACCTCGGCCGGCCGTTCGAGGCCTCCCTCGTCGAGGAAGCCGCGGGTCTCTGCACCGAACTGGGCGCTTCCGCGGAAGCGCCGGTCCTGGCGAACCGGGATTATCACCTCGGGAACGTTCTGTCGGCGGAGCGCGAGCCGTGGCTCCTGATCGACCCCAAGGCGCTGGTGGGAGAGCCCGCCTTCGACACGGGCCATCTCGTGCGGAGTCTCCTCCCGCCCCGGATCGACCGTCCTCTCGCCACCGGACTGGTCGAGCGACTGGCCAGCGAGCTGGGGCTGACCACCGAGAGCATCCGGAGATGGGCGTTCGTGAGATCGGTGGAGAACGCGCTGTGGAGCCTCGGGATCGGGGAAACCGACGTCCAGTGGGACCTGGAGTGCGCCCGTCACCTTGTGACGGTCTCCTAGCTCACGGCGCAACCACCCGGCGTGGGGGAACGATTTTCGCCTACCCCGGGGAGGGTAAGAAGAGACCAGGCCATCCGAGGAGATTTTCGAATGGGAAACCCCATGACCTCGTTCCTCCGCGCCGTCGACAGATGGCAACAGCGACATCGCTGGCTGGCGCTTCCCTATGCCGTCGTCAAGAAGTTCGGCGAGGACCGGGCCGGAAACCTCGCCGCGTTGATCGCGTACTACGGCTTCTTCTCGTTGTTCCCCCTTCTGCTCGTCCTTGTCTCCGTTCTGGGCATCGTCCTCAGAGGAAATCCATCCCTGCGCCAGTCGATCCTCCACTCCGCCCTCTCCCAGTTCCCCGTCATCGGGGACCAGCTTCAGCAGAACATCGATTCGCTCACCGCCGGTAACGGCGTCCCGCTCGGAATCGGCATCCTGGGAACGTTGTGGGCAGGCCTCGGAGTGGTGAAGTCGCTGCAGGAAGCCCTGAACTCGGTATGGGACGTTCCGTACAAGCGCCGGCCCAACGCCATCGTTTCGACGCTGAAGGCGCTCCTGATGCTGGGCGTGCTCGGGATCATCACGGTGGCATCGGCGGGGGTGGCCGGTGCGGGCGCCGGCAGCCACACGTGGTGGTGGGCGGTCCTCGGCATCATGGCGTCGTTGGTGCTCAACTTCGGGTTGTTCCTCCTCGCCTTCCGCATCCTCACCACTGCCGACGTCTCGTGGTCCGACGTTCGGCCCGGAGCGATCGTGGGTGCGGTCGGGTGGACCGCCCTCCAAGCGGTCGGTGGTTTCTACGTGGGGCATCAGCTGAAGGGAGCGAGCCAGGTCTACGGCACGTTCGCCGTGGTCATCGGCCTGCTCGCCTGGATGTACCTCGGCGGTCAGCTCACCATGTACGCGGCCGAGCTCAACGTCGTCCTGAGGCAACGACTGTGGCCGAGAAGCCTGGTGCAGCCTCCGTTCACGGAGGCTGACGAGCGGGCCCTGAAGCGGCTGGCCAAGATCGAAGAGCGGCATGAGGAAGAGAGGGTAGAGGCCACCGTTGAGGAGACGACCCGGGAGTCGGGCACGACACAGAAGCGCGATCGGTGGAAAGAGGCCGGCTGAGGGACGAAGGCTGGCATCTAGCGCCGGCGAGCCTCCGGCGCCATCCAGGGAGGGTCCCACCCGCGGTCGGCCGGATTCAACGTCGTACCCGGAGGCACGATGCCATCGATGGCATCGAGTGTGTCGTCGTCCAGCCGAACATCCATCCCGAGGAGCAGTTCGCGCAGTTGGGCCACCGTCCGCGGACCGATGATGATCGATGTCACCGCCGGGTGGGCCAGCGCAAAGGCCAGGGCCATGTGAGGCAAGGCGAGTCCGGCCGTGTCCGCCACCTTGGCCAGGCTGTTTACGAGCTCGAGCTTCCGCTGGTTGCCCGGAAGGGACAGATCGAACCTGGGAGCCATGTAGGGCATGACGGCCCTGTCACCACGCGATCCGTTCGGCATCTCCCGGCCGATGCGGTACTTGCCGCTGAGCCATCCGCCCGCCAGCGGGCTCCACGCGAGGATCCCCAGGCCGCGTCGCTGCGCCAAAGGCAGGACGTCCTCCTCCACGTGCCGAACGAAGATCGAGTAGGGAGGTTGCTCGCATGCGAACCCTTCCAGCTTTCGCCGTTCGCTGGCCCACAGCGACTCCAGGAGGAGGAAAGAAGGGAAGGTGGAGGACCCGATGTACCGGACCTTCCCTTGGCGGACCAATTCCGTCAGGGCGGCGAGCGTATCCTCGACATCGGTGGATGGATCAGGACGGTGGATCTGATACAGGTCGATGTGATCGGTCTCCAAGCGGCGAAGGCTGCCCTCCACCGCCCGCATCACCCAGAGGCGCGAGTTCCCCCCGTCGTTGACTCCGCTCCCCATGGGGTTGTGAAGCTTCGTCGCAAGGATGACCTCATCGCGCCGGCGCTTCAGGGCCCGCCCGAGGATCTCCTCGGATCTCCCTGCTCCGTACACGTCGGCCGTGTCGATCAGGTTCACTCCTGCATCGAGGGCTTCGTGGAGAAGGCGGCCGCATTCCTGCTCGTCGTCGTTGCCCCAGGGGCCGAAGTTGGCCGTGCCGAGGGAATAGGAGCTCACCCTGAGACCAGTCCGGCCGAGCACTCGATACTCCATCCGAAACCTCCGCTGTCCGAGGTCAGGAAGAGAGGACCCCGACCCGGCCTCTTCGGTCGACCGGGTGGAGCTTGGCGAACGGCTCCTTCAGTTCGACGGCTATCCGGGCCCCGGGAGGCAGGTGGCGCGACTTGAGGTGGAAGAGCAATCCGCTCATCGTGACCCTGGCCTCCGCGCCCGTCGCCGCCTGCCAGCGCTCAGCTCCTCCATACGCCCGGATCGCTCGACCGGCCGTCCCGGACAACTCCCTGCTGCTCATCTGCTCCTTGCCGAGGCCGGAGTCGATCAACGCGAAACCATCACGGCCAGGATGAACAGCGTCAGTGCCGCCACGTCGAGCACCATCCGCACGGAATGGAGGCGGTTCCAACGGCGCCGCAACGACCGCCATGTCTCGACGGGTGTGTCGGGCCTCAGCTCGAGGACGCGGTCATTGATCGGCACGTTCCCGGTAAGGGTTACCCCGAGCATCGCCGCCAAGCACGCCACTCCCACCACCGTCAGCCAGAACGCGGAGCCGTGTCCGTGCGCGAGGATGGCCACAACGACCCCGGACGCGATCGTGGCGATCATCACCGCGGGCATGATCCGGCCGAAGTTTCGGCTCAACGCCTGTTCCGCCTGGAGATCCGCCTCGAGGCTGAGGCTGTCCAGAGAGGGGTGGATGACCAGGCGGCTCCCGACCTCGTTCCCCACGAACAGGGCCACCAGGAACATATTGACGAACTGCGCGACGTTGAGGGCCACTCGGGGCCTTCCTACGCTACCATTCGTTAGCCTAACGATCGTTAACCTACCTGGTCCGAGCGGAGAGCACACCACCAGCCTGGCCTGGGGCGACAGCAAAGCTCCCGACACGAACGACCACCCCGAGGCTCAGTCCTTTCGCGGCTTGGTCACCGCCGTCCAGCGTTGCGTCGATGCGGGAGCGGTGACGGAGGAGAGCAGTCGATACGTGACCTTGGAGCTCTGGGCGTTCCTGCACGGCATCGCCGACCTCAGGATCGGAAGACCAGGGTTCCCGTGGCCGGGCGCCGAGAGGCTGATCCGCTCGGCGCATGCGAACCTCGGG
>DASXTW010000155.1:0-6719 GCA_036505215.1 Actinomycetota bacterium | reverse complement strand
CGGTTGGGGTTGTCCGCGAACTGTCCGGGCTTGTCGATCTGCACCGGGTTGGAGAAGGACGCCGCACCGTCCACTGAACGGGTGAAGAACATCGCGGGGTCATACGCAGTGTTGCATTCTTCGATGGCGTAGCCCACGTCGAGGGCGCCGGCAGCATCGACCACCGGGATGGCCCACTGGTTCGCCGAGGGTCCCACGCCCCCGGCTCCCGGATCGTCGGGCACGATCGCGGTGTGCGACCAGATCGCGGTCGAGGGATCGGGAGTCGGAATCTCGTCCGTGTACGCCACCTGCGCCGGGCAGTAGTCGCTGCGCCCGGACGGCAGGGTCATATGGAACTTGATGAAGGTCACGTACAGCCGGCCGTAATGGGGACTGCTCGGGTTGTTGTCGAGGGCCAGCAGCTCCTTGTCGTAGAACACCGATGGGTCGATCGATCCGCTCTCGTCCTGGTTGGTGATGACGATGGCGGCTTTCGTCGAATCCGTCCACGTGAGGCCACCGTCGATGGATTTCCACACCTGAACCTCGGAGATGCCGGTCCCGAAGAAGCACAGGGTCCCCACATAGAAGGCGGAGTCCCTGAGGCTGTACACCACCGTTGGGTCCGAGCCGAAGCACCGGTCGCCGGTGGAGGTCTTCGGATCCTTGAAGATGCTCGCCCACGTCTGGCCGCCGTCGAAAGTGGCCCCCATCCAGTAGCCGTCGCCGCAGTAGTCGTTCGCCGCCGCGACCGCATTCATCGGATTGTTCGGATTGAAGGCAACCGCGGTCTCGTTCTGCGGCAGCGGCGGGTCGCAGTCCGTGTTCGCCTGGACATTGTCCAGGTCCTCGGAGGATGGCAGCGCACCCACGGTTGCCAGGGCGGCTTCTCTCGTATCCGCGTGAGGTGCGCTCAGCCGGGCCCGCACGCCATTCGATATCCCACCCGGGTAGTTCTGCACGTGGCGGATCCAGAGTGGGGATCCATCCGCCGCGCTCGCCTGGGGTAGCAGCACCCCCCCGAGCAGCGCGGCAAGGAATGCGAAGCGGAGTCCTCGAGCCATGTGTCCTCCCTTCCTTCTGACACTGGCGTTCTTATCGTGGTCTTGAGGGAAGCGCAAATGCCTGATGTGGAGGAGTCTCGACTAAGTGAGGACGGAGATGGCTGGATGAACAGAAGGGGTCTGCGGGCCCGTTGTCTGACAAAGGACCACCCTCGCGGGAACCTCCCCTTTGAGCAGCTTCGTGATGAGCCAGAAGATGCTCCGCGGGATCAGGGACCGGGCCGAGCGGAAGCTGTCCGTGGATCTCTGGCCCGAGTGAGCCGAAAACCCCCTGGTAGTGGAGGCGGACGGGAAGCGAACCCGCCCAGCGCGGCTAAGTGCTGCACGGGTTTTGGAGCTCGCGGGCGGTCGTCTGCCGCGTTCGCCGGCAGCACCGGGGCTCCGGCGACGAAAAACCTTATCTGCCATCCTCGGTCAAGGGCCACTTTGCCATGCCGCTGTAGCCTTTCGCGTGTATCTGGTCGTCAAGGCTTACCCGACCCGATGACCACCCTCAGCTCCGAGCCCCCGGATCGATCCTGCTTCGGCGCTGGATCTCCCTCCGCATCAGCATCGGGTAACCGGCCACGCCGATCGTGGCGAAGATGAACCACTGGATCGCGTAGCTGAGGTGCGGTCCGTCGTTGAGGGGAGGGAGAGGCACCCGCTGGGGGAGCGCCCCGGGCTGGGCGGGCTCCTGGGTCTGGAGCCACAGGTAGTCGGGGTAGGTAGGGTGGGGGGTCTGCTGCCGAAGCTGCCCGAAGTCGATCCGAACCATCTGGGAGACCCGGCCCTGACGGGCCTCGGTGCTGTTCAACTCCGGGGAGAACAGCACGCCGGTCAGTCGGACCGTGCCGGCCGGGGGAATGGCCTGGGCCACTGGTGGCTGCCCGAACTGGGAAGGCACCCATCCACGGTTCACGAAGATGGCCCAGCCGTTGCCCGTGACCAGGGGCGTGAGCAGATCGTTCCCGGTCTGGTCGTTCAGCGACCGGCCCACCAGCACGACCTCGCGCGACGGGTCGAAGGTCCCCTCGACCTTGACCCGCCGGTAGGCGACGGCCTCCGGGTCGATGCGGCTTCCCTCGCTGATCACCTCGTCCAGGGGCTGCGGCGCGAGGGCCAACTGCCGCTCCACCCGGGCATTGAAGGACCGGCGCTGGTCCAGGCGGTCGAGCTGCCAGAACCCTGCCACCACGCAGCCCGCCACGATGAGGAGCACGATGACGTGCCCTAGGATCCAGCGTGGGGTGAACAGGAATCTCGGCATGGCACGACCGAGCGTAGCTCGTGGCCCGGGCTTTCAGCAGGGCGCGGGGGGACGCTCGAGGGGGCTGACGGCGATGGCCCGTGTCAGGGCGGGGACTGGGGTTGCACCAAGCACTGAAAACCCGAACTGGGAGGGACAAGGAGGCGTGCTGTGGCTGCGAAGGGGAGCGCCTACGACGTACGGGCCGGGACCTTCGACGGGCTGGAAGCCGCGAGGCGGGCCGTGTTCTACGCGGAGGACGACCGGTCCTGGTCGATCGCGAAGCCACGGCGTCCCACTGCGAGGTCGTCGAGATCCCCGATCAGCGACACGGGAAGGGGAGATGAAAGGATGAGCCGGAGGAGGACAGGATAGCCTCCCTCGCTTGTCGGTTGGTTGTGTCGCGTCTCTAGGTCCCACCGGAGGTTGGTCCCGGTTCGCCCCTGTACGAAGGACCACCCGAATTCGGGGGTGGATTCGCACGAACTGAGCCGCAGGTCACCCTCAACGCCGCGGCGGCTCCCCCCGGGCGAGTCGGACCAGACCTCCGCAGAAAGGTGAGGCTCCGGCAGCGACTGCCGCTTCGCAGAAAGCGCCGACCGGCGGCAGAGCTGTTGGGCCGAGGCTCGGCGAGGTCTCATGATTCGCCTATGAGCCGCTTCCTGGTCGTCGCCACGGGGGGAGCCGGAGGCGACCTCCCGCCGTTGATAGCGGCAGCGCTGGCCCTTCGTCGTCGAGGGCACGAGACGCTGTTCGTGGGGGATCGCTCGGTCGACCGCGCCCTGGCAGGCCTGGCCGTGGAAGTGCAGGTGCTCCCCGAAGCGCTGGACCTCGGGCCGCGACTGGTGGCCGCGATCCGGGATGCGATGGAAGCGACCGGTGGCGACCTCCCAGCGGCGGGTCCACTCGTCGAGGAGCGAATGGCGGCGTGGGCGCGAGAGGTGGCAGCGACCCTCTCCCCGACGGTCGTCCGCCTCCGTCCCGACGCCGTCGTCACCTCGCTGTTCGGCGTCGAGGTGTTGAAGGACGCGGCGCCACCGTGTCCCTGGGCGGTCGTCAACAGCACCTTCTACATCGGTCCGAACCCGCCCCGGCCTCTGGAGCAGGACGTCGCTCCGCGCGCCCTCTCGCTGATCCGCCGGTACTCGATGCTGGTGGCGTCGGCCGACATGGTGTTGCACGCAACCGACCAGGTCTTCGATTTCTCGTTCGACCGCCTTCCACCACGCCACCACTATGCCGGACCGCTCGGTCTGTGGGAGCCGCCGGCCGAGCCGCCCTCCTACCTGGAGGAGCCGGGCGAGCCCTGGGTGCTGGTCTCCATCAGCTCGCAGCTGCAGGACGACCTCCCGCTCGCCGAGGCGGCGCTGGTCGCGCTCGCCGACAAGCCGGTCCGGGTGGTCCTCACGACGGGGCCGGATCACCGGCCCGAGGAGATCTCGGTCCGCCGCGCCGGGATCCACGTCGAGCAGACCGTTCCTCACTCGGCCGTGCTGAAGCGCGGAGTGCTCCTGGTGAGCCACGCTGGCCACGGCTCGGTGATGAAAGCGCTGTGGGAAGGGAGGCCGATGGTGTTGATGCCGTGGGGGCGCGACCAGCCGGGCGTGGCGGCCAGGGCTCGGGCCCTCGGTGTAGCAGAGGTGGTGCCACGCACAGAAGAGGCCGAGGCCGCTCTGGCGGAGGCGATCGACCGGACTCTCGCGAGCTCGGAGGTGAAGCGAGCCGCTGCGGCCCACGCTGCGCGGCTCCAAGGGACCGATCCTCCAGCGGTGGGCGCGTCGCTCCTCGAGTCGCTCGTTTGATCGTGCCTGGCCGGAGCGGCGATCGGGCCAGTGAATTGATGGGGCTTCCTTATTGGAGCGGATCGGCAACCCGCCTCAAGCCTTGCTTGGCGCTGCTCACTACCGAGGGGAGGTGGGGGGGCCGGTAGAACGTGCACCGACGAGCCGAGTTGCTCCCGATGAGGGAAAGGGAGGTCTGGACGTGGCTGAAGGATCGAACGATTCGAGAGCGGTGATGGAGAGATTCACACGCGCCATCAACGACCGGACCTGGAGGCGGTCGTCGCCTGCTTCGCCGATGACTACCGCGACGTGGAGCCGGCACACCCGAAACGAAGGGTCGAGGGCGAACAGAAGCTGAGCTGGGGTAAACGGGCAGTTAGGATCGGGCGGCGATGGGAGCGGGTGGGGGTTCCGTGCAGCACGTCGAGGTCGACGGGCTGCGGATCGCCTATCAGAGGGAGGGCCAGGGGCCACACGTGGTCTTCCTGCATGGCTTCTTCGGCGATCACCGGGTGTGGCGGCGTCAGTTCGAGCTCGGGGACGAGTACACCGTCGTGGCGTGGGACGCCCCCGGTTGCGGCGGCTCGTCGGTTCCGCCGCCGACCTTTCGGATGCCGGAGTACGCGGGCGCCCTCGCGAAGTTCATCGAGACACTAGGACTGGAGCGGCCGCACGTGGTCGGCAACTCCTTCGGCGGGACCCTGGCGCTCGAGCTTGCCGTCCGGCACCCGGCCATCCCCCGAAGCCTGGTGCCGACAGACAGCTACGCGGGCTGGAGCGGATCCTTCCCGGCGGAGGTCGTCGCCCAGCGGCTGAGCCAGAGCCTCTCGGACCTGGAGCTGCCCGGCGAGCAGGTGGTAGCGAGGTGGATCCCCGGCTTCGTCACGACGTCCGCGCCACGGTCGGCCATCGACGAGCTCCGGGCGATCATCCCCGACTTCAATCCCGACGGCATGCGTGTAATGATCCGCGCCCTCGCCGAGGCGGACCTGCGCGACGGGCTTCCCCGCATCGCGGTGCCGACCCTTCTGATCTGGGGCGACGAGGACGTGCGCTCACCGCTGACGGTGGCCCAAGACCTCCGCGCGCGGATACCGGGGTCGAGGCTGGTGGTGATCCATGGAGCGGGCCACCTGAGCCATGTGGAGGCGGCCGAGCGCTTCAACGCCGAGGTCCGGACCTTTCTCAGGTCCATCAGGGATTGAGCGCGGCGGTCGAGCTCGGCACGGTCGACGTCGGTGGAGTTCGGATCGCCTACCGGCGCGCGGGGGATGGCCCGCCGGTCGTGCTCCTCCACGGGTGGCCCGTCGACAGCCGGGAATGGAGCCGCCAGATCGATGGGCTCTCGGACGAGTTCACGGTGGTGGCGTGGGACGGGCCAGGGGCGGGTAGCTCGTCGGATCCGCCCGAGACATTCCGCCTGCCAGACTGGGCCGAGTGTCTCGCCGGGTTCATCGACGTGCTCGGCCTCGCCCCGGCGCACGTCGGAGGCCTCTCGTGGGGTGGGGGCCTCGCCCTCGAGCTCTACGGTCGGCACCCCGAGGTGGTCCGGTCGCTGATCCTCGTATCGGCCTACGCGGGCTGGCGCGGTTCCCTTCCCCCCGAGGAGGTCGAGCAGCGGCTGCAGCTGATGGTCCGAAACTCCGAGCTGCCGCCCGCGGAGTGGACGCCGGCACTGATCAAGACGCTCCTCACGGACCGGGCCACGGAGGAGATGGTCGAAGACCTCACGTCGATCATGTCGGAGTTCCATCCCGCCGCCACGAGGGTCGCCTTGCGCGCCTTCGCCGAGACCGACCTCCGAGAAGTGCTTCCCCGCATCGACGTCCCGACGCTACTGCTCTACGGCGAGGAGGATGTGCGGGCTCCCCGCCGCGTCTGGGAGCCCCTGCATTCGGGGATCCCCGGCTCGAAGCTCGTCCTCGTACCTGAAGTCGGTCACATGATCGATATCGAGGCGGCCGAGCGCTTCAACGCCGAGGTCCGAAGCTTCCTTCGGTCAGTTTGACCCTAAGGCCGGGCGGGAGAGTGCCCGGGGGTATCGGTGCTTCCGGGCACTCTCCCCGAGGCCCAATCTCCGGTCGCGCGGGCCTGTGCTTCGGATCCCCGCCAAAGCCGCCGGTATCGCTACAGCGGGCTGTCATGGTGGCATCCGTAGTAGTCGAACGGCAGGCCGATCTCGGGCAGGTGCGCGTAGGCGTCGCCTCGCGGGTCTGTGGGACACGTCGGCGGACTTCACGGGCCCCGCCGGCGCACCCGCTTCCAGATGCAAAGAAGCGAGCCCGTTCGACGGGGCCGCTCGCGATCGGCGTCGGCTGTCACACCGCCGAGGTGGCCTACTTTCGCGCGACCACCGGATGACCGACGAGGCCGTCGTGTTTCTCCCCACATCGATCGTCGTGACTGAAGACTTGTCCAGCTCTCCGCTCGGCCCTGGGAAGACTTGTCCAGTTCGGAGGACGCGTGAGCGAGCGAAGACTTGTGAGATCCGCGAAGACTGGTGTGGGTCACCGGTTTTTCGGTCGCGGAGCCCTGGTTTCCCCGGCCCGGCTCGCGGGCTTCACCTCGTGCATCCATGCTGGTCACAGCCCGAATCTCGCAGCGGAGCCGACGGGAATCGAACCCGCCGGGGGAATTTCGTCCCCCCACCGATTTTGAAGT
>DASXTW010000154.1:0-9514 GCA_036505215.1 Actinomycetota bacterium | reverse complement strand
CAGGCGAACGGAAGAGGCCGAGCGTCTCTACCGGGATGCCCTGGCCCTGCAGCCCAATCACAGGCGCGCTGCGCTCGGGCTCGGTGGAGTGCTTGCTATGAAGAGCGACGTGGAGCAGGCCCGAGAGGTTCTTTCGGCGCTCCGGCCCGACCCGGAGGCGGAACGGCTCCTGGCCGCCATCGACGTCTCGGAATGGTCTTCCCCGAACGGAGACTCGCCGCTGGGCAGAGCGGAGGAAGCCGCGGCCGAGGGCCGGTTCCAGGAGGCACTGGAGGTCTTCCTCGCGGCCGTCCAGAATGGGACCGCCGAGGAGAAGCAGCGTGCTCGGGACGCCATGCTGAAGGTGTTCGCCGTTCTCGGCGAGGAAGACCCTCTCACCAACGAGTACCGTCGCAGGCTCGCCACCGCCCTGTTCTAGCTCGTTGCCCGTGTTGGTCAGGGCAAGGAAACGGGGGAGGAGCGGTTGGGTTCGATCCCGTAGCGCTTGATGGCGTCGGCCACCTTCTCCGGCTTGACCTCGCCCATGTCGGCGAGAGCGGAGAGCGTGGCCACCACGATGTGGTCCGCGTCCACCTCAAAGAACCGGCGAAGCTCCTCGCGCGTATCGGAGCGGCCGAAGCCGTCGGTCCCAAGCGACACGAATGGCTGATGCACCCACCGGGCGATCTGATCCGGCACGGACTTAATCGAGTCGGTGACGGCGATGACCGGACCCTCGTGGGTGTTCAAGAGCCCGGTCACGTAGGGCTCTCGCTTCGGCTTCCCGGGGTGGAGCCGATTCCACCGCTCGCACTCGAGGGCGTCGGCTCGGAGCTGCTGGTAGGAGGTGGCGCTCCACACGGCGGCCGAGACGTCCCAGTGCTCGGCCAGCACCCCCTGGGCCCGAAGGGCCTGAACAACCATGGGCCCCGAGGCGAAGATATGGGCAAGGTGGCGGCGCTCGCCCTGCCCCTCGCTGAACCGGTACAGCCCGCGGACGATGCCCTCTTCCACGCCAGACGGCATGGGCGGTTGCGGGTAGTTCTCGTTGTACAGAGCGAGGTAGTAAATGGCGTCGCGGTGCTGGTCGTACATCTGCTCGAGCCCGTCCTTGACGATCGCCGCGACCTCATAAGCGAAGGCCGGGTCGTATGCGCGGCATGCCGGGTTCGTCGATGCCAGGAGGAGCGAGTGCCCATCCTGGTGCTGGAGCCCCTCGCCGTTCAATGTGGTCCGGCCGTGGGTGGCTCCGAGCAGGAAACCCCTGGCGCGCTGATCCCCAGCGGCCCAGATCAGATCCCCGATCCGCTGAAAGCCGAACATCGAGTAGAACGTGAAGAACGGGATCATCGGCTCCTCGTGCGAGGCGTAGGAGGTGCCGGCGGCGGTGAAGGAAGCCATCGAACCGGCCTCGGTGATCCCCTCCTCCAGGATCTGGCCGTCCTGGGCCTCGACATAGGCCAGGAGGTGGGCGGCGTCGACCGGCTCGTACAGCTGCCCGTGGGCCGCGTAGATCTTGAACTGGGGAAACAGCGATTCCATCCCAAAGGTCCGAGCTTCGTCGGGGATGATCGGGACGATCCGCCGCCCGACGCTCTCGTCCCTCATGAGGTCCCGGAGCAGCCGGACGAAGGCCATGGTAGTGGACACCGGCAGCTTCGAGCCTTCGGCGAACGTCTCCCACACTTCCTTCTTCGGTTTGCCGATGCCCTTGCGAGCGAACCGTCGCTCGGGGATCACCCCGCCCAAGGCATGGCGCCGGGCCAGCATGTACTGGATCTCCTCAGAGTCCGTTCCGGGGTGGAAATAGGGCGGCTCGCCGCTTTCCAACTCCTTGTTGGGAATGGGAAGCTCTAGCCGGTCCCGGAACACCTTCAGCTCCTCCACGGAGAGCTTCTTCATCTGGTGGGTGACGTTTCGAGCTTCGAAGGGTCCCGGCAGCGTCCATCCCTTGATCGTCTTGGCCAAGATCACGGTGGGCGCGCCGGTGAGCTCGACGGAGGTGGCGTATGCGGCGTACAGCTTGCGGTAGTCGTGCCCGCCCCGCCGAAGTCTCTGCAGTTCCTCGTCTGAGAGGTGGGCCACCATCTCCTTCAGCCGCGGGTCCGGGCCGAAGAAGTGCTCGCGGATGTAAGCGCCAGACTCCACGGCGTACTTTTGAAACTCACCGTCAAGCGTGGTGTCCATCTTGTGGACCAGGATTCCGTCTGAGTCGCGGGCCAGAAGCTCGTCCCATTCCCGGCCCCACACCACCTTGATCACGTGCCAGCCGGCGCCTCGGAATATCGACTCGAGCTCCTGGATGATCTTGCCGTTTCCCCGAACGGGCCCGTCCAGGCGCTGGAGATTGCAGTTCACCACGAAGATGAGGTTGTCCAGGCCTTCCCGGGAGGCCAGGGACAGCGCGGCCATCGATTCGGGCTCGTCCATCTCGCCATCGCCGACGAAGGCCCAGACCCGCTGCTTCGAGGTGTCCTTGATCTCGCGGTTGTGCAGGTAGCGATTGAACCGGGCCTGGTAGATGGCGACCAGTGGTGACAGGCCCATGGACACCGTGGGGTACTCCCAGAACTCCGGCATCAACCGGGGGTGGGGATACGAGGAGAGGCCCGGGTACAGGGCCTCCTGGCGGAATCGGTCGAGCTTGCCGGCGTCCCAGCGCCCCTCCAGGAACGTCCGGGCGTAGATGCCGGGCGCGGCGTGGCCCTGGACGAAGAGGTGATCGCCGCCGCCGGGGGAGTTCTTGCCGCGGAAGAAGTGGTTGAAGCCCACCTCGTACAGCGAGGCGGAAGAGGCATACGTGGAGATGTGGCCGCCGATGCCCTCCAGGTGCCTGTTCGCCCTGGACACCATGACGGCCGCGTTCCACCGGACCAGCCGGCGGATGTGCCGCTCGAGCTCCTCGTCGCCCGGGAAGTAGGGTTCCTCCTCCGGCGGAATCGTGTTGATGTAGTGCGTCGAGACCATCGAGGGAACGCCGATCCGGCGAGACCGGGCGTGCCGCAGCAGGCGATGGATGAGGAAGGCAGCTCGGGCCGGCGACGTGTCGATCAGGTCGTCGAGCGCCTGGATCCACTCGGCGGTCTCGTTCGGATCGATGTCGGGAAGTTGGTCCTGATAGGCGTCGAACGCCCGCACTGCTACCTCCGAACCATCGGCGTCTCTACAAGACTACGGCACGCTACGCCGACCTTCATGGAGGAAATATCGGGAGAACGCCCGCCGACGTGAAATGGCCGGCCGCTAGCCTGGATGCTGGCGCCAACCAGCGATCGCCGCTCCTGTCAAGGCCAGTCCGATCAGCCCCACCACGATGGCGATCAGCACCAGACCCATAATCCCCAGAAAGACGGCGAGGCCGACCAGGCCGAGGCCCAGGATCCCGGTGAGGGCCACCGAGGCGGAGGAGGGAGGCCGCTCCAGCGCCTCAGGCCCCGTCCCCAGCTCCCGGCCGGTGAGCGGCCCGCTGTCCGCGCCGATCTGTTCGGGCCGACCCATCAATCGCCGGATGATCGTGTACCACGTCACATCGCCTGGCGCGCTCATGACGCGATGACGGCGCTCGGGCGAATGGTCGCCGAGACGCCGGAGACCTCCAACCTTCGCTCGAAGACCGCCTCGAAGTTGCGGATGACCAGCGGCGCCATCTCGTCGACGGTGACGTCGCGGCCGGCCACCGCCGAGAGCGAGGTCACCCCGTGCTCGGTGAGGCCGCACGGAACGATGGCGTCGTACCAGGAGAGGTCCGTGGTGCAGTTGAGCGCGAACCCGTGGAGTGTCACCCGGGCCCGGCTCACCCTGACCCCGATCGCACAGACCTTCCGATCGCCGACCCACACCCCGGAGTTCACCTGGCTCCTTCCAAGCCCGGAGACGCCCGCCTCGGTTCCGGCCCGAATGATCACTTCCTCCAGCTTCCGCACGTAGCCGACGACGTCTCGCCCCGGGCCAAGGTCAACGATGGGGTAGCCCACGAGCTGCCCTGGTCCGTGGAACGTCACGCTGCCGCCGCGATCCACGAGGTGGAACTCAGCACCAGCCGCCCGCATGGCTTCCTCGGCCCACACGAGGTGTTCGGGGGACCATCTCTTGCCGGCCGTGTAGACCGGCGGATGCTCCAGCAGGATGAGAGTGTCGGGAATCTCGCCGCGGAACCTGCGCTCGGCCAGGTCGTGCATCCCCTCGTATGCCAACCGGTAGGGAACGAGGCCGGACGGCCGGACGAGCCACGCCGCTTCGCGTTCCTCCGCGAGGGATTCAGCTTCCACGGGCTGGCAGTCCGACCTCGGGACCGAAGTCCCACGTCTCCAGGTTCTGCTTGACGCGTCCCAGGAACTGAGCGGCTGTAGCGCCATCGATGATGCGGTGGTCCCAGGACATCGAGATGTAGACCATGTGACGGATGGCGATGGCGTCTTCCACGACTACCGGCCGCTTCTCCACAGCGTCGAAGGCGAGGATCGCGCACTGGGGCGGATTGATGATCGGTACGCTGATGATCGACCCGAACGGACCGGGGTTGGTGATGGTGAACGTGCCGCCCTGGACATCGTCGGGGACCAGCTTCTTGTTCCGGGCTCGGGTGGCGATGTCGTTGATGGCCCGGCCGAGACCCACGATGTTCATCGTGTCGGCGCCCTTGACTACTGGGACGATCAGGCCTTCCTCCAAAGCCACGGCGATGCCCAGGTTCACGTAATGCTTCCGAATGAGCTGGTCCTCCCTGAGCTCGGCGTTCACATCGGGGAAGGCCAGCAGGGCCTCGCACACCGCCCGAGCCACGAACGGCATGAAGGTCAGGTTGATGCCCTCGCGCTGCCGGAACGCTTCCTTGGCCGCCTCTCGCGTCCGGGCGATGTTCTCCATGTTGACCTCGACCAGGTTCCACGCCCTTGCGGTGGTCTGCATGGAGGCGACCATGTTGCGGGCGATGGCCTGACGCATCCGGGTGAGTGGGATGGCCTCCTCTCTGGCCTGGGCCACGGGGCGGGGGGCGGGGGCCGCTTCGCGAGTGGGAGGGGGCTGGGGAACCGTCTCCAGGCGGGGGGCCGCGGCGGCCGGACGGGCCTCCTCTGCGCCACGTGACTCCAGGTACGTCATCACATCCTTTTTCGTGATGCGGCCGCCGGTACCGCTTCCCGGGACCTGCGAAAGGTCGATCTGGTTCTCCTCGGCAAGCCGGCGAACCAGCGGGGAGAGGATCTGGCTGCGGGGGCCGCCGCCAGCCGGAGCTTCGACTGCCACCCGAGCCGGAGCAGCGGCCTCCGTCTCTTCCGCCGGACCTCTGGCTGGCTCCTCCTTGGCCGGCTCGGCTCCGGGCCTCTCCTCGTCCGGTCGAGCCTTTTCCTTCTCGCGCTCCTCGGCTTCAGCTTCCTCCTCAGCCCGCTCGGCCTCCTCGGGCTCCTCCTCTGCCTTGGGAGCAGGCTCGGCCTCCGCCTCGGCCGGTGCCTCGGCCTTAGGCTCGGGGGCCTCTTCCGCTTCCGCCGGCTCTTCGGCTCTTTCCGCCTTCGCCGGCGCCGATGCCGCCTGGCCGTCCGTCTCGATCATGGCGAGCTCGGTTCCCACCTGGACGGTCTCGCCCTCCTGCACCTTGATGGCGACGAGCGTCCCGGCCACCGGGGACGGCACCTCGGTGTCGACCTTGTCCGTGGAGATCTCGAACAGAGGCTCGTCCCGCTCGATCTGTTCGCCTTCCTTCTTCAGCCACTTGGTGATCGTTCCCTCGACGACGGTCTCTCCGAGCTGCGGCATGGTTACGGGGGTGGCCACCTCACGACCTCCTTTCGGCGGGGGCTACCGCTTCGCTGCTTGAGCCCCCGCAACCCCTTTCGGCGGGGGCTACCACTTCGAGAGCTCCTGCATAGCCTCCACGATCTGGTCGACCTGGGGGAGATAGGCGTCTTCCAGGGGCGGACTGAACGGCACGGGCACGTTGGGCGGAGCCAGTCGCATCACGGGCGCGTCGAGAAGATCGAACCCGTCCTCCGCGATCACCGCGGAGACTTCGGCCCCGATGCCCAACGCCCGGTGGCTCTCGTACAGCACCAGGACCCTGCTGGTTTTCTCCACGGATTTCAGGATGGTCTCCGTGTCCAGCGGCTGCACTGTGCGGAGGTCCACTACCTCGGCCGAGACGCCGTCGTCCTCCAGCGCGTCGGCCGCCTCCAGGGCCTTGTGCACCATGGCCCCGTACGTGATGACCGATACGTCATCGCCCTCCCGCTTCACCTCGGCCTTTCCGATCGGCACCGTAAAGTTGGGATCGTCGGACACCTTCTCCTTGACCCGCCGGTAGATCCACTTGTGCTCGAGGAACACGCAGGGGTTGTCGTCGCGCACGGCCGACTTGAGCAAGCCCTTGGCGTCGGTGGGAAAGGCTGGACAGATGACCTTCAGGCCGGGGGCGTGGGCGAAGTAGGGCTCGGGGTTGGTCGAGTGGAACGGACCCGCCCGAACCCCCCCGCCCGACGGAGCCCGGAGCACGATCGGAAGCTGTACGCCGGACCGGTAGTGATACCTGGCCGCGTTCGTCACGATCTCGTCGAAGCCACACGTCATGAAGTCGGCGTACTGGAACTCGGCCACCGGCCGGAAGCCCTCCATGGCTGCCCCGACGGCCATGCCCACGATGGTCTCCTCGCAGATCGGAGTGTCCATCACCCGATCTGGCCCGAAGCGGTCGATGAACCCCTCGGTGACCTTGAACGCGCCGCCGTAGATGCCGATGTCCTCGCCGAGCAGGAACACGCTCTCGTCGCGCTCCATCTCCTCCCACAGGGCCTCGGCGATCGCGATGAGGTAGGTGGCCTCGCCGTCCTCGGATCGCTTGCCACGAGGTTCGGCGCCGTGTCCAGCCGCGCCCGCCTCCACTTTCTCCTCTTCCTTGGAGCGGCGCTCTTTCGCCCTCTCCGCCTTTCCCTCGGCCATTCAGCCTTCACCTCTCGCCGGATCGCCTCGCCAGTAGCCGTCCTCGGCCCACAGGCCCCTGGTCACGTCCTCGGGCTTAGGAAGTGGAGAGTTCTGGGCGAACTCGAAGCCCTCGTCGAAGTCCTTCTTGATGCGATCCTCGACCCCCTTGACTCCGTCTTCGTCGATCGCCCCCAGAGCGAGGAGGAGCTCCTGGAACCTCTTCACCGGATCGCGGTAGGTCATGTATTCGTCGAGCACTGCCTGCGGGACGTACTTGGCGGGATCGTGTCCCGCGTGCCCGCGCCACCGCAGCGACACGGTCTCCAACAACGTCGGACCGTTCCCGGACCTGCCCCGCTCCACCGCCTCGTGGGCGGCCTCGTAGACATCGAGCACGTCTTGAGCGTCGACCCGGACGCCGGGCATGCTGTACGCGCCTCCCCGGTCGGCGATCGACCCGACGGGGAACTCGATGGCGTTCGGCGTCGAGTAGGCCCACAGGTTGTTGTTCACCACCCAGACCACCGGGAGCTTGTACACGGCCGACACGTTCAGGGCCTCGTGCCACCGGCCATTCGACGTGGCGCCGTCGCCGCAGATGGCCATCGCCACCCGGTGTTCGCCCCGGCGCTTGTACGCCAGGGCGGCTCCGCAGGCCACTGGATACGCGATGGGCAGATGGGAGATCACCGTGAAGGTGTGCGCTCCGTCCCAATCGCCGATGTGGCTGTTGCCGTCCCGGCCGCGCGTATAGCCATCGATCCGGCCCCAGTACTGGGCCATCACCCTCTTGAGGTCCAGACCCTTGACGAGCTGGGCGGACAGATCACGGTGCGTGGGGAACAGTGAGTCCTCGGGCCGTAAGGCGTACGCCACACCCACGTGCGCGCCCTCCTGGCCCCGCCCGGAGTAGATCGCCCCGGGGAGCTTTCCCTGCCGGTACAGCGTCTCCATGCGCTCGTCGAAAAAGCGGCAGAGCTTCAGGAAGTACAGCAGATCCTGGAGCGTCTCCTCCTTCAGCCCGAGCCGTTCGATCTGCTGGGTCGCGATGCTCGGATCGGGGAGAGCCTTGGGCCGTTCCTCTTTCTTGGTCTCCTCGGTCTTCTGCTTCGTCGCCACGCGGCCTCACATCGTGTGCAGGGGTTTGCCCGCCAGGGAAAGGAAGGCCTCGCCGATCCCTTCGGACAGGGTCGGATGCGGGTGGATCAGCCTGGCCACGTCCTCCGGCCAGGCTTCCCAGTTGTAGATCAAGGTTGCCTCAGCCACGAGTTCGGTCACGTGCGGCCCCACCATGTGCACGCCAAGGACGGGGCCGTCCTTCTCGGCCACGACTTTCACCATGCCGCCCTCGCCCACGATGTTGGCCTTCGCCAGCACCTGGAAGTTGAACTTGTTCGTGACGACCTCGTGGCCGCGTTCCTTGGCCTGAGCTTCGGTCAGACCCACGGAGGAGATCTCGGGTGCGGAGAACGTGACCCTGGGGATCCCCGCGTAGTCGATCTCGGGGACCTCCTGCCCGGCGATGCGCTCGGCCACGGCGATGCCCTCCAGGAACGAGGAGTGGGCAAGCTGGAGGGGAGTGGCGGCTACGTCCCCGACCGCCCACACGTGCGGGACAGTGGTCTGCAGGGCGGAATCGACCTTCACGTAGCTCCGGTCCAGTTGGACGCCCGCCTCCTCGTAGCCGAGTCCGTCGCTGATGGGACCCCGGCCCACAGCAACCAGGCAGAGGTCCGCGTTCACCGTCTTGGCGTCCTTGCCCTCGGCCTGGTACGTCACCTCCACGTGGTCGCCGGAGTCCTTGACCTCCAGAACCTTGACCCCGGGGATCCCGTCGGTCCCGCGCTTCTTGAACGCCCTGGCCGCTTCCCTCGAGATGTCCTCGTCCTCGAGCGGGGCGACGCGCGGAAGAGCCTCCAGCACGGTCACCTTGGCCCCGAACGAGTTGTAGACGGTAGCGAACTCCAAGCCGATGGCACCGGCCCCGATGATCACCACCGAATCGGGCAGGTGGTCCAGGACCAGGGCCTGGTCGCTGGTGATGATCCGCTGAGTTACCTCCATCCCGGGGAGCAGCCTCGGGTACGACCCCGTGGCGAGTACCACGTCCGGGGCCGAGACGGTCCGCCCATCGACCTCCACGGCCGGCCCGCCGATGAGCTTTCCGGTGCCCATGATGACGTCGATCTTCCGTGCCTTGATCAGCCCGGTCAGCCCGGAGACCTTCTTGTCCACGATGCGCTGCTCGGACTCGAGAACCCTACCCCAGTCGACCTCACCCGAGGCCTTGATACCCCACTCCTCGGACCGGTTGATGTGCTCCATGACCGAGGCCGACTCGAGCAGGGCCTTCGACGGGATGCACCCCCGGAGCAGGCACGTGCCCCCGAGACGATCGTCCTTCTCCACGATGGCAACCCGCTTGCCGAGGACCGCAGCGCGGAGGGCGGTCGCATAGCCTCCCGTCCCGGACCCCAGGACGACCAGGTCGTAGCTATCCTCCGGCACGCTGATTCCTTTCTCTCGAGTCAGAGCAGCTTCTGTGCATCGAATGATGAGTCGGCGCCCGTACAGGCATACTACCGCCGGTGGAGATAACCGAATGATGGACGCAGGGGGCGAGACA
>DASXTW010000153.1:0-2040 GCA_036505215.1 Actinomycetota bacterium | reverse complement strand
AGTGAAGACGGCAACGACTGGGCCATCATGTTCCTCGATCCAGACAAGGTTGAAGTCATCATCCAGGGGCCAGGCCTCACGACTGACGACATTCTAAAGTTGGCCAACGACGTCGAGCAGTCCTGAAGATGGAGAGGTGGTTAGCGGCTCAGACGGACGAGCGCCTCCGCCCTCTTTGGAGCCCTGTGGGGTA
Source organism: Actinomycetota bacterium (assembly GCA_036505215.1). Taxonomy (GTDB): domain Bacteria; phylum Actinomycetota; class UBA4738; order UBA4738; family UBA4738; genus DASXTW01. The sequence continues at coordinate 1,847 of DASXTW010000153.1, read as the reverse complement.
AAGAAACTCGATCGTGGGCGGAGAGCCGGAGCGATTGGCGAACTTCCCGTCGTCCTCTCGAGCGACCTTACGATCTGGTCGTCGAGATTCCACCTGTGGGAGCCGCGACCGGACCATGGGTTAACTCAAGATCGATGCGAGGTCGCAGCCCCCCGCGCCCGGTCCGATACTCAGGCCGCCATCGCCGGCCCGTCGCGAGCGTGAGCTCCGCCGCCCGGTGGAACCGGACTCACCCACGCCCGCGGCCGGACGTTCGCGGTCACGAGGGGCTTCCTCATCGGACGCGCCGGGTCGTCATGGATGGCTTCGTCATGGTCGGTCCTGACTGGATCTTCGGTGGTCGGGGACAGTGGTTCCTGCGGACCCGATGCGACGTCCTTCGGGGTGTCCTCCTCGTCGGATCGGGGGCCGGGGGAGAGGAGGGCGTACGCCTGCAGCCTGAGGAACTGCGTCCAGGTCGGGCCGATCCGGCGTGGCGCCGGGCCAAGGCTGCTTTTCCGAAGCAGCGTGGCGATCGTCGTGGCTGACACGTCGATCCCGAGCTTCAGGAGCTCCCCCCTGATCCTGAGGTAGCCCCACCTGGGATTCTCCCTGCCCAGACGAAGGATCAGCTCTTTGATCGAGGGATCGAGTGGAGGACGACCGGGCCGGCGGGACCGGCCTCTTCGACCGCCCGTCAGCTCTCGGTGCCACCGGAGGAGCGTGTCGGGGCAGACCAAGAAGCTCTCCCACCGGTCCCGGGAGAGGAGCCGGCTCGCCGCGGCGAGGAAGGAGCGGTCGGCGGTGGTGAACCGAGGTCGCGCCCCTCCTCGGCCGAGAACCCTCAGCTGGTGGCGGAGCACGACCGCCTCGAGGTCCCGCTCACCGACGCCGAACCGGACGAGAAGACTGAGCAGACCGCAGAGGAGCCGATACCTCAAAGACAGGAGCATGGGCCAAGTCTGAACTGCTGGTGGGCCTGTTGGCGAACGACCCGGTCAGGGCGGCGATCCAGTTTCTTTACCCCACAAGTCAAGCCTGCTCGAAATCCGCCGCGGTCATGGTATTCAGGTCGGGACGGATGAGATCGATCGAGAGCATGCCGGCGTCGTGTCGACCGCCGGCTGTCACGTCGAATCGACCTGCCTCTTCGGCCGCGTCACCGAACACGTCGCCGTGACGGCCTCGTGTGCGCCGCGGGGCCAATGCGGGGCCACTCGCTCACGCGAAGCCCGGATATGGCCTCGGACCTGCGTAGTCCCAACGGGATTTGAACCCGTGTCTCCACCTTGAGAGGTTGAGCCGGTCAATCCCGTGACCTGCGGCGGTAGCAGAATGAGGGCGTTCACCTGCGGATTCGGTTCCGGGTCGGTTCCCGTCGTTACCCCTTCGCCTTCGACGTCTTGCGGGATAGATACGGGATCAACGGGTGCGCAGCGCTACAACCACCCTTGCGTCGGCCTTCGAGTACGAGCGCATTCCGCGCCCGGGCCTCACGACTGCCAGAAGCACTCCGTCTAGCTAGTGGGTTGGCAGTCGGCGGCTAGAACCGCATCACCCTTCGCGGAGGCGAAGGGAAGAGTGTGAGAACCCGAACGCCGCAGGTCTGCGGTCTGGGCGAGGCTCGGCACTGGGGGAGCGTTGAGACAGGATCGCGGTCTGGCGTACCCGCCGAGAGTCACACCCGAACCTGCCCGGATGCATGGCGCATGCCGCTTGGGTCACCTGCAATGGCCATGCCGTGAGCCGCATGTCACTCAGCGCCCGCCTGACCTTCGCTACTCCGCGTGATCGAGTCGTAGAGGCGCGCTCCCGCCTCGTGTGAGGCCTGAGCACGTTCCCGGTCGTCGCCCAGCCCGACGACGAGG
>DASXTW010000152.1:0-3193 GCA_036505215.1 Actinomycetota bacterium | reverse complement strand
GTCCGCGCGATGGTCCTAAGTAAGGGCGAAGAACGGGTTCCCTCCGGAGGCCTTGTGCAGGCGGAGCAGGAAAGATCGGGGAAGGCTCAGGTGCAGGTGCGATCTCAGGACCTGGTCGAGGGCTCCCGAGCTGAGGGGGCCGAGCCCGATGCGGTGCGCGCGGCCCCCGAAGGCGTCGGCCACGACAAGAGAACGGTCACCTGCGCTTTAATGCCGGCGATCGTATGTTCGACGCGCCGATCGGCTCGTTCATGTTCATCCCACGCAGCACGCCGCACTGCTTCCAGAACGTCCAGGACGATCCGGCGAATCCTCGTGATGTTCACGCCAGCGGGCATGGAGCGTTTCTTCGAGGGGCACGCCAAGCTGCCGCCGGGGCCAGTCGACCCGGAGGCCTACCGTGCGATCGCCCACAGCGCGTGAATGGAGATCGTTGGGCCGCCGCTCGCCGAGACCGACCCGCTGTAGCGGGAAACGGCGGGCCGCTCGGACTGCAATACAGGACGAGCAGCCATGCCCCCATCAGGAAGACCATCTCGGCCCAGCTAAGCCCTATCGCCCAGGTTGGAATTGCTTTCCAGGAACCGGATCGACGCGACCTCGCGGCCGTAGGGCCCGTGGTACTCGAGGACGTAGAGCCCGTTCCTGATGTCCACGACATAGATCAGGCCGTCCTCGATCACCGGATAGCTCCACATGACGACCTTGTCGGGGCCAGAGCTCAGCGCAGGGTCCTCCATGGCTACCGTGTCCAGCGGCTCGGGGACGAATTCAGCCAGCTGCTTTGGTTGAGCCGGGTCCTTGGTGGAGAAGACTTGGAGCCCGGCGCTGTGCCACGTGACGAGCGCCAGGTGCTCGGTGACCGTGGGATTGTGTGACGAGAAACTCGACCCCTCATCGCGCTCCGCGCTCACCTGAGAGCAATACGCCTCATCGTTGTAGGGATGGACCTTGTACTCGGAGATGACCTCGGGCTTGGACTCGTCCGACACATCGATCAGGTGGACCCAGCCCCAGGGGCAGCCATCGTCGGGACTCGGTCCCCCGTAGACCTCGTCGGTGGTGAGCACCAGGTCGCGACCGGGGACCTTCACCGCGCTGTGGGCTCCCCGGCCCGGCCACTGCGCCCGGTCGGCCAGGGGAGTGACCAGACGGATCGCCGGCTCCGGCAGGCCCCTCGCAACCTCGGATGTATCCAGGACGAAGAACCCCGCGGTGAGGAAGGCGAGGTACGCCCGCGTCCCATCGGGTGACACCGACAGCGAATGGAGGTTGTCGTCGGGACCCGGGTCGGGGAACGAGGTGGTCCACGAGGCCACCTCCTGGAACCGGCCCTCCCGGGCTTCCGAGATGTCGGTGACGATGAGGCTCCCCTCCTCGAAGCCCGGCGTCGACATGAAGATCAGCGCCCGCCGGGGGTCGATCGGGTCCTGCCACAGGAAGAACTCATGGGGCGTCCGCGTCGGCCGGTACGTGGACACCAGCACCGGGTCGCCTGCGTGCTCCCCGGCGATGTCGTAGAAGCGGACCGTGGGCTCCACCGGAAAGCCGCTGCACGCGTGCAGGAACGGATCGCATTCGAAGTTGAGCACCATGAGCAGGCGCTGCGCGGGCCAAACCCTCAGCTCCCGAGCTGTCTCTCCAGGGTTGCCCTCGTCGGGAGGACCGATCTCCCCGGTGACTTGGGGGTTGGCGGGGTCGTCGATGCTCACCACCAGTACTCCCGCGTGGGGGTGTCCCTCGGAGCCATCCGTGCGGCTGCCGACGTAGACGAAGTCCTGCCACACGGCGAGGGCCGCGTTCATCCCACGCTGAAGGAGCGGATCGTGGCCTACCAAGGTGAGGGAGCCCGGGAGGTTCCTGGACGGCGTCGGCTGGGTCGGAGTGGGACGCTCGGCGCCTCCGCCTGTGCAGGCCGTCATCAGCGCGGCCAGCACCCACGGCCCCAGGCGGCTCACGCGCTTCGCATACGGTGCGATCGTCTCGAGCACCCCCTCCACGCCGAGGATGCCACCCGAACGCCCACCGGGGCAACGCTGGGCTGACAAGCGGTCTGGGATCCCCGGCTTGCGGCACATGGCGGGTCTGCGGAGGATTGGTCCCGTGACCAACCCCGGCAAGATCCTCTACACCTGGAACGGCGACTACGCTCTCGCCTACCAGGTCATCGGCCAGGGGCCCATCGACCTAATGTATCTCCCCGCCTGGGGATCACATCTCGACTGGAACTGGCAGATCCCGGAACACGCCAGGTTCATGCGGAAGCTGGCCTCGTTCTCGCGACTGATCGTGACCGATCCACGAGGCGTGAGGGCCTCCGATCGATTCCCTCCTGGTCAAGTGCCAACGCTCGAGGAGAGAGTGGACGACCTCCTGACCGTCCTCGATACGGTCAACATGCGCCGCGCTGCCATCTTCGCCGGCCACGAGATGGGGTGGGTTGCGATGCTCGCCGCGGCCTCGCATCCGGCTCGCCGCCCTATCCGCGGCTCCGCGGCCAGCGGACCCACCAGATGCGCCACCTTCGGGGGTCTGACTCGATGTCGGTCAGGAGCTCCGGGAGCCAGGCGGCGTCCTCCCGGAGGCAGAGCCTCCCGGTCGCGTTGCGGGAAGGCTAGACAGCTTCCAGCCACGGTAGTAGCGTCAGCTGTTGCTTCGCATCGGAGGGCGCACACTCCTCTACGCGATCCAGAGGGGCTTGGACCGCGCGGCGGACTAGGACTCGATGGTCCCAGTCGGCTGCCCAGCGAATAAGTAGCCCACCCAACCCAGCTCACCAGAGCTCACAGCCGGAGGCTCGCAGCTTCACGAGGCATCGACTGCGGGCTACGATCGGGGCGATGGGAGCCCTGGTTCGAGCTTACGCGCCGGGGCCGACCACGGCGTCTCCGCCCCGAACGCGATCCCGCCGACGCGCGGATCCGGTCACCGCCCACCAGATGCCCAGTCCCAAACTCACGGCTATGAAGCCCGCTCCGGCCAGGAACAGCCTCCCACCGATCGAGGCGAGCTTCGAACGGACCGCCGGCAGCTCCCGCTCGGCGGCGAGCCGGTCCATCCATTGGTCGGCCCCTTGCTGGGTCGCGAAGGAGTAGACCCTGCCGTCCCGAAGCGTCACCGTCACCGGCGGCGCGGGATCTCCCTCGAGCTCGTCAAGAGCCCGAGGGTACTGGTAGCCGGCCTTCTCCACGAT
>DASXTW010000151.1:0-12455 GCA_036505215.1 Actinomycetota bacterium | reverse complement strand
TGCAACGGCCGGACCCAGGTGGTGCTGGAGGACCGGGCCGGCCAGGTGGTGCGCCTGGGACGAGTCAGCCGAGAGCCCCCGGAGTGGATGATGCGCCAGCTCAAGTACCGGGATCGGGAGTGCACCCTCCCCGGATGCGGGACCCGCCAGTTCACCCAGGCCCATCACGTCGTGTGGTGGGAGCAGGGGGGCCGAACCGACCTGGACAACCTCGTGCTGGTGTGCACGTTCCACCACAAGCTGGTGCACGAGTTCGGGTGGAGGGTGAGTCGCGACAGGGATGGCACGGTCCGGTGGTTCATGCCCGACGGCACCCGCTACCGTGCCGGGCCTGGGCCACCGAGCGAGCAGCGCGAACGAGAACCTGCCGCTTCAGCCGCCGGCTTCTGAGCAGTCGAGGGACCGGGCCTACCTCAAAGGACACGGGTCGGAGTCTGCTCCCGCTCCGGGCAAGCCGGTGGGGAGAGAGGAAGTAGCGCAATTGCACCTGGCTCCATCTCGCACAGGCAGAGGTGGGCTAATGAACCCGGCGGCCCAGCTAAAGCCGCGTCCGTTCCTTGGCCCAGGCGATGAATCCGTCGAGGTCCTCGCCGCGGTCCAGGGCCACGTATTCATCGGCCAGGCGCCTGATGTCCCCATCGGTCAGCCCTGCCTTGCGCAGCTCGTCTCGAGCTTGGTTTTCCAGCAGCCGCGCGCTCTCCACTTCCGCGGCCTCGGGTTGCGGGTGGCCCGGTTCCGCCGTCTCCCCGTGTTTCTCCGGCTCGAGGGGTCCGGGAGGCTGCTTCCTGCTCATGGGCGAAGGATTCCCCCGAGCTCCCGACCTCACGCGGCCCTCATCGCCGCGGCGAGGGGATGGTGAACGAGCGAGAAGCACACCAGTCATGAGCTGCAGGCCCGCCAGCCCGAGAGGCACGAAGAGATACCACCTGACGAAGGGGCCCACCTGGTCGATCAAGGCATAGCCGAAGAAGAAGCCGGCGAAGGCGAACCACAGCCCCACCCGTCCCGCCGCATGCAGCGCAAACAGGACCTGGTCGCGCACAGCAGGCGCCTCGAACCCGGTTCTCATCCACCTCAGGAGAGAGCGGATCCCGAGGAGCACGAAGATCCCCCCGATGACCAGCTCGGCCACGGGCGGGGACGGAGACGGGGGCTGGCCGAACGGGGATGGCGACGGCGAGGTTGCAGCAACCAGGGAAAGACTGGTCACAGGGAGTCGCCGGCAGAGCTGGACAGGAGCTCGATCACCTGCTCGTCCGAGACCTGAGGGAAGGAGCCATACCACTGGCCCACGGCGAAGAACGGCTCAGGGGTGGCCAGTACGCGGATCTCGTCGGCCTCGGCCTCCAGGCGCCGCACCGCCTCGCCGGGAGCCACCGGCACGGCCAGCACGACCCTCTTCGCTCCCTTCGCCCGAGCCCATCGGAGCGCCGCCACCGCGGTTCCACCCGTGGCCACGCCATCGTCGACGACCACGGCCACCTTTCCCTGGAGCTCCACGGGCGGCCGTCCGCTTCGATACAGGGATGACCGCCGGGCGATCTCCTCGCGCTCGGCCGCGATCTCCCGGCGAAGGTAATCCTCGCTGACGTCCAGCACCCTGATGAGGTGTTGGTCGAGCACCTCGACGTCCTCGGCCACCGCCCCCAGCCCGAGCTCGCGATTACCCGGAGCCCCCACCTTCCTCGGAGTCACGATGTCGAGGGGGGCGCCGAGGACCTCGGCGACGACCGCGGCCACCTCGACGCCGCCCCGGGGGATGCCCAGGATCACCACGTCCTCATCCCGCAGGGATGCCAGGGCCGCGGCGAGTCGTTCACCCGCATCCCTGCGGTCGGCGAACATCTCCTCTCCCCTCCAGAACATCGGATCAGGAGTCTCGCTTCTCGGCCTCTCGCGCCTCGCGCTCGGCCTCCTGCTCGGTCAGTTCGCGTCGCTTGTCGGGCATGACACGCTCGGGGGGAGGCATGGGCTTGCGGATCTTCCGGTAGGGCTCGAGCGGGTCCCGGGTGCCACGACGTTTGCGTGCCCTTCCCACGCGCTCAGGATATGTGAGGAGGGCGAAAGGCCGCTACGATAGGCCGCCAAGACAAGCCCGATCGAGCCAGGAGGTGACCGTGGTCAACGCCTACATCCTGATCCAGACCGAGGTGGGGAAGGCCGCCCAGGTGGCGAAAGAGGTCTCGGGCATCAAGGGCGTGGCCAGCGCGGAGGACGTCACCGGCCCGTACGACGTGATCGTCCGCGCGGAGGCCCGGAGCGTGGACGAGCTGGGCAAGCTCGTGGTGGCGAAGATCCAAGCAGTCGAAGGCATCACTCGAACGCTGACCTGCCCAGTCGTTCACCTGTAAGCCACGTCGACATCAGCGGTCGCTACAGAGTGCGGCCTCGCTTGCGCTCCTTCTCGTGGCGCTCGATGGCGAGCTCGATAAGACGGTCCACGAGCTTGGGATAGGACAGGCCCGAGGCCTCCCACATCTTCGGATACATGGAGACGTGGGTGAACCCAGGGATCGTGTTGATCTCGTTCAGGGTGATCTCGTCCGGTTCTCGATAGAAGAAATCGACCCGGGCCATGCCGGCCGCGTCGATCGCCTGGAATGCAGCCACCGCCATTCGCTGGACCTCCTCGGTGATCGCCTGAGGGAGATCCGCGGGGACCTTCAGCTCCGTACCTTCGTCGATGTACTTCGCCCGATAGTCGTAGAACTCGCCGTCGGGGATGATCTCGCCGGGGACGGAGGCAACGGGATCGTCGTTTCCCAAGACCGCGCACTCGATCTCGCGGGCTCCCTCCATCGATTTCTCCACCAAGGCCTTCCGAGCGTACGAGAGGGCCTCCTCGATGGCGCCGGGAAGATCGTCAAGCCGCTTTACTTTCGTGATGCCTACCGAAGATCCCAGCGTGGCGGGCTTCACGAACACCGGAAACCCCAGGCCTTCGGCCCTGGCCTCGACCGCCTCCCGGTCCTCCTCCCATTCACGTTCATGGACCACCTCGCGAGGGACCACCGGAAGGCCGGCGTCCTCGAACAGCACCTTCTGTACGGCCTTGTCCATGCCGACGGCGGACCCCAGAACTCCTGCCCCCACGTAGGGGATGCCCGCGAGCTCGAGCATTCCCTGGATGGTCCCGTCTTCGCCGAACGGGCCATGGAGCACAGGGAAGACCACGTCGATCTCCTGCCGCGTTCCGTCGTCGGCCACCAGAGCGGAGTCGCCGGGATCTCGGGACAGCGCGACTCCAGGGCCTGGCTGGTCGGTCACCGCGGGCAGCTCGCCGGGCCTCCGCCCCGGGAGCTCGGACAGCATGTGCCACCTGCCCTTCTTGTCGATCCCGATCGTGAGGACCTCATAGCGGTCGGCATCCAGCGCGGCGAGAAGGGACTGAGCCGAGACCACCGAGACCTCGTGCTCCGCGGACCGGCCGCCGAAGATGACGACCACACGCGGCTTGGGCCCTTTCCTCGCGGTCACGCCTTCTCCAGCGCCTGGAGGAAGTCGTCCTCGAGGTCTTCCGGGTCCTCCCCGCCGACGGCCACCCGGATCAGCCCGTCGCCGATCCCGGCCGCCTGACGTTCCTCCGCGGTGAGCTGGCGATGGCTGGTGGTCGCGGGATGGCACACCTCGGACCGCAGGCTTCCGAACGATGAGCCCACACGCACGACCTGAAGCGCGTCGCACACGCGCCGCGCGGCATCGAATCCGCCCTCGAGGGTGAACGAGAGCATTGCGCCGAACCGCTCGCCTCCGAAGAGAGCCCTCGCCCGGTCGTGGTCCGGGTGACCGGGAAGGCCCGAGTAGCCCACTTCGGTCACGTTCGCGTGGTCAGCCAGGGCCCCGGCCACCGACATGGCGCTGGCGCACTGCCGGTCCAGCCTCAGAGCGAGCGTCTGCACGCCGCGTAGAGCCAACCAGGCCTCGAAGGCGCCGGCCGTCGTCCCGAGCTCGATGGCGAGGTGCCGGATCCGCTCGATCAGGTCGCGATCGCCGGCCACGACGCCACCCATCAGGTCGGCGTGGCCACCGATGTACTTGGTCGCCGAGTTGACCACGAGCGTCACACCGGGGATCGCCTTAGGCTGCAAGAGGAACGGAGTCGCGATCGTGTTGTCCACGAGCAGGGGCACCTCGGCATCCGCGCACACCCGGGCGATGCCGGCGACATCGGAGACCCGGAAGGTCGGGTTCGCCAGCGTCTCGATCAACACCGCCTTGGTGTTCGGACGGATGGCCCTGGCCACTCCGTCCGCGCTCGCCGCGACGAATGTGGTTTCCACCCCGAATCCTGTGAATACCGACTTCAGGAGGGCGAAGGTTCCCCCGTACAGGGTTCGCTGGGCGACGACGTGCTCCCCCGAGCCCACCAGGGCGGCAAGTGCGGTTTGGATGGCCGCCATGCCGCTCGAGAACGACCATGCGGTTTCGGCCTTCTCCAGCGAGGCCACCACCCGGTGCAGCGCGACGTGCGTCGGGTTTCCGTACCGCCCATACACGAATCCCGCCCGGCGTTCGTTGATCACGTCGGCGTAGTGATCGAGCCCCTCGTAGAGATAGTCGGTGGTCAGCCAGATCGGCGGCGACACTGGCTGCTCCGCGATGCCCCCGGCCGGCATGTCTGCGTCATGGATGGCCCGCGTAGAGAACCCGGGCCTGCGGGAGCCCGCACCTTCAGAGCGCTCATGCTCGTCGCTCATCGCGCTCAAGCCTACCCGCTGGCGCGGGACGTCAGCGCTTCCCAGGCCTCGGGATTCACCAGGCATGGGGGCTGGCGACCCTCCACCCCCTCGATGAGGTTGTCCGCGGCCAGGTCCCCCATCGCGGTCCGAGCCTCGATGGTGGCACTGGCGATGTGTGGGGCCAGGACCACGTTCTCCAACTCCAGGAGCCCCGGGTGGACCTCGGGCTCCCGCTCGAACACGTCCAGCCCCGCGGCGAAAATCCTGCGTTGCCGGAGCGCCGCCACGAGGGCGACCTCATCGACCACAGGACCTCGGGAGGCATTCACCAGCACCGCCGTCGGCTTCATCAACGCGAGGCGCTGAGCATCGATGAGATGACGGGTCTGCTCGGTGAAGCTCACGTGCAGTGTGACGACGTCGGCCTGGGCCAGAAGCTCTTCGAGCGACATGAGCCGCGCGCCGATGGCTTCTTCCACCTCGGGCGGGACCCGCTGGCGCCCGTGATAAGCGATCGACATCCCGAAGGATCTCCCCCGACGGGCCACCGCCCGCCCGATTCGGCCCAGCCCCACGATGCCCAGGACCTTTCCCTCGAGGCCGATGCCGAGCATGGCCTCGGGACCCACGTGCCATCGATCCCGGCGCCGGATCAGTCGATCCCCCTCCCCCACTCGCCGCGCCGCCGCCAGGATCAACGCCCAGGTGAACTCGGCGGTAGCCTCGGTCAGGACGTCGGGGGTGTTACCGACCAGAACGCCGCGAGCCGTACACGCGTCGACGTCGATGTGGTCGACGCCCACGCCATAGTTCGAGACGACGACAAGGCTCGGCCCCGCCGCCTCGAGGAACTCGTCGTCCACCCGATCGCTGGACATGACGAGGGCGCCCGCCTTCCCCCTGACCCGGTGCAGGAGGCCCTCCCGCGAGATGGCCTCGGGTCGGTCGTGGTGATCGAGCTCGAAGTGTTGGCGGATCCTGTCGACCGCAGCTCCCGGGATTCGCCGTGTCACCAGCACTGCCGGTCGAGCGGCGCCGCTCGTCATGGTCGAATGCGTCAGCGGCTCAGCTCGTCGTCCAGGACGGCCAAGGGCAGCGAGCCGAAGGCGAGCACCCGGTCGTGGAAGTCCCGCAGGGAGAACGCCGAGCCCTCTCGCTCGATCACCGCCGCCCTCAACCGGTCGATCTCGAGCTTGCCGATCATGTAGGCGAGAGCCTGGCCGGGCATGGCGATGTATCGGTCGACCTCGATCTCGGCATCCAGCCGGGAGCTGCCGGTCTCCATCATCTTCTGGACGGCCTGCTCGCGGTCCCATCCCAGGGCGTGGATCCCGGTGTCCACGATCAGTCGTCCGGCCCGGAACCCCTGTGCCTCGAGCATCCCCAGCCGTTCGTACTCGTTCAGGAACAGACCCATCTCGTCGGCCAATCGCTCGGAGTAGAGGCCCCATCCCTCGACGAAGGCGTCCCCGACGAGGAACCCGCCGAACCGGCGAAGAGGGAGCCGGTCGGTGAACTCCTGCTCGATCGAGATCTGGAAGTGATGGCCCGGGTTGGCTTCGTGGAAGGAGGTCGTGGCGGTCTGGTGCAACGGCCGCCCCTCGAGGTGCCCCGTGTTCACGTAATACGTCCCGAGCCGCGAGCCATCCTCGGTCGGAGGGTTGTAGTACGCGCCGGGCATGTCGTCTTCCTGGAACTCGTCGATTGGTCGAACCTGGCAGTTCGCCCTGGGCAGCCGGCCGAAGAACTTCGGCGCGGCCTCCCAACTCCTGCGAACCTGGTCGGTCACGATGTCGAGCATCTCCTGGCGGGACCCCGCCGTGTTCTTCCCACTCGCCTGGTACTCGGCGAGCGCCGACTGCACGTCCTCGTAGCCGAGCTGCTTGGCGACGGTCTGCCGCTCCTCCTGGATCATCGCGAGCTGCTGATGGCCGGTGTCGTGAACCGCCTGTGCCTCCAGCGGGAGCGACGTGAACCCGAGGATCTGCGACGCGTACATCTCCTCGCCGTTCGGAAGGGCCGACAAACCGATCGAGTCACGGGCGGCAGGCCGATAGGCGCGAAGCGTCTCCAGGTACGAGGCGTACGCCGGCCACACGGCCTCGCGCAGAGCCGAGGCAACCTGCTCCCTGTCATTGTTGGATGCGTTGTGCACGGGCTTCATGGCCGGGGAGCCCTCGGGGCTGAGCGAGAGCAGTCGCTCCACCTGCCCGACGGCTCGGTCCACCACCAGCCCGGGAACGACCTGGCCCGCTCGGGCCGCTTCCATCGCAACCCTCGAGGTCTCCTCCAGGAACGTCGGGAAAGCTCGAAGCCGACGGAGGTACCTGTCCAGCCGCTCGGGGGAGTCGGCTCGCTGATTCGATCCGAGCGTGGAGGTCAGGGTGCCCGGGCCGAACAGATGGGTCACCGCGTAGAAACGGTCCATCCGGTATTCGATGTCGGCGAGCTCCCGTCTGGCCCCGGTCTCCAGGACCGAGAGCGTCATTCGCATCTCCATGTCGAGGGCGTCCCGGTCGATGCCGGCAAGGTCGGCCATGGCTCCCAGGAACAGTGTCGTTCGCCGGGACAAGCCTTCCTCGCTCGGATCCGGCAGCCGGTCGTCGTAACGCTCGTCCCCGATGAAGGTGCCGATGATGGGATAGGTCTCCAGCAGCTGGTCCCAGAACCGCTCCGCAAGCGCGCGGGCAGCCTGCTCGTTCTGGTTGGACACCGCAGCCTCCGTTCCCGTCCGATTCCTGCGCGAAACCGAGCATAGCCGACCCCACCGGCGCCGGACCTACCCTCGCTTTCGCTAAGCTCTCTTCCGGTCCCGCCACAGGAGCTCCCGCTTGGGTCGAGAGCCTCACGGAATGAGACACCAGCGCCCGAGGGCTGCGGAACAGCCATCCGGGCAGCTGCCCCACACGATGCGGGCGTTGCGAAAGATCCGCGGGGGGCGTGGGGCCGAGCTCGTGGAGGTTCCGCTCCCCCGCCCCGCGGCGGGCGAGGTCCTCATCGAGGTCGCGGCCGCCTCCATCTGCGGCACGGACCTCCATATCTACAACTGGGATCCCTGGGCGGCAGGCCGCATCACCCAGCTGCCGATGACGTTCGGGCACGAGGTGGCGGGGCACGTGCGGGCCGTCGGGTCCGAGGTGCACCATCTCCGGCCGGGTGCCTTCGTCTCGGCGGAGGGCCACGTGTTCTGCGGATTCTGCCCTCCATGCCGGAGGGGGAAAGCCCACATCTGCGAAAACCTGAAAATCCTCGGGGTGGACTTCGACGGTGGGTTCGCCGAGTACCTGGTCCTTCCGGAGCGGAACGCCTGGGAGGTGGACAAGCGGATCCCGCCGGAGGTCGCTTCCATCCACGACCCGTTCGGCAACGCCGTGCATACGGTCTTCAGCGGAGACGGCGCATCCGAAGTGACGACAGCCACGGTGGTCGTGCTGGGGTGCGGACCGATCGGTCTGTTCGCCGTGGGGATCTCTCGGGCGTCAGGCGCCCGCCAGGTCATCGCGGTGGAGCCCAACGAGTTCCGCCTGGGCCTGGCCAAGCAGATGGGCGCCGACCTGCTGGTGGATCCGGGCAAGGAGGATCCCGTGGAGGCGGTGCTCGTGGCCACGGATGGGCACGGGGCCGAGGTGGTCCTGGAGATGTCCGGGGTCCCGAAGGTCATCGATCAGGGAACCCGGATGCTCGCCCGAGGCGGCCGGATGTCGCTGTTGGGGCTGCCCACCGAGCCTGTGCCCCTCGACCTCACCGATCAGGTGATCTTCAAGGAAGCTCGGCTGGTCGGGGTGACCGGCCGGGAGCTGTTCCGCACGTGGCAGCAGATGACCACGCTGCTGGCCACAGGGATGGTCGACGTGGCGCCTGTCATCACACACCGCTTTGGGCTCGAGCAGTTCGAGGAGGCATTCGAGGTGATGGCCTCGGGCCGCTCGGGCAAGGTCACACTCGTTCCCTGATTCCGTTCGTGACAGGAAGGTGAACATGGCAAGGGGCAGCCTCGACTACCTGAAGGAGCAACTGGCCGAATTGGAGCGCGCGGGGACAGCCCTGCACCCTCGTACCTTGGAACTCGAGCAGAAGGCCAGGACCCGGTTCGATGGACGTGACGTCATCAACCTGGCTTCGAACAACTACCTCGGCCTGGCCGCCCACCCCCGCCTCAAGGACGCCGCGGCCAAGGCGGCCATGGAGTACGGGGCGGGCTCGGGCGCCGTCCGCACCATTGCCGGGACCATGTCCTTGCACGCCGAGCTGGAGCGGCGCTTCGCCGAGTTCAAGGGCGCCGAGGCGGCTCTCATGTTCCAGGCGGGGTTCACCGCGAACTCCGGCACCGTGGCGGCCATCCTCACCAAGGAGGACGTGATCGTCTCGGACCAGCTGAACCACGCGTCGATCATCGACGGGGCCAGGCTGTCCAAGGCCGAGATCAAGGTCTTCCCTCACAAGGACGCACAGGCTGCCGACCGGCTGCTGGAGGAATCGAAGGCCCCGGCCCGTCGCCAGCTGCTGATCACCGATGGCGTGTTCTCCATGGACGGGGACATCGCGCCGCTCCCCGACCTGGTCGAGGTGGCCGAGAAGCACGGCGCCATCATGATGATCGACGACGCGCACGCGAGCGGGGTCCTCGGACCGGGGGGGAAGGGCACGGTGGCCCATTTCGGCCTCGACCCCAAGCGGGTCGACGTTCAGGTGGGGACGCTGTCCAAGGCCATCGGCGTGCTGGGCGGGTTCATCGCGGGCCCGCCCCATCTCATCGAGTGGCTCGTGAACCGGGGGCGGCCCTTCCTCTTCTCCACCTCGGCGCCTCCAGCAGTGGCCGCCGCCTGCATCGCGGCCCTCGACGTGATCCGCGACGAGCCCGAGCGGATCGACCGGCTGTGGAGCAATACGAGCTTCTTCAAGAAGGGGCTCCACGGATTGGGGTTCGACACCGGAGCCAGCGAGACCCCCATCACTCCGGTCATCGCCGGCGAGGAGACCAAGGCGGTGGAGCTGTCACGCCTTCTGTGGGACGAAGGCGTGTTCACTCCGGCGATCGTGTATCCCACCGTGGCCAAAGGTCAGGCCAGGGTCCGGACGATCGTCACAGCGGATCACACCGAAGAAGACCTGGCGGATGCCCTGAATGCCTTCGAGCGGGTGGGAACGAACCTCGGCCTGATCTGACCTTCTCCCATATCTTGGGTAGAAGGGCCTCCCCTCGACCCGCGATCGAATATCCGCCAACCGGGGAGTGTTCGCGGAACCTCCGTACCGCCGATACCTTCATCGACCGGCCTTGCCCGCGCCGGCGCATGGGCGAATCGGGGTTGGAGGGAGCCATGCACAGAACCGAGCACTCGGACGCGTTCAGTCGCGAGACGCTTTTCCGTCAGATCGGCCCACTGGTGGGCGCGATCCTCCTGTGGCTCGTCTACTCGGACACCCCGAGGCTCCCGGACGAGTACTCGGAGACGATCATCTGGGGAGCAGCGCTGATCGCCCTGGCGGTGGTGCTGACGGTCCTGTTGCCATGGCACAGGCTCCCGAGGTTCGCCAGGCTCGTGCCGCCCCTCGTCTATCTGCTCGCGGCCTCCGGGTTGGGGCCCGCGCACGGTGATCCCCTTTCCTCATGGGCGGGACTGTTCCTACTTCCTGTGTTCTGGATCTCCGTTTACGCCACCGGCCTGGAGCTCGCGGCCGGGGTGCTCGCGGTGGCTCTCGCCATCCTCACCCCGGTGGGCTCGGCGGGATTGCGCCCCGACCCCGCACAGGCGTTCGCGCTCATCGCCCTCGCCGGGGCTCTGGGCATCGGCTGTCAACGCCTCTTCGAGGAGGTCCGGGCCAGAGCGACCGGTCTGGAGCGGCTGGCCCGGACCGATCCGCTCACGGGCGTACCGAACCTCAGAGTGTGGGAGGCAGCGCTCTCCGACCAGCTGGCCGAGGCCGCTCGGTGGGAGGTGCCGGCCAGCGTGGCCATGCTGGACGTCGACAACTTCAAGGCCTACAACGATCGCTTCGGGCATCAGGCGGGAGACCGTCTCCTCAAGTTCTTCGCAGCCCGGTGGCAGAGCGAGCTTCGCAACGGGGACCTCCTGGCAAGGATCGGCGGCGACGAGTTCGCCGTGCTGCTCCCCCGCTGCCCCCTCGAGGCCGGAGGGGCGGTGATCCGCCGGCTCTGTTCCGTGCCCGCCTCCACCACCACGTCGGCCGGGGTGGCGTCCTGGGACGGTCGGGAATCCATGGAGGGACTGATCGCCCGGGCGGACCGGGCCCTGTACCAGGCGAAGCAGGAGGGCAGGAGCCGGATCGTGCTGGCCGAGACCCCTCCTCCGCCGGCGCCACCCCGCTCGCCCCAATCCATCCACCTGGCGCAGACCCCAGGGTCCTGAGCGCTCACGCGCTACCCCAGGCCGTGGAGCTCGGGTTTCGCCTCGCGAAGCATGAGCGAGAGCACCATGTCCTCGGGGGAGATGCCCTCGTACAGCACCCGGACCACGTGCTGGGCGATGGGGACCTCGACGGTATGTCGCTCGGCCATCGCGCACAGCGGCTTCGAGGACTTCACGCCCTCGGCGACCATCTTCATCTCCCCGATGATCTCGTCGAGCTTGCGGCCCTTCCCGAGCTGCTCCCCCACGGTTCGGTTCCGCGACAGCGGGGAGTAGCACGTGGCCACCAGGTCCCCCATGCCGGCCAACCCCGCGAACGTCAGGGGGTTGCCGCCCATGGCCACCCCCAGCCGGGCGATCTCGGCCAGGCCGCGGGTGATCAGCGAGGCCTTGGCGTTGTCGCCGAACCCCATGCCGACGGCGATCCCTGCGGCGATGGCCACGACGTTCTTCATCGAGCCGCCCAGCTCCACTCCGACCACGTCGGGATTGGTGTACACGCGGAAGTAGTGGGCCATGAACGCGGCCTGGAGCCTGCGGGCCACGTCCTCATCGGCGCAGGCCAGCACCGTGGCGCTCGGCTGTCGGGCAGCCACTTCCCTGGCAAGGTTCGGACCCGACAGCGCTGCCACTCGGGCGGGGCCGAGGTCCGCCTCCTCCCCCATGACTTCGCTCATCCTCTTGAAGGAGTCCTGCTCGATCCCCTTGGTCAGTGAGACCACCGGCACGCCGGGGGCGAGCAGTGGCACGACGTCGCGAAAGACGCCCCGGAACGCGTGTGAGGGCACGGCCATGACCACGACGGAGGCAGACGACATCGCTTTCTCCAGGTCATGGGTGGCCTGAAGGGAGGGTGGGAGCTCGATCCCGGCGAGGTACTCGGGGTTCTCGTGACGCGACGAAATGTCCTGGGCAAGCTCCTCGCGTCTGGCCCACAGGATCGTGTCCACGCCCTTGTCGGCGGCCACTGCGGCGAGGGCCGTCCCCCAGGACCCAGCACCGACAACCGCGATCCTCAGATCCTCCACGCGCCCCTCTCTGCGCGTGTCCCCTTCACGGAGACCCGCGTTTCGGGTAGCCGGCCCGAAGCTCGGTGACCAGCCTGGCCAGCTCGTCCATGACCATGTCGGTGATCTTGCGAAGTGTGATGGGGTCGTCCTTTTCCGCTTCGAACTGAGAGAGGTCCATCGGCGCCCCCGCCTTCACCCAGATCGGCCGACCGAACTTCAGGCTGCCGGCACCCTGGCGTTGCCACACATGCTGCGATCCCCATACCGCCATGGGCAGCACAGGAACCTCCGTAGCGAGTGTGAGCCTGGCCACCCCCGTCTTGCCCTCCATCGGCGTGTAGTCGGGGTTCCGGGTGATGGTCGCCTCCGGATACACCATCACGACTTCCCCCTCC
>DASXTW010000150.1:0-10038 GCA_036505215.1 Actinomycetota bacterium | reverse complement strand
CGATCTTCTGCACCCCTGAGGCTGAGACCGATGCGGGCGCTGCGGCCATAACCAACCCAGTGGTCAAGGCCAATGTGAGTAGTGCGACTACGGCCCTACGAGGCCGAGCGGCACGTTTGTGCATGCTCCTCCCTCCCCTCCACGGTCGACCCAGTCTGGTCGACAGACGGTTTGAGCGGGCATGCTACCCGGCAACGGCGAAAAGGGCGAACGTCAAATACCGTAGGAACTCCTACCGCCGATGGGGGCCTCAGACGGGGCCTCACATGCCTCCTGACCTGCGCATTCGACTAGCTACGGTCCGGTCGAGGCTCCCCGGGACGGCGTGCGATACGGCGGTGGGGATTTCACCCACGGATCGGACGACGGTTGTGAGAACGCTCAGTCCTGTTTCAACCATTCGGCTCGGGTGTTGACATGCGGGAACGGTTCATCGGGGATCGGCAGCTCCAGCGCCCGGCACAGGGCCGTCCACCCGTCTCCGGTTCGCCACTCCACGAGGCGATCTGGACTGACGGTAGACCGCACCTCCGCGTTGTGTCGCTCGTACGCCGCGATCGCCGCCCCCTTGTTGTTCCATCCATCGGTCTGGCCCCACCGGTCACGGAGGAGGTCCTGGAACAGCCGCCGCCACTCCTGGAGGTCGGGGGGCTGCTCGTGGCGTGCCGCAGGCAGGATCGTCTGGTCCGCGCTCTCCCACCACGTCTTCGGGTCCCGCAGGGAGAGCAGGACGACCGCGTCGGGGTTGGCCTCGCTGAGTTCCCGCCAGAACGCTGCTGCCGGCCAGTCCACCGCAGCGACGTAGCCGGCCAGGAACGTCTCCCAATCAGGCAGCGGTCCTCGCACCGCCTGGCGCCAGACCGGAACATGATCGAGGTGCTCGAACACCTCGTGCATGTGATAGCAGCTCCCTCGCAGCAGCTGTTCCAGGGCGCGCTTCAGGGAAAGCGTTCCGGTCCGGGGCAGCCCCGCCCCCACCACGCGAAGCGGCATCCCTCCACCTCCCCGGCCGCTGAGAATACCCTCAGTGCCACCACTTGCTCGGGCCGCGTCTCATGGCCCTTGCTGCGCGATCAGCGTCGTGACGTATGGTGTCGGCATGGCGGCTCGCCAGGAGATCCTCGAGGTCGCCGGCCGAGAGGTGACCATCACCAACCCGGACAAGGTCTTCTTCCCGCGAACCGGACACACCAAGTTCGATCTCGTTCGCTACTACATGGCCGTGAGCGAGGGTGCACTCCGCGGTGTGACGGGGAGACCGATGGCCCTGAAGCGTTTCGTCAACGGCGCGGAGGGCGAGTTCTTCTTCCAGAAGAGGGCGCCCACGTCGCGACCCGAATGGATCGAGACCATCGAGCTGAGCTTCCCGTCCGGGCGTACCGCCCACGAGGTCGTCGTCCGCGACGCAGCCCAGTTGGCGTGGGTGGTGAACCTGGGGTGCATCGACCTCAACCCGCATCCGGTGCGGGCCGAGGACCTGGACCATCCGGACGAGCTTCGGGTCGACCTCGACCCAGTGCCGGGCATCGGGTGGTCGCAGATCCGGGAGGTCGCGCTGCTAACGAAGGAGGTCCTGGAGGCCTTCGGCCTCGTCGGATGGCCGAAGACGTCCGGCTCTCGTGGGTTCCACGTGTACTGCCGGATCGAGCGGCGCTGGACGTTCTCGGAGGTCCGCCGCGCCGCCGTGGCCCTGGCCCGAGAGGTGGAACGCCGGTCGCCGGACCTGGCCACCAGCAAGTGGTGGAAAGAGGAGCGTCAGGGCGTCTTCCTCGATTACAACCAGAACGCGAAGGACCGGACGGTCGCCTCCGCGTATTCGGTTCGCCCCACGCCCGATGCGCGCGTGTCGGCTCCCCTCCGGTGGGAAGAGGTGGCGGACTGCGATCCCGAAGCCTTCACGATCGACACCATCCCCGACAGGTTCACCAGCACGGGCGACCCGTGGGAAGGGATGGATCAGGCCCCAGGATCCCTCGGGCCCCTGCTCGACCTGGCCGAGCAGCACGAGGCGGCCGGCTTCGCGGACGCCCCGTGGCCCCCGCAATTCGCCAAGCAACCAGCCGAGCCGCCCCGGGTCCAACCCTCGAAGCGGAGACGGGCCACCCAGAGGCCGGGGCGGGAGGGACTCGTTCCGCCCCCGGCCCCCGGGAAGACGAGCGGGCCTACCGGCCGGCGCCGGACGACCATGCCGCTCATCGAGATCGCCCGGGCGGCCACGGAGTCCGAGGCGAAGGAAGGATTGGAACGGTGGAAGGCCCGACACCCCACGGTTTGGTCCTACCTCGCCCCGGCCGACGTGCTGGTGGACTCGATGCGCGGACGAAGCACCACCTGGACCCGGATCCGCCTGAACCTGCGGAACGTGCCGGAAGAGAAGCGGCCCCCCCAGGAGCCGCTCGAAGTCGACTACGACCCGTGGGAAGGATACGAAGGACCGCCCAGCGGTTGATTCTCGGGGGAGGGGATCGATCTGGCAGGTCCCCTCCCGCTGAGATCCCGTCTACGGACTGACGGTGAGCGTGCTCGCGTAGATGTTCTGGTTCCGGTTTCCGATGTTGTTCGACGGTGGGCCGGGGGCAGGGTCCAGGTCGCATTGAGCGGCAGGAACGTCGCGGTTGTCCGCCCACGCCACGGCCACCTGGTGGTTTACCCCATCGAACCTGGCGTCCAGCTCGATGTAGTCGCCGTGGAAGGCCACGCTCCCCCCGCCGAACATCCGGCACTCGGGGTTGTGGGAGACATCGCTCACTCGGACGTTGTGGCTGAACGTCGGATAGGCGACTCCGCCGCAGTTCGTGCAGGCGTAGTACACATCCAGGGCTTCGTTGATGGGCGTGACGCTGTTACGGAAGTCGTACCAGGCCACGTGAAGGGCGCCGTTCGACACCTCGATCGTCGGGAAGATCTGGTGCCTGGCCCCGGGGTCTTCGTTGACCTGGACGGCCGGACCCCACGTCGACCCCGCGTCGGTCGACCGTCGCACGTAGATGTCGTAATCGCCTTCGAAGCTCTGGTAGCCCGCGTACACGATGGCCGGGTCGGAGTCGTCGACGGCAAGGAAGCCAAACGTCGGGGTCCGGAAGGCAACCCCCGGCGCCTGCGGATCCGAGACGGGAGAGACCGTGACCGGCTGGGTCCAATGCTTGCCGCAATCGGTGGACTTGACCGCGACGATCGAGCTCTGCCCGGTGCTTCGGTCGAAGCCCTCGTAAGCAACGTGGATCGTCCCGTCGGGGGCTACGGCGATGTCGGCCCCCTGGTTGAAGGGGGTCCCGTTCGGGCCACCCGTGGAGATGACCCGTGGCCGGGAGAACGTGGCTCCGCCGTCCGTGGATCGGCTGAACATGATCGGTGAGTTGCCGAAAGCCCCGTGAAAGTCCGTCCAGGATGAGTAGATGCTGCCCGCGCACGCGCTGTCGGCCGGCGAGTTCAGGTCGATCTCCATCCATTCCTTGTCGGTGAACTTGCCGGCGAAGCCGATCACGCCCGGCACGGCGAACCCGACCGCTCCGCGCTCGACGATCGTGGTCCGCACGTAGGAGAAGTGCGGCGGCGCCCCGGCCTTGTTCGGCGTGCTGGGGGTGGCGGGCGTTCCCGGGGTGAAGTCGTACCTGGCCACGTAGATGTTGGTGTCGACCGGCCGGTCCGGCTGGTCGAAGTTGCGGTTGAAACCGATGCCGGCCAGGAAGAGGTTGCCGTCGGCGTCGAACCGGGCCACCGGGTCACCTGAAGCATCCAGTCCCTTGAGCGGCGAGGCCACCCCCTCTGGCGAGGTGTCGGTGGGGAATCCCGGGACGAAGGTGTTGTAGCCATTCGGGAACGGCGGCGGCCCGAACCACGTGGTTCCGCCGTCGAAGGACAGTTGGAAACCCAGCCAGACGTCAGCGGTGTGCGGCACCATCCGATAGTCGTTCACCGCATCGACGATGATGTCGCCGACCTGCCCGGTCACCGGAGACGCTACGCCGCTGATGGCCACCGATGTCTCGTTGGCCTGCCGATTCTGAGCGTCCTTGCTGGGCGTGACGTTCTCCAGGCCCCCGTCGACGTTGTTGTTGTCGTCGGTCACCTTTGCGTCGGGGTGGTCGACGGCGTGGCCAGCGGTTGCGCTGGGCACGATGAGCATGATGGCCGCCAGCAGACCACCCAGGAGGACCAAACGGGAACGAGATCTCATTTCGGACACCTCCCCTGGACAAGATCGGACCGCGTCACCGTACTTGTCCGGCATCCGGCCGTCAAAACGCCCAGAGCGCACAGGCGAAAGGTGTGCCGGCAGCCCGCAGGAAGCCCTCGCTAGCGGATCCGGCCGATCAGCGCCCGGAGGGCGAAGGTGAGGGTGACCGTCCCCAAAGCGGCCACGGTGATGAGAGCGAGGCCGATCTCGCCGACGTCCCACCCGTGGGTCGCAAGCTCGCGAAGCCCCCGGAGGATGTAGGTCATGGGGTTGAACCTGGCGGCGGTGCGCAGCCACCCGGACAACGCCTCGAGCGGGGCGAACGCCGTTGTCAGGAACATGAACGGGACCCACAGGGCCCAGATGCTCTGAGTGGCTTGGGCGTTTCCCGTCTTCAGGGCTATGCCGAAGCCGATGGCCGAATAGGCGATCCCCGCGACGCTTGCGATCAGCACCATCACCACCGCTCCCACCGCACCGGTGGCGAAGTCCACACCAGCGATCAGGGCAACCGCCATCACCAGGAGGCCCTGGGCCACGATCCGGATGAAGTCCGCACCCATGGCCCCGAGCAGGATCGACAGGCGGTTAGCCGGGGTGAGCAGCAGTTTGTCGAAGTAGCCACTCTCGATGTCGGCAACCATGTTCAGCCCGGCGCTGCCGCTCATCACGGCGAACATGATCGCCACGGGAAGCTGGAACGCCTCCCAGTTCGGCACGCCGGACCGGTTGGCGAACTTCTCCAGCGATCCCACCATCACGTAGTAGAAGAAGATGGGGACGATCAAGTTGGGAATGAAGTAGGCGGGCGTCCTGATGGACGTCCGCACTTCCCGCAGCCCCAGGTAGAAGTAGGCCCGCACCGCCTCACGCACCGAGTTCCACGACTCGGTCCGGGGCGTTCGGACGGTGCGCACGGCGGTACTCACTGCGCCTCCCTTTGGCCGTCTCCTGACGCGCCTTCCAACCTCGAGCCGGTCGCCCGCAGAAACACCTCGTCCAGAGTGGGCGACGAGAGCTTCACCGATCCCACGGGTACAGCCGACTCGACGAGCAATCGGATGACCTGGGCGGCGGCCCCCGATCCGTCGGAGACGAAGAGCGTTATGGCGCTCTCCTCGACCTGCATCTCCTTGAGCCCCGGGAGCTCGGACAGGGCCGAGCGCGCCCGGTCCCGCTCCTCCGAGGGGACCTCGACCGTCACGACGTCAGACCCGATCGACCCCTTCAGCTCCTCCGGGGTCCCCCGAGCCACGATGCGACCGTGATCGATGATCGCCAAGTGGTTGGCCATCCGGTCGGCCTCCTCCAGATACTGGGTGGTGAGGAAGACGGTGATCCCGTCTTCCCGGTTGAGTCGCCGGACCTCGTCCCAGATTGCGTGCCGGCTCGCCGGATCGAGGCCAGCCGTCGGCTCGTCCAGGAACAGGATCCGGGGACCGTGGATCAGGGCCGAGGCCAGATCGAGCCGCCTCTTCATCCCTCCCGAATACGTCTTGATCCGCCGGTCCGCGGCGTCGGTGAGCCCGACCAGCTCGAGCAGCTCGGAGGCGCGCTTGGCGGGCTCCGCACCGTGGAAGCCGTGGAGCCTGCCCTGGAGGACCAGGAGCTCCCGGCCCGTTGCCAGGGCGTCGAGTCCGGCCTCCTGGAGAGCCACCCCGACCGCACGCCGAACATCGTGTGGGTCAGTGAGCACGTCGTGACCGGCCACCCGGGCCGACCCGGAGGTGGGCCGGAGGAGGGTGGTCAGGATCCGAGTGGTCGTGGTCTTCCCGGCCCCGTTGGGGCCGAGGAACCCGAGGATCTCGCCCTCGCGAACGGCGAGGTCGATCCCGGCCACGGCCTCGACCCCGTTCGGGAAGACCTTTCTCAGCTCCTCAGCTTCGATCGCGTTCATGAGCGTCCTTCTCCGAAGCCGGACACCTTATCAAACAGAGGGGTACTCCCCCGGGAGTACTGATGTCCTCTCCCCGGAGCCGACGTCACGCCGGGGCTCGGTGATCTAGCGTTAGGCTCGTGACCACGACGGAGAAGATGGATCCAGACCAGAGCCGATGGCTCCGAGTGTGGCGCGACTGGCGCCGCGACATCGTCATCGCTCTGGGCGTGGCTGTCGCTCAAGTCCTGTTCACCCACTTCGCGGCGCGAAGCCAGCCCGAGCGCGAACCGCTCGGTGCTCTGGCCTACACCCTGCTCGCCGCGGGCCCGCTCGCATTGCTGGCCAGGCGGCGGTACCCCGTGGCCGTGCTGGCCTTCGTGTTCTCCACCACGCTGGCGTACTGGGTCATCGGCTATCCGAGGGGGCCGATCTTCCTCGCGTTGATAGTTGCGTTCTTCACCGTCGTGATCGCCGGTTACAGGCTGATCGCCGTGATCGACCTGACCCTCGGCTACTTCGGGTTCCTCTGGCTCCCGTACCTGCTCGACAGGGAGCCGGCGCCGAACCCGGCGGCGATCGTCGCATTGGCGGCGTGGCTGCTCGTGCTGTTGAGCGCGGCCGAGTTCGTCCGGGCACGCAGAGAGCGTGCGCGCGATGCGGCTCGAATGCAGGAGGAAGAGGCTCGCCGCAGGGCGAGCGAGGAGCGGCTCCGGATCGCCCGTGAGCTCCACGACGCGCTCGGTCACCACCTCTCGCTGATCAACGTGCAGGCGGGCGTGGCCCTTCACCTCAACGAAGAGCTCCCCGAACAGACCCGCACGGCGCTCGACGCCATCAGGCAGGCCAGCAAGGAGGCGCTGACCGAGCTCCGCTCCGTACTCGATATCCTCCGGCAGGTCGACGAGCAGCCCCCAAGGACCCCCACGCCAACCCTGCGCCAGCTCGACGATCTTGTCTCCCGCGCCGCCGCCGCGGGCCTCCAGGTCCGAACGGAGACCGTGGGCCAGGTCCGGCCATTGCCCTTCGGTGTCGACGTGGCGGCGTATCGGATCGTGCAGGAGGCGCTGACGAACGTGGCCCGCCACGCCGGGCCGGCCACGGCGACCGTGCAGGTCGCGTACGGAGAACGCGATCTCACCCTGCAGGTCGACGACGACGGTCGTGGCCCCGCAGCGCACGCGACGGCTGGAGGCGGGAAAGGAATCCTCGGCATGCGCGAGCGGGTGGCCGCGCTCGGCGGGGACCTGGAGGCCGGGCCGCGGCCGGCTGGCGGTTTTCGGGTGCGAGCCCGCCTCCCTCTGGATGGCGCCGGATGATCCGAGTCCTGCTCGCGGACGACCAGGTTCTGGTGCGCGCCGGATTCCGCGCCCTGCTCGACGCCCAGGACGACATCGAAGTTGTCGGGGAGGCCGACGACGGCGAGCAGGCCGTCCATCTGGCGTCGGAGCTCACGCCCGACGTCGTGCTCATGGACATCCGGATGCCCGGCATGGATGGCCTTGAGGCAACCAGGAGGATCGTTCACGACGAGCGCCTGGACCGGGTCAGGATCGTCATCCTCACTACCTTCGACGTGGACGAGTACGTGTTCGAGGCGTTGCGGGTGGGCGCGAGCGGGTTCCTGGTCAAGGACACCGATCCGGCCGAGCTCGTTCAGGGCGTCCGGGCCGTCGCCCGCGGCGACGCGCTGCTGTCACCCGGCGTCACCCGCAGGCTCATCTCGGCGTTCGCCGACCGTGGTGGGGAGCCGGCGCTACCGCCAGGCTCGGAGACGGGCCGCGTCCTCGCTACCGTGATGTTCAGCGACATCGTCTCGTCGACAGAACGGGC
The DNA here is from genome assembly GCA_036505215.1 of Actinomycetota bacterium. Taxonomy (GTDB): domain Bacteria; phylum Actinomycetota; class UBA4738; order UBA4738; family UBA4738; genus DASXTW01. Next base: position 2,152 of record DASXTW010000150.1, on the reverse strand, counting down.
GGTGGAGATCGGGGACCGGCGGTGGAGGGACCTGCTGGACCGCCACGATGCGTTGATCCGCCGGGAGCTGGCCCGGCACGGAGGGCGCGAGGTCAAGATGACCGGTGACGGCTTCCTCGCATTGTTCGACGGCCCCGCCCGGGCCATCCGCTGCGCGGTGGCCATCCGGGACGAGCTGCGGGCGGAAGGCGTCGAGGTCCGGATCGGACTGCACTCCGGCGAGGTCGAACTCCGAGGGGAGGATGTAGGCGGGATCGCCGTCCACATCGGCGCCCGGGTGGCCGCCTCTGCCCCGTCCGGCAACGTGGTGGTATCGAGCACGGTCAAGGACCTCGTGGCCGGGTCGGGGATCGGCTTCGTCGATCGAGGCGAGTACACCCTCAAGGGAGTCCCGGACCGATGGCGCCTGTTCGCGGTCACCGACACGGGTCCTGCATGATTCTCACAGGGACCGACAGGCACCGATCGCCTACGCTTCACCGATGATCCGAGTTCTCCTCGCCGACGACCAGGCTCTGGTCCGGGCGGGATTCCGGGCCCTGCTCGACTCCCAGGAAGACATCGAGGTGGTCGGCGAGGCCGGCGACGGTGAGCAAGCCGTTCAGCTGGCTACCGAGCTCATGCCGGACATCGTGCTCATGGACATCCGCATGCCCGGTGTGGACGGCCTGGCCGCTACCCAGCAGATCGCCGCCGATGATCACCTGGCGGACGTCCGGGTGGTGATCCTCACGACGTTCGGACTCGACGAGTACGTCTTCGAGGCGATCCGTTCCGGCGCGAGTGGGTTCCTGGTCAAGGACACCGAGCCGGACCAGCTCCTTCAGGCTGTCCGGGTGGTGTCGGGCGGCGAGGCCCTGCTCTCACCGAACATCACCAAGCGGCTGATCGAGGAATTCGCAGCCCACGCGAAGAAGCCCCAGCCGAGCGGGGGCCTCGAGCTGCTGACCGACCGGGAGCGGGAGGTGATGGCGCTGGTCGCGGCCGGGCTGTCGAACGATGAGATCGCCAAGCGGCTTTTCGTGAGCCCTGCCACTGCCAAGACGCACGTGAGCCGAGCCATGGTCAAGCTCGGGGCCCGCGATCGCGCCCAGCTCGTGGTCATGGCCTACGAGTCGGGGCTGGTCCGCCCCGGCTGGCAAGACTGACCCGCGTACTTCTCCTGCGGCAGCTGAAACCCAGGCCTCTGCTCCCCGGGGCGTAGGGCAGGTCGCGCCCCTCGTCCGACGCCACTCCTGGCCCTTCGACACGACCATAGGAGGTGACGAGACATCGGTTTACGGGAGGTGAGAGCAGTGCTCGCAGCATGGTGTGGTTACGGATGGGGACCGGGCCCCTGGGTGCTCGTGTTCCCCCTACTCTGGATCGCGGTGATCGTCGGCCTGGTCTTCCTTTTCCGGCAGCGCCGGGACGACTCGCACGCCGAATCGGGCCAGTCCGTGCTCGCCGAGCGGTACGCGCGCGGCGAGATCACCGAGGAGGAGTACCGCCGGCGCGCCTCGGTACTCAAGGGACGAGACAGATGAGCGGGTACGGGATCGCGCTGTTCATCCACCTGCTGGGGGTGATCACCCTCTTCGGAGGCGACAGAAGAGGCGGCGCAGGTCTCCGAGGCGCAGATCGCGGTGCACTGGCGGGAGGAGGACTACTACCACCCACCCGCGAAGTTCATCGGGCAGGCAAACGCGGCCGACCCGCCATTTTCGAGCGCTTCAGCGAGGAGCACTTCCCCGAGTGTTTCAAGGAATATGCGGATCTGCTGACCTGGGATGCCTACTTGCACACGACGCTGGACACGAGCAAGCCCCATTTTGGAAGTGGTTCGTCGGAGGCCGCCTGAAAGCCTGCTACAGAAGGTGGCTCGTGGAGAGGTGCCGCGCGAGCTCTCACCGCAGGAGATCGAGGAGATCAAGGCATTCGGTCAGGCCGAGTAGCAGCCTCGGCGGCGGTCTGCGGGGCGTCTCCGACATGGTTGACGGGGCCCGAGGCCTAGTGGTTAGAATTCTGACCAGTCATGAGCAAGACGATTCCATTCACGGAAGCCAAGGCCCATCTGTCGGAACTCGTCGACCGAACCTCGCGAGAGCATGAGCGCTTCGTGGTGACTCGCAACGGCCGGCCAGCTGCTGTCCTGCTGTCTCCCGATGACCTC
>DASXTW010000149.1:0-13851 GCA_036505215.1 Actinomycetota bacterium | reverse complement strand
GCAAACTGCGTCAAGTCCTCCGCGGCGAACCCGGCCCTGGTGGCCTCGGCGGCCCCGGCTTCGGTCCCCGGTTGGCTCTGTGGGACCAGCACCTGGAGCAGCAGAAGCTCGGCTTGGTAGCGCTCGGCCATGGCCGCGGCCCACTGCACCGCCCGATTGGCGCTCTCCGAACGATCCGTTGCGACCAGGATCCGCTTGACCACATCACCCCCCCGTGCAGAGGCACCCGAGCCTAGTACATTGGACGGCGCCCGCCTGTCGATCGGCAAGCATCCTCTCAGGGACGCTGCTGCCCGTTGGCGGCGGGTGGTAGCACTCCGCAGGAATTCGGACAACTGCCTTGTGCAGCCGGACTCCGGCTGCGGAGAATCAGCACACATTCCCACACAGAGGGGGGAACGACGTGGACGTACTGGAAGTTCGAGGTCTGCGGAAGATCTACGAGAGCGCGGAGGCCGAAGGTGCACCTGTCCGCGCGCTCCGAGGGGTGGACATGGCGATGGACGAGGGCGAGTTCGTCGCCGTCATGGGGCCGTCGGGGTGCGGCAAGTCCACGCTCCTCAACCTGATTGCCGGGCTGGACACCCCCACCGAGGGCGAGGTGGCTGTGGCCGGCGAGCTGCTTTCCGGCAAGGACGAGAACGACCTGGCGCGGATGCGTCGCAAGCACATCGGGATCGTGTTCCAGTTCTTCAACCTGCTGGAGGGCATGAGCGTGTTGGAGAACGTCACCCTGCCCGCGATCGTGGCCGGCGCTCCGAGGAAGCAGGCCGAGACCCGGGCCAGGGATCTCCTCGACCTCCTGGGCCTTGCCGACAAAGCGGGGAAAGGGCCGGGCGTCCTCTCCGGCGGGCAGCGGCAGCGTCTGGCGATCGCCCGAGCACTGGCGAATGAGCCCACCCTGCTGCTCGCCGACGAACCGACCGGTGCCCTGGACTCGGCCGGCGGGGCGGAAGTGATGGAGCTCTTCCGCCGTCTCCACCGCGATGGCCAGACGATCCTGCTGGTAACGCACGACGACGACGTGGCCGCCGGAGCCGATCGCATCGTGCAGATGCGGGACGGCCGGATCGTCGGGGAGCACACGGAGCAGGCCACCGGCGGCGCTCCCATCTTCGCTCCCCTGGAGGCTCCGTCCTCGCGATGAGCCCGATCTGGCTGCGCGCTCGAGCAGAACTGCGGTCAGGTTGGCGCCGGTCGTTGGCCCTGGCGCTCTTGATCGGGCTTGCCGGAGGTGCGGTGATGGCGGCGGCCATCGGAGCGCGGCGCACCCACACTGCGTACGAGCGCTTCCTCGTCGCCCAACGAGCCATGGACCTGGTGGTCTCCCCCGCAGGTGGCTACAGCGAACTCCCCAAGCTCACTGAAGTGGAGCGGCTCCCTCAAGTGGCCGACTCGGCCAGAGTCTACCTGGTGCCCGGGCAGCTTCATACGCCGTCGGGACGAGAGGTCACCTTCCCCGACGTGTTCCCGCTCATCGACCCGGTCGGGCGGTTCGGCGTCACCTTCAACACGATGAAGATCCTGTCGGGCCGCGCTCCGAATCCCACTCGCGCCGACGAGGTCGCCGTCAGCTTCGGCGTCGCCCAGCGGTTCCGCCTCAAGGTGGGCGACCAGCTTCGATTCGATCTGTTCGGACATGACGCGAACGGCGACTCGAACAGCACCGTCGTACACAGGGGGCTTGCCTTCCAGGTCGTGGGGATCGAGGCGGCGCCCGGCGAGTTCGAGGCGCTGGGCGCGCAGAACATCGCGGCCGTCCATCTGTCACCGGCCCTGGCCAGGACCCAGCCGGGGGTAGCGTACCGGACCGATCAGTCGCTGGCGGTCCGCCTGCACCCGGGGAATCACAGCGTCGAACGCTTCTTCGAACAGGCTCGGGCGAAGGGCATCGACCTCGACACGAACGTCTCCCTGGCCGATCAGGCGGTCAGCGTTCAGCGCGCCAACGAGTTCCAGGCAGTCGCCCTGTGGCTCATCGCCGGGATCACGGGGCTGACCGCGGTAGCCGTGTTCGGTCAGACCGTGGCCCGCCAGACGTTCCTGGAATCCATCGAGTACCCAACGCTCCGGGCGCTGGGTATGACCAGAGGCCAGCTCTGGAACGTGGGGCTCCTGAGATCGGGCGCGATCGCGGCGGTGTCCACAGCGCTGGCAGCAGCTGTGGCGGTCCTTCTGTCTCCACTCACACCAACGGGCGCCGCTCGGATCGCCGAGCCCAAGCCCGGAGTCTGGATCGACGCACCCGTCCTCGCCATCGGAGCAGTGGCCACCCTGGTCATCTTCGTCCTGCTCGCCGCCATCCCTGGATACCGCGCTGCCAGGGCCCGCGGGAGCACCCTGGGGACGGCGGAGATCGCGGGAGAGGAACGCGGCCTGCGGCTCGCCTCGACTGCCTCCGACCTCGGGCTCCCTCGGACCGCGGTGGTCGGCATCTCCATGGCTACGCAGCCGGGGCGGGGCAGGACTGCCGTCCCCATCCGGACCGCCCTCCTCGGCACCACGTTCGGGATCGCGACTGTGGTGGCCGCGCTCACGTTCAGCGCAAGCATGAATCTCCTGACTCGATCACCTGGCCTGTTTGGCTGGAACTGGGACGCCATCGCTGTCAGCACCACGGACAGGCCAACCGAGCACGAGATCGACCAGATCAGGGCAGGGTTGGCAGCAGACGAGGACGTGCGCACGTTCACGGCGGGGACGGTCGACACGCTGATCATCGGACGAACCGAACTGTTCGCGCTGGCCATGGACCCGAGCCCGTCGGTCCAACCGGCGATGATCGAGGGCCAGCCACCGTTCGGCTCGAATGAGATAGCACTTGGAACGGACACGATGCGTTCCCTGGGCGTTCGGATCGGAGACACGATCCAGGTCTCAGGCGGAAACGACATCGGGGAGGGCATCAAAGGCAGACGGCAGCAGATGCGGGTGGTCGGGCGTCTCGCCATGCCTTCGTTCTTCTTCAGCTTCACCCGACCGGGCCAGGGCGCCGCAGTGACCCTCGCCGGCATGAAGCTGCTCAAACCCGCCTCGCAGGGTGACGGCTTCTTCCTCCGGTTCAAGCCGGAGGTGGACCGGAGAGCAGCAGAGCGTCGGCTGGCCTCACAGAATCTCTTCGTCCTTCCCCGGCAAGAGCCAGGCGATCTGGCGAGCATCCGCAGGATCGCCAACGTCCCCCTGGTCCTGGCCGGCCTCCTGGCGGCGATGTCGGCGGCGACCCTCGCTCATGCCTTGATCACCTCCATCCGCCGACGGCGTCGGGACTTCGCCCTTCTCCGAACGCTGGGGTTCGTGCGCAACCAGGTACAAGCCACGGTTGCGTGGCAGGCCTCCACCCTCGCGCTGGTGGCGCTGGGCATCGGTATACCCGTCGGAGTCGCAGCCGGACGGTGGGGGTGGCGCCTCTTCACCGACAACCTGGGCGTGGTCCCCCAGCCCGTCATCTCCTGGCCTGTTCTCTTGCTGCTGGTTCCGGGCGCGTTGCTCCTCGCCAATCTGATCGCTTTCGTACCCGGGCGGATCGCAGGCCGGGTCCGTCCCGCCGTCGTCCTGAGGACCGAGTGACGTGGGCGCCATCCTCTTTCGTGCACGCGTCGAACTCCTGCGTCGCCTCCGCTCGACCCTGGCGCTCGCCCTCGTGCTGGGGCTGTTCGGGGGAGCGGTTCTCGCCGCCGCCGCCGGCGCTCGCCGGACCGACAGCGCCTACGACCGGTTCCTCCGAGACACCCGTTCAGCGGACCTGTTCGTGCTGAACAGTGGCACAGGTGACGACGTACCGCCCGTCGATCTCAAGCAGGTGGTGAAGCTCCCTCAGGTGCGGACCGCCGTGGTGGTTCCCTTGTTGTACGGACTGATCACGACGGAGCACGGAACCATCCTCACTCCGGACGGAGGGCTCTCCGCGCTTCCCGATGGAGTGGAGGCAAAGGACCTCTTCCGGCCAAAGATCCTGGCTGGGCGCCTCCCCGACTACTCCCGCATCGACGAGATCGCGGTGGGATATCGGTCGAATCCGCCTCCCGACGTGCGGGTGGGAACCGTGGTCACGGTGCGCGTGGCGAAAGCCTCAGTCGCCGCCAGCATCGGGAGCGATCCTCGCAAGGTCCCGCCGGCCGATTTCCTTCCGCCCATTCGAGCCAGGATCGTCGGCATCGTCCTCATGCAGGGAGAGGTCCAAGGGTCGACCGACGTCTTCCTGACCCCGGCCTTCGCCCGGGCCTATTTGGGCCGAGCAGCGACCATCGAAGTCGCCGTGATCGAGCTTCGCCGGCACCTCCTGGATTTCCCCGCTTTCAGCCGGGAGCTCGACGCCATCGCGCCTCAGGCCTTCGTCCTCACCACGAGGGACGAAGCCGTGTTCGTCCACCGCTCCACCCATCTGCAGTCGGTCGCCCTGTGGCTGTTCGCCGGGCTGACCGCGCTGGCCGGGCTGGTGATCTTCGGCCAGGCGCTGGCCCGGCTCCTGTTCGTCGACGGAGCGGAGAATCCCACCCTTAGGGCCGTGGGCATGACCGGGTGGGAACTGACCGGAGTGGCGATGATCCGGGCGGCCTCGATCGCCGTGATCGGAGCGGTCCTCGCGGCGGGCCTGGCCGTGGCGTTCTCACCGCTCATGCCCCTGGGTCTGGCCAGGCTCGTCGAACCCTCCCCGGGAGTGAGCGTCGATCCCTTGATCGTGGGGGGAGGAGCCGCGGCCCTGGGCATTCTGGTCCTCGGGCTGGCCGCCCTACCGGCCTGGCGAGTCTCCCGAGTCCGAGGAGACAGCCTCGGGGTGGCTGAATGGTCCAGCCACGCCCGTCCCTCGAGGGTTGCCGACACCATGGCCCGAACCGGACTACCACCCACCGCGGTCGCTGGAGTTCGGATGGCCCTCGAACCAGGGCGGGGCAGGACGGCCGTTCCAGTCTGGAGCACCCTGCTCGGGGTCACCCTTTCCATCGTCGCGTTCACCACCGCGTTCGGCCTCGGAGCCAGCTTCGGCCACCTGGTCGACAGGCCCCGCCTGTACGGCTGGGGGAACGTCCAGCTCGGCACGGGCAACCCGTTCGCGGAGGACATGGCGGATGCCGTCGTGCCCGCCATCGAATCGAACCCGTCGATCAGCGCCTACGCGGTCGGGAATCTGCAACAGTTCGTCCGGATCGGTCCGGGTGGGGGCGTCAGATCGTCTGTCTGGGCCATGGACGAGGCCAAGGGCTCGGTCCACGTGACCGTCGCCGAGGGAAAGTGGCCCACGGCCACCGACGAGATCGCTCTGGGAGCCAAGACGCTTCGAGCGGCAGGCGGTCGTCTGGGCGGGACGGTGCAGGTTCGAAGGGAAGGGCCGGCCATCCGGATGAGAGTGGTCGGCCGGGTGGTGTTGCCGGAAGGGGGGTTCGGGCCGGGATTGGGCGAGGGCGCGGCGATGAGCTTCCGCGCCCTCCAGCGGTTCAGCCCGGACGCCCAGGCCAACTTCTTCGTGATGCGGGTGAGGCCCGGCGTCGATCGCCGCGAGGTTGCCCGAAGCCTCGACCCGGTGGTCGCGCCGTTCGACGCGAACGTCATCCTTCTCCAGGCTGGCCCGGACGAGGGGGGCAACCTGGCGAATCTGAGTCGGGCTCAGGCTGTGCCCGTCGGGCTGGCCGGGATCCTTGCGGTCGCGGCCATCGGCACCCTTGTCCACACGCTCGTCACGTCGATGCGCAGGCGTCGAAGGGATCTGGCCATCCTGAAGACGCTCGGGTTCGTCAAGCGGCAGGTTTCGGCGGCCGTCGCGTGGCAGGCGACGACATTGGTGGCGGTGGCACTCCTCGTCGGGCTACCGCTCGGCCTCGCCACCGGACGATGGGCGTGGACGCTGTTTGCCGATCAGCTCGGGTTCGTTCCCGAACCGGTCATGCCGATCGCCACCGCGCTGTTGGCCATCCCCGCGGCCATCCTGTTGACGAACCTCATCGCGGTGATCCCGGGGCGACTCGCCGCGCGCACCCGGCCGGCCCTCGTCCTGCGAACGGAGTAGTCATGGCAACCACTGTCGAGAGAACGAGCGCCTCCTCCGGGAAGACGGTCACCCCGCCGACGGTCGCTCCGTCGCTTGCCAAGCTGGTCTCCCTGGTCGCGATCGGCCTCGCGGGCTGGGCCCTCGTTGCCAGGAGCGGCTCGGAGGCGACCGCGGCGGGGGTGCTTCGGCCGGCGCTCGCCCTGGCGTGGGCGCTGGCGGGCCTGTCCTTGGCTACGCGAAGTCCCTCGGAACCTCTGGGAGCCCTGGTGTCGGGGGCCGCCGCCGCGGCGGCCGTGGGGAGCCTCTTTCACCCCCTTGCCCGAGTCGTCATCCTCCTGCTTCCAAGCGCGGGTATGCATCTGCTCCTGGCCATGCCAGCCGGGATCCTCGGCACCAGGACACGACAGATCCTGACGAGCATCGGATATGCCATCGCCGTGGGACTCGGTGCGTACTGGTTGGCAGCCGGCTCGGCCTTCCCGAGAGCGCTGGTGGGCGTGGAGATCGCCCTGGCGGCGATCATCGGCGCGACGGGGTTTGCCGAGCGATACGGTCGTGTCGGACCCGCCGACCGGCGCCGCATGAAGTGGGTGGGATGGGCGGTAACAGTGGCCGGAGGGATCGCGGTGGTCGCCCTGGGGCTCCGGGTCCTGGTCGACTGGCCCTCCCACGTGTCCGAGATTGCGGCGGGCGCCACCGTGTTCGTTCCTCTGGCGCTCGTCCTCGGCAGCTCGTCGCGGGCCAGCAAGGCGATCGACCGCTTGCTCACCACCACCATCTCGCTCGCCGGGCTCACCGCAGTGGTCGTGGCCGTGTATCTCGCCATCGTCCTGGGTCTGGGCCGCATCCCTCACAGGGAAGAGCGCACGCTCCTCGTGCTGTCCATGGTCGCGGCGGCGGTGGCTGCTCTTCTGTACCTGCCCGCCCATTCGCGGCTGAAGGGCTTGGGGACCCGGCTCGTCTACGGGGAGCAACGAGCCCCTGACGAGGTCCTGAGGACGTTCGGGAGCCGCCTTTCCCGGTCCATCCCCCTGGATGAGCTGCTCCAGCAGATGGCCGAGTCGCTCCGAAAGACCCTGGGGCTCCGGTGCGCCGAGGTGTGGACGGCCGCTCCAGGCGCCTTGGAGCTGGCGGTCTCCGATCCGGAGCAGGACCGAAGAAAGCTCGCTATCTCTGCCGCCGAGGAGGGAACCGTGACCCGAGCCGGGGTGAGCGGTCCGGCCTGGATCAAGGTGTGGCTGCCTGGACTCCTGTCGGAACGAGAGGAGGCGATGGTGCGGGTCGCACCGATCACCCACTCCGGCGAGCTCCTCGGGCTGATCGTGGTGGAGCGAGGTCCTGAGGCCGATCAGTTCAGCCAGGAGGACGAACGGATCCTCACCGAGCTGGCCCGCCAGGTCGGACTGACCCTGCACAACGTGCGCCTGGACTCCGCGCTGCAAGCCTCCCTGGACGAGGTGCGGCGGCAAGCCGAGGCCCTGCAGGCCTCCCGAGCCCGCATCGTGGCGGCCGCGGACGCCGAACGACGCCGCATCGAACGCAACCTCCATGATGGAGCCCAGCAGCACCTGGTCGCTCTGGCGGTCAAGGTCCGGCTGGCCCGGCAGCTCGGCGAGCGGGATCCGGCCAGGGCGAACACCTTGCTCGAAGAACTCGGAGGAGACCTGGAGGACGCCCTGCAGGAGCTCCGTGATCTGGCCCACGGGATCTATCCGCCTCTGTTGGCCGACAAGGGCCTGGCCGAGGCGCTCGCTTCAGCGGCCCGCCGAGCGGTCATCCCCACCGAGGTCCGCGCCGTCGACATCGACCGCTACCCCGCCGAGGTCGAAGCCGCGGTCTACTTCTGCTGCCTGGAGGCGCTCCAAAACGCCGGGAAGCACGCCGGGGAAGGGGCTCGGGCCATCGTCCGGCTGTGGGAGGAGGCGGGCGGTCTGCTCTTCGAGGTGGCCGACGTCGGGGTGGGGTTCGACGTCCGCCGGACGGGGGTAAGCGCGGGGTTCACCAACATGAACGACCGGCTGGGCGCCATCGGAGGAACCCTCCGGGTGGAGTCCGCGCCCGGCCGGGGGACCAAGGTGGCCGCAGCCATCCCGATGACGGATCGGTCGGGAAGCAGGAGATGAGGCGATCAGTCGGGCCCGACTCGGCCACTCTCCTGCAGGAACGCGAGGACGGCCATGACCCGGCGATGAACGTCCGACTCGTCGGAGAGATTGAGCTTGTGGAACAGGGAGTTGATGTGCTTCTCGACCGCGCGCTCGGTCAGGAACAGAGCCTTGGCGATGGCCGCGTTGTTCTTCCCCTGGGCCATCTGCTCGAGGACTTCGCGTTCCCGGTCGGTGAGCTGGCCGAGGGGCGAATGGGCCAGCCGATCTTTCCGAGCCACCAGTCCCTCCACAACCTTGGGGTCGAGCACCGAGCCACCCCTGGAGACCTCCTTCAACGCTCTGACGAGCTCGTCGATGTCGGCCACCCGTTCCTTCAGGAGGTACCCCAGCCCGGCCGCGCCTTCCTTCAGCAGCTCGTACGCGTAGTCTTCCTCCGCGTACTGGGACAGCACCACCACGCCCGTGTCCGGATGATCCGCCCGGATCTTCTTGGCCGCTTCGATACCCTCGGTGCTGTGCGAAGGGGGCATCCGGATGTCGGTCAGGACGACGTCAGGGTGCTGCTCGTCGACGGCGGACAGGAGGCTGTCGAGGTCCGAGACGGTCGCGACGAGTTCCACCTCCTCGACCGCATCGAGGAGGGCCGCGGTGCCCTCGCGGACGAGGAAGTTGTCCTCCGCGAACACCACTCGCAGGGTCATGATGGGATGGTATACAGCCGCAGCCGGCGACAAAAGATGAGAGGGGTGCCTTGACCATCAGGGTCGTGCTCGGCGACGACAACGTCCTGGTGCGAGAGGGCGTGAGAGCACTCCTCGGCGCCACCGACGGGATCGACGTCGTCGGCGTGGCCGAGGACGCCCCCACCCTGCTCGCTGCCGTCGATGAGTACCTCCCGGACGTGGTCGTCACCGACATCAAGATGCCCCCCAACTTCCAGTTGGAGGGGATCGAGTGTGCCCACGAGATAAGGCAGAGGCACCCGGGCACGGGTGTGGTCGTCCTTTCGGCCCACGACGATGAGGCCTACGCGCTGGCCTTGCTGGGCCGCGGTGACCGTGGGCTGGCGTACTTGTTGAAGGATCGGCTGGGACAGGGCGACGAGCTGGCCCGGGCCATCAGGGAGGTAGCGGCGGGCGGTTCGGCGATCGATCCCACCATCGCCGCGCGACTTTCCGGGAGCCAGGAGCGTTCCGACGTGGATCGGACGATCCTGGACCTCATGGCCAAGGGCTTCGGGTACGCCGAACTCGCGCAGGAGCTCGGCACCACCCAGGAGGCCATCGATCGCATGGTCACGGGACTCTTTCAGCGCCTGGCGGACGAAGGCAACGTCGATGTGTTCAAGCGCCTGCACTCGGCCGTGGTCGACCGGGAGGCCTCCGCCCGAACTCTCCGCTCCTTCGTACCTGCGCAACTCGCTGCAAAGCTCGCCTCAGGCGGCGAGGTGAACGCCCAGGAAGAGGTTGAGGTGACCGTCCTCTTCTCCGACATACGGGGGTTCACGACGCTCGCCGAGCAGCTGCCCGCCCGAGAGGTAGCGGGCATCCTTGCCCGTCATCTGTCGGCGATGGCCGAGGTCGTTCTGGAGTACGGAGGAACCCTCGACAAGTTCGCCGGCGACGCCGTCATGGCCGTCTTCGGTGCGCCTGACCCCATCACCGATCACGCCGAACGTGCTTTGCGGTGCGCCCTTGCCATGCAGGCGCGGCAACGCAAGCTCAACTCGGAGGCCGGCGCAGGCGGCCTTCCCCCACTGGGGATCGGGATCGGTGTGAATACCGGTACCGTCATTGCCGGCACCGTGGGAGGCGCTGGTCGCCTCCACTACACGGTGTTGGGAGACGCGGTCAACCTGGCCCAGCGCCTCCAGGCCGAGGCAGGGGCGAATGAGATCCTGGCCTCGGCGGCAACGGTGCACGCCTCTCCGAGCATCCCAGCTGAATCGATCGGACCGAAGCAGGTGAAGGGTCGGAAGGAGCCAGTCGAGACATATCGCCTCCTCGATCCCGAAGCCGGGACCGAACTCCAGGAACGAAAGTGACGATCTGGGCCGGAAGGAAACTCGCCGGCGCACCAAGTCAGATCTTCGGGAACTCGATCTGAGGGGTGTCACCTGCCTGCTCAGCAGCCTCGATGAGGTTCGCCTGAGCCATGGCCTCCTCGCCGAGCTTCTTCACGCCGACTCCGCGGTGGGACGAACCGTACCGCAGAATCCGGCCGGCTCCGCGGCGCAGCAGCGTGTGGGCACCGTGCTTGTTTCCGCGCAGCAGGTGCGTGTAGCCGGCTCCGAGCTGTGACAGGCCCTTGAAAAACTCGGCTTCCGTCGTCTGCTTGGCCTGCTTCCAGCAAGTCTCCCAGGCCTCGTGCGCGGGGAAGAAGCGCTCGGCGTTGAAGTGCTCCACCGCCAGTTCATGATTCTCTTCCACGGAGAGGGAGTCGTAGTCCTCGAGACGGAGTCGGTTCTCCGCCCTCCACGGAAGGGGTCGGCCCAGTTCGTCTCGGGGCCGCTTGGGCTTGGGCGGCGCGTTGGGGTCACGGGGCCGGCCCGGCTTGGCTGCTGGCGTTCGCGATGGCATCCCCGCCATGCTAATCAACTCCGTCGCATGCCCCGAAGGAACAGGGGGATTCCGAGCAGAACCGCTACCGCCCCCATCCACGCCCAGAAGGGCTGACCAGTCATGAAGCTCCCCTTCAGCAGGTCCAAGCCCTGAAGGATCCACACAACCCCGACCACGATCAACAACACACTCGCAGCGACCAGGGTCGGCTTCCGCACGGCACGCCGCCTACCCGGGGCGGGGAACCAGCCGCGTGCCTGTGGCCTTCCAGCTGGCCACCACGGCCACGCCCGGAGCGATCCCCAGTCGGTGGAGCGACTCGTCGGTCAACTCGGCAACCACCGACGGACGGCTTCCTACAGTGATCCGGATGCGATTCCCTACACCAGACACCCTGCGCACCGGGCCTGCCAGCCGGTTCAGTGCCGAACCCTCGGGCGCCAGCGTGGACAGCGCAACTTCCCACGGGAAGACCACCACGCCCACGGGACCGACGGCCGGCTCGGTGCTGAGGAAGACGGCGTCTCCTTCTGTGGAACGAATCTCCGTGAGTTCGTCTCGGGGGGCGGCGACGCCAGGAAAGAAGTTCACCCCGGTGAGCGCCGCCACGAACGGCGTCACGGGACCCTCCAGCAAGTCGTGGCTGTTCCCCGCTTGCACGATGTGGCCATCCTCCATCACCGCGACTCGATCGGCGAGGCCAACGACATCGGCGAAGTCATGCGACACAACGATCGTTGGGAGCCGAAGGTCCTTCAGATGGCTCCACAGGTCAGCGCTCACCCGCGCTTTCGTTTGCGGATCCAACGCCGAGAGCGGTTCGTCAAGCAATAGCACGACCGGCTCGGACGCGACTGCCCTGGCCACCGCGACGCGCTGAGCCTCCCCTCCCGAGAGCGAACGAGGCCGGGCCCTCGCCAGGTGTCCGATCCCGAATCGTTCAAGGAGGTCGGCCGCGCGGCTTCGCCCTTCCGCCCGGGTGGACCGGCGAGGCCCACTCAGGCGCGTGGGCCGCCGAGCGACGACGCCGTACGCCACGTTGTCCAGGACCGTCAGGTGCGGGAAAAGCGCCAGGTCCTGAAAGACCATCCCTACCTCGCGCCTCTCGGGAGGAACGTGGATGCGGGAGGCGCCATCGAACCATTGCTCGCCGAGGAAGGAGATCCGGCCCTCCTCTGGTCGGATCAGGCCCGCGATCGCCTTCAGGAGCGACGACTTGCCCGCCCCCGAAGGCCCCACGAGCGCCAGAGTCTCTCCGCCGAGCTCGAGCCGAGCCCGAAGGCTCAGCCGGCTCAGACGATGGCGGATGTCGACGAGGAGCTGTCCAGCCACGATGGGTGTGGCTCCCTGAGGAGGAGCTTGAAGCCGACGAAGAGGCCGGCGCTGATGGCAACGAGGAGCGCCGCGATGGCCAGAGCGGCATCGAGGTCCCGCGCCAGTTCGGTGAAGACGGCCACCGGCAGTGTCTGCGTACTGCCCGGGAGGCTGCCCGCGAACATCAACGTGGCCCCGAACTCCCCCAACGACCTGGCCAACGCCAGCGCGGCTCCCGCGGACAGCCCGGGCCTGGCCAGGGGAAGGGCCACTCGGAAGAACGTGCGGGCCTGGCCTGCACCCAGGATCCGAGACGCCGCGATCAGTTGAGGATCCACGGACTGGAATGACGCGATGGCTTGGCGGACGAAGAAGGGGAGCGAAACGAACACCAGGGCCATCACCACCGCGATCTGCGTGAACGTGATCGTCACTCCGACGGCTCGAAGGGGGCCCCCCAGCAAGCCTTCCCGGCCGAACGCCATCAGGAGGCCGAGGCCGGCGACCGGCGGCGGCAACACGAGAGGGAGCTCCAGGATCGTGGTGAGGGTGGCCGAATGACGCCGAGGCCGGGTGGCCAGGGCGTAGGCGGCGGGCGTCCCGAACAACAAGATGACAGCGAGCGCGCTCAGGCTCGCCCGCAGACTGACCTCGAGCGCATCCAGTGCCACCCGAGAGTGGAGCTGGGCCACCAGGGTCCCGGGGGGAACCCGGGCGAAGATGGCCACGACGGGTAGCAAGATGAAGGCGAGGAGTGCAGCCACTGCCAGGCCGAAGAAGAACGCGACCCACCGATCGATCCGTCCCGCCGGACCTCGCATGTCAGGCGGCCGCCGGCGGTCCGAAGCCCGCGTCTGCAAGCAAGCGCCGTCCAATCGGACCGAGAACGAAGCTCTCGAATCGCCTCGCCGCCGCGCGATGCGCACTGGATCTGATCACCGCGATCGGGTACGTGGCTACGGCCTGAGCTTCTGATGGCAGTTGCACCGCCCGAACCGCTCCCCCGACTGCCTCGGCGTCCGTGAGGTAGACGAACCCGGCGTCGGCCTCGCCCAGGCGAACCTTCGTCAGCACTCCCTCCACGTTGTCCTCGTCGCTCACGATGTTTGCGAGGACGGCCTGAGAGTAGGAAGGGCCGTACAGGGCATCGAGGTTGGCCAAGACCTTCCTCGTGTAGATCCCCGCCGGCACTGTCTCCGCCCCGACGACCAGCTTGATCCCCGGCTTGGAGAGGTCTTCAGGGGAGGCGATCCCGGCCGGATTCGCCGGTGGAACGATCACGACCAGCCGGTTCGTGGCGAACGCTCGAGGCCTGTCGACGAAACGCTCCTCGAACAGCTGGTCGCCGTACTTCGCGCTGGCCCCGGCGAAGATGTCGCCCGGACTTCCCTGCTCGATCTGGGCCACCAGCGCGTCGGTTCCAGCGAACGAGAAGCGGACCGTGACACCGGGATGAGCCTTGCTGAACTCCGTTGCCATCTCGGGGAACACCCGATCCAGGGAGGCCGCCGACAGCACCGTTAGGGTGGTCAAGCCATCCTGGGAGCCAGAGGCTGCCCCACCGCACGCGGTCGCGCCGACGGCCAGCAATGCGGCTACGAGCGCAGCGCTCGAGAGACAACGCATGAGGCGCGGCCTCATCGTACGGGCCCGTCCTCTCGGCTCACCATCACGGACGTGGCCTTGATCGTGGCCACCACGGGGACCCCCGGGGCAAGAGCGAGCTCCTCGACCGCATCTCTGGTGATAGCCGCCGCCAGCACGTAGGGTCCCGCCTCGATCTCCACCAGGGCCATGACCACGTCTGACTCGATGCTCCTGACTAGTCCTGCCAGCCGGTTCCGAGCGGACAAGCGGGACCCGGTGAGCGCCTTTGGTGCGCGGC
>DASXTW010000148.1:0-8651 GCA_036505215.1 Actinomycetota bacterium | reverse complement strand
GGTCGGGCAACAGGCCGTCCTCGGCCAGGAAGCGCATGCACCGGGCGGCCAGGTCGTCGTCGTCCAGCGACTGGATGTAGTGGTTGTTCATCCACTCGAGCTTCTGCGGGTCGAACGCGGCCGGATTGCTCGACACGCGCGTAAGGTCGAATGAAGCGATCAGCTCGTCGCGTGACAGGAAGGTCGTCTTCTCGTCCAGGGACCATCCGAGCAACGCGAGGTAGTTCATCAGGGCCTCCGGCAGGATCCCTTGCTCCCGGAATGCCTCGACGGATGTCGAGCCGTGCCGTTTCGACAAGGGTTTGCCGTCCTGGCCCAGGACCTGGGGCAGGTGAGCGTACTCGGGCGGGGTGCCGCCCAGGGCCTCGATCACCGCCATGTTACGGGGCGCGGCGGAGAGGAGGTCGTCCCCCCGGATCACGTGGGTGATCTCCATCAGCCAGTCGTCCACCGCCACCGCCAGCAGGAACGTCGGCGAGCCGTCGGACCGCAGGATCACGAAGTCCTTCACGCTCTCCGAAGCGAAGTGCACGTCTCCCTTCACCAGGTCGTGCACGGTGACGTCGCGCTCGGGCATGGCGAAGCGGAGGGCGAACGGCCGGCCTTCCCTCTCGAACGCGGCCCGCTGCCCGTCGGTCAGGCTCCGGCACCGGCCGTCGTAGCCGGGGGCCTCCCCTCGGGCCAGCGCGGTCTTTCGTCGTTCCTCCAGTTCCTCCGGGGTGCAGTAACAGCGGTACGCGCGGCCTTGCGACACAAGGCGTTCGGCATACTGGTGATAGAGGTCGAGTCTCCGGGACTGGCGGTATGGCTCGTGCGGGCCGCCCACGTCGGGTCCCTCGTCCCATTCGATCCCCAGCCACCGGAGCGATTCGATCAGGCCGTGCACGGCCTCCTCGGTGACCCGGCTCGCATCGGTATCCTCGACCCGTAGCACGAACTGACCGCCGTGATGTCGCGCCGTGAGCCACGAGAACAGGGCCGTGCGGGCGTTGCCCACGTGGATCGAGCCACTCGGTGCCGGCGCGAAGCGCGTCCGAACGGTCATGCTCGCCCACCGACGGGATTCACCAGCACGCCGATCCCGTCGATCACGATGTCCACCCTGTCTCCGGGCTCGAGCTTGCCCACGCCCTCCGGGGTCCCGGTCATGATCACGTCGCCGGGGAGCAGCGTCATGAATTCGGTCACGAACTCGATGATGGTGGCCACCCCGAACACCATGTCCGAGGTGCTCGCCGACTGGCGGACCTCGCCGTTCACCCGGGTCTCCAGGTGAACGTCGATCGGGTCGAGTTCGGTCTCCACCCAAGGCCCGAGCGGGCACGATCCGTCGAAGCCCTTGGCCCGGGCCCACTGGTCGTCCTTCTTCTGGAGGTCTCGGAGCGTGACGTCGTTCCCGCACGTGTAGCCGAGGATGTAGCGGAACGCCTCCTCTGCGCGCACATTGCGCGCGATGCGGCCGATCACGACGGCCAGCTCTCCTTCGTAGTCGACCCGGTTGCTGATCGGCGGGAGTGGGATCGGATCCCCGGGACCCGAGACACTGGTGGAGGGCTTGAGGAAGACGAGCGGCTCCTCCGGCACCTCGCCCCCGAACTCCGCCGCGTGGGCCGCGTAGTTCTTGCCCAGGCAGACCACCTTCGACGGCAAGATGGGGGCCAGGAGACGGACGTCGTCGAGCGGGATGTCCTCGCCCGAGGGCACCGGGTTCTCGAAGAACGTGCCGGCCAGGGCTCGGACGGTCTCGCCCTCGACCACGCCGGTGGCGATACGGTCGCCGAACCGGAACCGAACGAGGCGCATGGGGATGTGAGGCTATCGCACCCCCGCGGACCTACGACGGGGCGGTGTCCATCGCCCGCATCCTCCGAAGCTCCACGTCCTCGTACGCGCGTCGGGCGCGGCGGAACGCCAATCCGAACACTGCCACAGTGACGATCCCGCCGAGGAGCAGGGGGTAGTACACCGAGTACGGCTGTGACAGGGCCAGGGCCACCACGCCTGCCACGAGGAGACCGCCCCCCGCCACGATGAGCGCCACCATGGTCGCGAGCACGGCTCGTCGTCCCCGCCCCCTCGCGACCAGGATGCCGACGACCGCTCCGGTCATCCCGATCAGGCTTCCCCCGATGCCTCCGATGAGTCCTCCGGTACGGTCTGACCACCATGCCGAGCCGGTCGCTCCTGGCGAGCTGAGCTCGAGCGGCTCGATCCACACGCGCCCCGCGCCGGGAAGCACCAGATCGAGCTCCAGCCGAACGGGACGTCTGGACGACCCCCGGAGAAAGAAGGGGAGCTCGAAATCCCTCCACTCCGAATCTCCAGAGATCACCGCCTGTGGCCCGCGATCTGCCAGCGTGCGTGAGAAGAAACGAGCCCCGTCGGGGAACACGCTCCACATCTCCAACAGCCCTGTGCCCACGACGCCGCGGTACCGGATCCGGCCGGTTAGGGCATACGCGTCCCCGTGGATCACCGGGTCCGTGATGACCACCAGGGGGAAGGTGCCGCCGCTGCCCGACGACGTCACCTCGACCGCGTCACCCACCACGCGGCCGGAGAGAGGCGCCGTTTGCCTCCAATCCACCTTCATGGAGGCATCCGACGCGCTCGCGGATGGGGCCAACGCTGCCAGGACGGCCCCGGCCAGGATCAGGCTACGGCAGGCGCGCCTCATGTTGCTCGACCTCCTCTCGATAGGCCCGCAGCACATCCCGGAATGTGCCGTCGTCCAACCGCCCGTCGGCGTAGAGGCTCCTGAGCTTGAGCTCGAACGGTCCCCGCGTCTCCTGCTCGTCGAGGAGCTTGACCTTCCCGATCAGCCGATCCAGGCGTAGTCGAACCGTGGGATACGAGATCCCGTAGTCCTGAGCCAGGTCCTTGAGCGTTCCCGAGGTGAGCAGGAAGCGCTTCAGGAACGCGAGATCCTCGTTGGAGAGCTGGTCCACCCATCGCCGTTCAGGGTCCTGCACCCTTCTCCTTTCAGGTTCATCATCGGATCAGTGGTCCATTTTCTTTAGTTTAGGTTCAATTTTCCTCATATCAAAGAGAAAGTCAAGATGTCGTTTGTTGAGGTCCGGCCAGCCCAAGTTGACTCGGGGCGGCCCTCTCGGGGCTATTCCAGGCGACTGCCGCCGGCCCAGGAGACGCCCACGCTTCGGTAGTAAGCCCCGATCATCTCCCGCGGCTTGATCGTCGTGAGCTCCTCCACCGGGGACTCGTCGAAGGTGAGCTCGGCCTGGCCCTGCCAGACCTCCGAGCCCTCCCAATCGAGGCTCCTCATCGTGACCAGCTCGTCCATCGACGGCTTCTCGCCCGGCTCGATCGAGGGGAAGTACCGGTTGTGCAGCATCGGCAGCGCGTTGACGAAGCCGGAGGTCTCCGAGGGGCCGGTGATCGTGAAGTTCGCGTCGATGATCCGGCGGTCGTGGACCGACACGCTGGCGCCGAAGCGACCGCCGGGCGCGAGGCGCGGGCCGGCCTTTCCGAATCGCACCGGCCGGGTCATCCAGATCGATCCGAGCTTCTTCGGGTAGCCCTGGTGCCACCCTCGAGCGAGCGCGAAGTCCTTGTCCACCCAGATGGCAATGCACCGCGAGTAGTGCTCGCCGAGGTACTTGCAGCGCACCACGACGAAGCATTCCTTGTACTGGGAGCGCGCCGGGTCGAGCAGCTCCTCGAACGAGTCCGAACAGGACTGCCAGTCCGCGAAGATCACGGCGACGGCGCCCGGGTCCTCATCGGCCGGCTCGATCGGGTCCGGCAGCCACGCCCCGACCGCCGTGGGGTCGGTCCGGTACTCGATGGTGAGCAGGTCACCCGAGTAGTGCCATGGGGGCGGCGGCACCACCGACGCTCGGCCGTCCGGCGAGAGCGGCGGCATGAACCCCTTCAGCTCTGCCACGCGCGCCATACTAACGGGCCATGGAGACCCGCCGGATCCTCCTCGACGGCGAACCCGTCGAGGTCACGCTCCAGGGCGACGTGCTGGTCACATCCGACGGGCGTCGCATCCCGATGGACGGCGCCACTCACCTGGCGCCGGTGCAGCCGTCGAAGATCGTCTGCATCCACCTGAACTACGAGAGCCGAGTGAAGGAGTTCCTGGCCACTCCGCCTCCTGCGCCCACGTACTTCCACAAGCCGGTCACCGCGCTCAACGCCCATGAGGGGGCCGTGGTCCGCCCGCGCCGGTGCCGGTTCCTCAACTACGAGGGGGAGATCGCCATCGTGATCGGCAAGGAGTGCCGGCACATCGGACCCGACGAGGCTGGCGAGTACATCGCCGGGTATACGGTGGCAAACGACTTCGGCCTCCACGACTTCCGCGACACCGACGCCGGCTCCATGCTCCGGGTGAAGGGCTCAGACACCCTCTGTCCCCTCGGACCCGGCCTGGTCACCGATTGGAACTTCCGCGGCAAGCGGATCCGGACTCTGGTGAACGGCGAAGTGAAACAAGAGGGGAACACCGACGAGATGATGTGGGACATGCACTACCTGGTGGCCGACCTGGCCAGGACCATCACGCTGGTCCCGGGCGACGTGATCCTATCCGGGACGCCGGCCAACTCGAGGCCGGTCGAGCCGGGTGACGTCGTCGAGGTGGAGGTCCAGGGGCTGGGGGCCCTACGGAACCGCATCGTCGAGGGGGACGTGCCGGTCCGCGAGGATGTCGGCGCCCAGCCGTCCGAGTCCGAGGAGGTCATCTCCACGGCGTTCGGGGGCGACTGGGAGTTCCGCGGCGTCCGCCCACCGCGCACGGGAGAGCCACCCAGCCGAGATCCGTGAGGCTGGGCTATCCTCCGAGCGAAGACGGTTCGGCTTCGAAGGAGCGTGCATGGAACCGAAGGCCCGGCAGCTTCGCCTGATGTATCCGGACATCCTGGGGTTGGAACGAGGCAAGTACCTCCTGGGCGACTGGACCGGTCGAAGCGCGTTCTGCATCGGCGTCTATCCGCTCACGCTCGACAGGGAGATCCTCCCCATCCCGGGCCTCCAGTTCGACATCGGGCTGCCCGACATCGAGGTGCACCTCGACGTCGATTCGATGCGGCCCGGGTGGGAGCCGGAGACGGTCGTAGGTGTGGGGGACGCCGAATCGGGCGGACAGCCCTGTTCCGTGGACCCGCGGTTCGCGCTCCGGCGAGCCATCGAGCCGTGGGTCGAGCGCGGCCTCATGCCGCAGGTCGCCTACGAGTTCGAGTTCTACCTCATGGAGCCCGACGGCGACGGGGGCTGGCGCCCCGTCCCGATGCCCTCCCACCGCGTGTACGGGACGGGCCCCGCCATCGATCCCGACGGGGTGGCCGATGAGATGGTCCGGACCGCCACCGACTGCCAGTTCGATGTGGAGAGCTGGGGTAGCGAGTACGACATCTCCCAGTTCGAAGTGAACATCAAGTATCGCGATGCGCTGGCGGCCGCCGACGACGCGTTCCTGGTTCGTCTCCTGATCAAGGAGGTCGCGACGCGGCGTGGGAACCTGGCCACATTCATCGGGCGCCCGATCGCCGACCGGGGCGGGAGCGGGTTGCACGTGAACCTCAGCTTCCGGACCGAGGACGGCTCGAACGCGTTCGAGAACCCGAGTGCCGAGGACGGCCTGTCGGTGCTGGCTCGCCAGTGCCTGGCTGGGATGCTCGCCCACCACGAGGGGATGGCGGCGATCCTGGCTCCGCACACGAACGCCTATAAGCGGCTCCTGCCCGACATGCTGAACGGGTACTGGGCCAACTGGGGATACGACGATCGCACCGTCGGGATCCGGGTGCCGCCAGGGCGCGGCGCCACCACCCGGCTGGAGCAGCGGACGGCGGACGGCGCGGCCAACCCGTACCTCGCCGCCGCCGCCATCCTGCACGCGTCAAGGCTCGGGGTGGAGAACGATCTCGAGCCTCCTCCGCCACAGCAGCCCGGTGCCGAAGTGAACACCGGGGTCAAGGTGCCGCCCACCCTGGAGAAAGCCCTGGAGCTGTTCCAGGCCGACAAGGAGCTGTGCGAGGCGCTGGGATCCGAGCTCGTGACGGCCTTCACCATGCTCAAGCAGGCCGAGTGGGACCGCTATGTGAAGGCCACGCCGGAGCCCGAGACGACCGAGCCGGTCGACTGGGAGCTCCAGTACTACCTGCCCTTCTTCTGATGGAGGACTCGGCGGCGCTCGAGCAGATCGACCTTGTCGACCCGGACAGCTACGTCGAGCGCGTGCCGTTCGAGTGGTTCGATTTCCTGCGGCGAGAGCATCCGGTGTCCTGGCACGAGGAGCCTACGCCCAACCACGGCTTCTGGGCCGTCACCCGCTACGACGACCTGGTGAAGGTCCACATGGACTGGGAGACCTACTCCTCGGAGGTGGGCGCGGTGGCCCTGGAGGAGCTGGACGAGGAGCAGCTGCGGATTCGCAAGACGATGCTCGAGACCGACCCGCCCCGGCACCGTGATCTCCGCAATATCTGCAACAAGCGATTTTCGGCCCGGGCCGTCGGAAAGTTCGAGGACTTCATCCGCGACGTGGCCCGCAAGGTATTGGACCGGGCCCTGGAGAAGGAGGAGTTCGACTTCGTCCCGGAGATCTCCCGCGAGCTGCCGATCCGGTTCCTGTGCGCGATCTTCACCGTTCCCCAGGAGGACGCGCCGCGGCTGATCGAGTGGGGCGACGCGCTGATCGGCAACCAGGATCCGGAGTACTCGGCGGCGGTGGTCGATCGGGTGGACACCGAGGAGTTCAAATACCTCCAGTTCCGGAGTCCGGTCGCGCAGAAGGTGTTCGACTACGCGGCGGAACAGCGGGATCAGCGCCTCGACGAGCCGCGGGACGACGTCATCACCGCACTGGCCGTGGCACAGTCGGAGGGAGCCCTCTCAGAGCGCGAGTTTCAGAACTACTTCGCGCTGCTGATGATTGCCGGCAACGAGACCACCCGCCACACCATCAGCCACGGGATGCTGGCACTGATGGAGAACCCCGACCAGCTGCGCGCGTTGAAGGAGGATCGCTCGCTGATGCCGGCCGCGGTGGAGGAGATCCTTCGATGGGCCACGCCGGTCCTGCACTTCCGCCGGACCGCCACCCGAGACACCGAGCTCCGGGGGGTCAAGATCCGCAAGGGCGACAAGGTGGTGACGTGGTACATCAGCGCGAACCGGGACGAGGAGGCGTTCCCCGACCCGAATCGGTTCGACATCACGCGTCACCCGAACGAGCACGTCACCTTCGGCCCGGGCGGACCTCATTTCTGCCTGGGGGCGCACCTCGCGCGCTTGGAGACCCGAATCCTGTTCGAGGAGCTCCTCCCCCGGCTCGACTCGATCGAGCTCACTGGTCCGGTTGAGCGGATGCGCTCGAACTTCGTGAACGGCATCAAGCACATGCCTGTGAGGGTCAGATTCGCGCGTCAGGGGGGGTAAGGAGAGCTCTCTGCAGGTGCTTCAGCCCCGAAAGCGATACCCCATGCCGCGAACCGTCTCAACGACGTCGGGGCGGAGCTTCTTGCGCAGGTAGGCCACGTAGACCTCGACCACGTTGGAGCTCGGTTCGCGGTCGTATCCCCACACTTGGTCCAGCAGCTGAGGCTGTGACAAGACCTCGCCCGGATGACGCATGAACGTCTCGAGCAGGCCAAACTCACGAGAGGTGAGCTCGACCGATCGTCCATCGATCCGCACCTCCTTCGTGTGCAGTTCGAGGCTTACGGCCCCGTGGGAGATCACCGTCGATGCTGCCTGATCCGCGCTGCGCAGACGAGCGCGAACCCGGGCCAGCAGCTCGGCGAAGCTGAACGGCTTCGTGAGGTAGTCATCCGCTCCGGCTTCGAGGTTGGCCACACGGTCGGAGACGGCATGCTTGGCGGTCAGGATGATAACCGGAACGGTGGAGCCTCCTTCGCGCAGCCGGGCTAGGACCTCCTCTCCGGTCACCGAGGGCAGGAGGAGATCTAGGATGATGAGGTCGAAGTGGGACGATCCCGTCAGCCTCAGGCCCTCGGCGCCGTCGCTCGCGATCCTGACGGCGAACCCCTCAGCCTCGAGCCCCCGCTTGATGAAGGAGGCGATCTGGGCTTCGTCCTGAACGACCAGCACGTTCACGGGCATCGCTCCACGCACGCCCCCGCGACAGACTGAATAGGCCTCTTCCGGACCTTTCCTGTCGGTCGAAACATGCTACCGAGCCTGGAGGCGGTAGGCACTCCAGCATGAAGACTTACCACAGAAGGCTGATGAGAGATTTCTCAGCTTGTTTTCAGCAAGACCCAAGGCGCGTTCGGGATAGTGGTTGGAGTTCGTTGCCGACCGAAAGGAGGCGCATCATGAGAGGCACTCCATGGGTGGTCGTTGAAGCAGACGACAAGCAGACCATCCAAAGGGAGTTCGGCAAGGGCGAGATTCTCGACCAGTTCCCGTACAAGGGTCACTCGGTCTTCCTCGTCCAGAGCACGAACGTGCCACAGCTTCCGAACACGGTCCTGGAAGGCCCCATCTACGGGGTCGGCATCTTCCGGGACGAGCGGACGGCACGTACGCTCGCCAAGCGTCTCACTGAGATCTAGGACCAGACGACCAGTCGAGACGCAGGTCTGATGGGAGCGGGGTCGGTGTGGTCACCGTGACACCCGACCCCGTCCGTCTCTTCGTTCTTCGGCTCAAAGCCGATC
>DASXTW010000147.1:0-40625 GCA_036505215.1 Actinomycetota bacterium | reverse complement strand
GCTTCGGATGTGGTACTCAGGTCTCGCGGTCGGAGACGCCAACCTCGCTTACCGGATCTGCTCAGCGAGATCCCTCAGTACCTAGTCGGCCTGCGCTGGCGGCTCGCGCCCTCGGGCCGACACGAAACGGTATCGTCCATCTGAGGATTCAGGGTCGCAGGCTTCGTGGAGCGGCTCCCTCACCGGCAACAAGCCGGGGGCCCGTGGGGTCCAGAAAACCCGATCGCAGCCTGAGGGCGTCTCGGGCAGCGCTGAGACAATCCGGCCTCGTGCTCCGGTCTCTCCTTCACCTTTGGCGGCGCCGCATCGTTGGTGGAGGGCGCACAAACCTTCGATCGGGTCCTCTGACCAGCATCCTCTAGCATCGGCGCCTACCTCCGATACAAAGGCCCCTGCATGGTGTTCGCTGTCCTCCACCTTGCGCTGCGTCGGCTCTTCCGCCTTTCCGTCGGGTCGGCGGAACAGGCCCACTCGAAAGACCTACACCTTCGACGGCGCGCACGCGGCATACCTAGAATTCGCAGCTCAACGAGGGCTCCCGGTCGAGATCGTGTTAGACAAGCTGGGGGAAGGGAACCTCGCCCGCTGCTGCCCCCTGCCGCCCCCTTCCGGTTTCCTACCCTCGTCGGGAAGATCCGGCCGCCGGCCGTCCAGCCGGGGATGATCGCCTCGCGTCCTCGCCACGGCCCCGCATCCTGCGCCAAGGCCCTTCCCATGGGACGAGGTGGTACACGGCATCCGCACTGAACAGGTTACCGATGGCGCGGCGTAGGATCGCCACGCCGCATCGTGTGCATCAATCCAGCGGGCAACGTCCGCCGCTCCCGGCGGCACCGCTGCTGGTGTCATCGGGAACCCGCGTAGGGCGTCGCTCGACGATCAGGCCCGCGCGATCCGGAACGTGGCGTTCTCCAACGTGAACGTGAGGACGGCCGTCGCCCCGTCCACGCGTACGCCGGTGTAGCTGATCCCGGGGACGAGCTCGGGCAAGCGAACGCTGACGGACAGCGGAAGCGAACCCTGGGCGGGCTCGAGGACGAGCTTGCCGTCTGAAAGAAGGAGACGCGTCCGCACGGTCCTTCCCTCGGCGACCACCGTCACGCCACCGTCCTCCAGTCGAACGGTGACGGGCAGCGTCGCGGGAAGGGCTCGGTTCACGTCCTCCTCGGTCATCGTCATGGTTCCTTCGCCGTGCTCGGCCCGGATGGTGGTCCGGTCGCCCACCACCAGATCTCCGGGAGAGAACCGGACATCCCGGAGCGAAAGTGAGACATCGTGGATGGGGAGTTGCTCGACGGTCGAGGACCCATCGAGCTCCACGCTCACGGACGGGATGTCGCCCGTGGCCAGACGAAGGAGGAAGGGGAACCCGTCCAGCGAGACCGACGGTCGCTCATCCAGTCCCAGACTTCCCTGAACCGCGCGAGCCACCCAGTACTGAGCCACCAGGCGGAGGCCCACGTCGGCTGAAACGAGCAGGAAGACGACCAAGCCAAGGACCACCCAGAGCTTCCGCATCATGCTTATCAGTCGCCGGGGGCGGCCCGGGGGTTTCCTTGCGGTCCACGCGAGTTATCGGCGGGTTCCCCCGGCATGATGATCGTTGGGCTCCTCCGTGCCACCATCGCTGGAGCCTGAAGGGTGCACTTATTGGGATCCGGCCGCTGACCTGGTGTCTTCCAGGCCGGCGGCCAACTCTGGGGTGGGGCGGATCCCCAATGGTGGATGACGAGTCCACATGCCCTACTTCCAGCCCTGTAGGGTCCGACAAGGCTGGAGTTTCGTGTGCGCGCCGCGGGACGAATGCGGGACGAACCGAAAAAACGACCCGAAGGGGCTCTGACCTGTGGAGGTAAGCGACACGAACAGGCGACCTCTGCCGTGCCAGGACCAGAACGAAGCAGGGACGCGGGAAGGCCGCCTGACCTGTGGAGGTGAGCGGATTCGAACCGCCGACTTCTGCCGTGCGAAGGCAGCGCTCTACCACTGAGCTACACCCCCGGCTCGAGCTAGCGTAACAGAGGCCTTTGGGGGGTCTGACCGATTTTGACCTGCCGCCGCCGGGTGAGAGAGCATGGGACCTATGCAAGCGCGACAGCTGACTCGGTCCGAGACGAACAGGCGCCTGGCGGGCGTTTGCGGAGGCATCGGCGAGTACTTCGGCATCGACCCGGTCCTGATCCGCGTGGGCTTCGTGGTCGCCGGGCTGATGGGGTGGGGCGTCCTCCTATACGTGGTGCTCTGGATCGTCCTCCCGAAGGGGCAGCCGACCCCAGGGGCCGTTGCGGCGGCGGGGGGCCGGTCCGCGCCCGCCGTGCGGATCGCCGAGGAACGCTACGCGCGAGGAGAGATCTCGGCCGAAGAGCTGCACCAAATCCGGGGCGACCTCACCAGGGGCTCCTGACGATGTTCTGGATGGGGGGTCCCGGCTGGGGAGTGTTCTGGGGATTGACCTGGGCGGCGTTCTGGGTCGCGGTGATCCTCATCGCGGTGTGGCTCCTCCGTGGCGAGCTTCCTCGCTTACAGCACCGATTCGGAGAGCCACCAGCCCTTCGCCTTCTGGAGGAACGGTACGCGCGAGGGGAGATCTCCAGGGAGGAGTTCCTGGAGCGGCGGGAGGTACTCCTCCAGCCTTCCTCCACACAGGAAGTCCCGGGGTCGCCTCCGCCAGGAGGACCTCCCGCCGAGGACTCATCGGGACCGACCCAGCCGATCCCGCCATCCGAGCCTTCTCCTTGAACAAGGACGACATCGTCCGGGCCATCCGAGACGAACGCCGCCGCACGCTGACGTTCCTTCGGGGCCTCGAGCCCGAGCAGTTCGACACCCCCACCGCGCTCCCCGGCTGGCGGCTGCGGGAGGTGATCGCCCACCTCATCACCACCGACAAGGCCTCGGTCACGGGAGCCAACCTGATCACCGTCCTCGGCTCGATGGAACGGTTGGAACGATGGAACGAGCGGCAGGTCCCGAGGTGGGCCAACCGGGACGTCCCCGAGCTGCTGGTGGGTCTGGACCGATGGGGACGGGGGATGATCAGACTGGCCCAGACGCTGCCGTCGGCTCTGTATCGGCTGAGGTTGCCCACGATCTTCGGCCGCGCCCCCGTGGGCCTGCTGGTCTGGTCTCGTGTGTACGACGAGTGGATCCACCGCCAGGATATGCGACGGGCCCTCGGTCGCACCGACGAAGAAGTCGACCTGGGATCTCCCTCCGAGTTCCTCCTCACGGCCATCGTCTCCGCCGTGCTCCCCAAGTTGAAAGGAACCTCAGGGGACATCGAGCTTTCGCTCGAGGGGACTCCGGTCCCTGAATGGCGCTACGAGCTTGCCGCCGGGAGCGGAGCCCCTTCGGATGGGTCCCCCGACTCGGCCGCCCGAATCGCCGCGGCGGCTCCCAGGTTCATCATGGCGGCGGCAGGCCGCGAGCCCTTCGATGACCTCCGGAGGGAAGGCATCCTCACGGTCCAGGGGGATCAGGAGCTCGCCGCCCGCTTCCTGGCTAACCTTCGAGTCGTCTGAGACCGGCCTCCAGCGCCTCCTGCAGCCTGCGCTGGATGAGCGCAACAGAGAGGTCGCCGCGGGTACGCTCCATGATGCTCCTGGCGACGTCGGTGGAACGCCGCAGATTGCCTGTGATGGCGTCCGGGTAGTCCATGGAGACCAGGAGGTAGTACATCTCCTCCATAACCGTGAGGATCCGCTCGCTCTCGACCACCTCGCCCCGGCGCAGGAGGTCGAGTATGGCCCGGCGACCCTCCCCGATGGACTCGGCCATCCCGTTCAGATACGGAGGAAGCTCGACCCCGAGCTCGTCGGGCCCAGGGAGTTCAGCGGCGGCCACGACCGCCTCGGTGAGCCTGGCCTCCGCGTATTCCTTCTGGGCGTCCTGGAGGAACCCAGCGAAGTACACGTCAGGGTGATCCTCCCGGACCGCCTCCCGCCCGGCCCGGATGGCGGATCGGGATTCCTCCATCAGCCGGTGGGCCTGATCGAGCTCGCCACGATGGATCGCCCGGATGGCGTTGGCGGAGGCCCGGATCGAGCGGCGGCCGGCAGTCAGGGCCTTTTCGCGGGAGGCCGTGGTCTCCTCGAACCGGCGCTGACAGGCTTCGGACAGTTCGGACAGGTTCACTCAGCCGACGCTGGCGTCAGGCTCGAGGTGTCGATCTCGTCGGAGCGGTACACCACGACATGGACGTCGTCGTCGACGAGCCGGAGGCCGCTCTCGAGCCAGTCCACTCGGGCGTCCAGGCGCTGGTGGCCTTTGCCGTAACCGTTGCCGTTGCCGTATTGGACGGCGGCTGCGCGGCGCTTCCCATTGCCGTTGCCGTACCCCGAGCCGGAGGCGGGCTCGTAGGACCGGGGACGCGCAGGCCACGCATAGCCATAGTCGTCCGTGTAGCCGTGCCCGTTCGAACCATCACCGGCCGCAAATCTCTGCATCCGGGTCCGTTCCAGCTCTTCGGCTCGAAGCCTGACCAGAACCGCCATGTAGACGAGCAACACGAATGCGAGGAACGCAGTGACCCCCAGCATGACCCGGAACGGAGGGAAGAGCCCCATGATGAAGGTGAGACCTGTGGCTTCCAACAGGACCATGAACACCTGGCGCCGGCGGCGCCTCACCCGTGCCCGTCCCCGGTCCGGCCCCATGAATCGTTGGCCCTTACGGGGCATGAGGACCCACCGCCCGGGGGCCGCTCTGTTCGCTTCAGCCAGCAGATTCATCTTCTGCTCGAACTCCTCCACACTCGACTTCGGCGAACGAGATCGAGACGGAAACAAGAGTGCGGCCCAGATGATGCCCAAAACCGCCAGCAAAAGCCAAGTCAACACCAGCCCTCCTCGCGGTCGAGCCCCGGTCCGACCACTACATATGGGCTGGGCACGCAGGTTAGCACCCAACATCTGGTGCCTCAAGCCTAGTTGAGACATTTGGCTTGAAAAGTTTCGTTGCGTTGACTAGAGGCTGAGGTCAGTTGCGGCGATAGTTACCGCTCTTACCCCCGGACTTCGACAACAGGTGGAGGTCGGTGATCTCCGCTGCGCGATCGAACGCCTTGGCAGTGTCGTAGAGACTGAGCGCCGCCACAGCCGCAGCGGTGAGGGCCTCCATCTCCACGCCGGTGCGATCGTTGGCCTTCACTATGGCCCGGACGCGGATGGTTCCGGCACCCGGATCGGGGTCGAGCTCGACGGCGGCGCCGGTAATGGCGATCGGGTGACAGAAGGGCAGCAGCTCCGGGGTGCGCTTGGCGGCCATGAGTCCAGCCACCTTCGCAGCCTCGAGGGGATCGCCCTTCGGGGTCCCTTTCACCAGCTCAGCACAGGCCTGCGGGCTCATGTGGATGGTGCACTCGGACGTGGCCTCTCGAGCCGTGACCTCCTTCGACCCGACCTCGACCATCTTCGAGGCCTCGGTCATGCCCGATCTCTCCCGCGCTGCCAAACACTCGACTTGAGGTCGAGAGTCACGGCTCTTCCTCCAGCGCCCGGAACAGCATGACCCTCACCCGGGACCCCGCTTGCGCCGAGTCGATGCCGACCGGGATCACCGCCAGCCCGTTCGCCTTCGTCACCGTGCCGAGGAGGTTGGATCCGGACGGGCCCGTGCTGGCAGCCCGCCATTGGCCCTTTTCCCTCCACACGCGGACCCGGGCGAACATGACCTTGTCCCGGGGGCCGTTGATGTCGGTCTCGAGCACGGCGTAGATCTCGGGCCGGAAGATGTCACGCCGGCCCATCATCTTGAGAAGAGCCGGACGGATGAACACCTCGAAGGACACGAACACCGAAACGGGGTTCCCGGGCAGGCCGAAATACGGGACGCCGTCGATGGCCCCGAACCCCTGGGGCATCCCCGGCTGCATGGCCACGCGGTAGAAGTCGATCTCGCCCCGTCGGAAGAAGGCCTTCTTCACCACATCCCTCTCCCCCACCGAGACGCCGCCGGAGCTGATGAAGCAGTCGGCGCGGGCCGCCAGCCCCAGCACCTCGTCCTTCAACACGTCGGCTTCGTCCCTGATGATGCCGGCGAGATAGGGCACGGTGCCCACCTCGCGCAGGCCACCGTAGAGGGTGAATGAGTTCGCGTCGCGGACCATGCCAAACGGAGCGGGACGGCCCGGCTCGACCAGCTCGTCCCCGGTCGAGATGACCACCACGCGCGGGCGAGGATGCACCAACACCGAGGCATGTCCCGAGCTCGCCAGCATCCCCAGCTCGGGGGCGGCGAGCCGCCGGCCCGCGGGCACCAGGATGCTTCCGGCCCTGACGTCCTCTCCGGCGGGACGCAGGTTGGCCCCTTCCCGAAACGCCTTCAGGACGTGGACGGTCTCGCCCTCCACCACGCAGTGCTCGATCGGGACGATGCAGTCAGATCCCGCGGGGACGGGCGCTCCGGTGGCGATCCGGATGGCCTCGCCTCCGCCCACGGTTCCCCCGGGAGGTTGGCCCACCGGCGCCCGACCGACCACCCGCAGGGTCACCGGCTCGTCGACCACGGCGGCCGCGACGTCGGAGGCCCGGACGGCGAACCCGTCCATCGCCGAAGAGGAGAACGCCGGCATGTCCAGCTCCGCAGCCACGTCGGAGGCCAGCACGCAGCCGTACGCCTCCTGCAGATGCAGCTCGATGGGCACGAGGGTATGGACACGCTGCAGGATCATGTCCCTGACCTCGTCGACCGAGCGCATCGCCCCCGACTCGTGGCCGTGGTCGTCGTGGCCGCGCTGCTCCGACTGGTCTATCTCGTCGGGGAAGGGCTCGATGCCTGGGTCAGCCATCGCGCCTACAGGAGCTTCTTCCGCTGGACCAGCTCGGCCAGGATGGCGCGGAACTCCGGGCCCAGGTCCTCCCGGTCGATGGCGAGCTCGACCGTGGCCCGGAGGAAGTCGAGCTTCTTGCCGATGTCGAAGCGCAGGCCCTCGAACACGTACGCGTAGACGGTCTGCTGCTGGGCCAGCGCATTGATGGCATCCGTGAGCTGAACCTCCCCCTTCTGGTCGGGAGCGGTCTCCCGGAGTGAGTCGAAGATCTCCGGGGTGAGCACGTAGTAGCCGATCGCCGCGAGGTTCGAGGGCGCATCCTCGGGGTCGGGCTTCTCCACGATCCGGACCACCCGGACCAGGTTGTCCTCCACGTACTCCGGCTCAACGCAGCCATACAGGTTGATTTCCGAGCGGGAAACCTCCTTCACGGCGATCACCGTGCGCCCGTACCGCTCGTAGACGTCGAGCATCTGTGCGAGGAGGTTCCCCGAAGCGATGATGTCGTCACCAAGCAACACGGCGAAGGTCTGCCCGTTCACGTGCGGCTCAGCCAGCGCTACCGCGGCCCCCAAACCCCTCGGCTCTTTCTGGCGGATGTAGTGGATCGCGGCCATGTCGGAGATGGCCCGGACCTCCTTCAGCTCCTCGAACTTGCCCGAACCCTCCAGGTGCCATTCGAGCTCGAAGGACCGGTCGAAGTGATCTTCGATCGTCCGCTTGCCCCGTCCGGTGATGATGATGATGTCGGTGATCCCCGCGCCGACCGCATGCTCGATCACGTACTGGATGGCAGGCTTGTCGACGATGGGCAGCATCTCTTTTGGTTGTGACTTCGTGGCCGGAAGGAACCTGGTGCCCAAACCGGCCGCCGGGATGACCGCCTTCTTGACCTTCATCGCGTTCCTCCCTCGGGTGTAGGAGTCTATCCCAGGCAGCCAGAACCCAATCCCCCCCAGAGACCCCGGAGCCTGGCGCCGCCGAACCTATAATCGAGGCATGCCGACGTACGAGTACGTCTGTCAGTCCTGCGGGACTCACGTAGAGGTCTACCAGCGGTTCAACGAGGAGCCGTTGACTGAATGCGGCGTGTGCGGCGGACCGTTGCGCAAGGTCTTCCATCCGGCCGGCATCCTGTTCAAGGGATCCGGCTTCTACTCCACCGATTCCAGGTCGAAGGCCGGAGCGGCTTCGAAGGGCGGGGGCGAAAGGGCCGAATCCTCCGGGGGTGAGGGCTCGGCATCGGGCGTGGGGAAGTCCGAGAAGTCGAGCAAGTCCGAGAAGCCGCCGAGCTCGAACACGAAGGAGAAGACCGCCTGAACAGGCAGGGAGACCAGCCGATCCGGATCGGGGTCTTCGGCGGGTCGGGCTTCTATTCGTTCCTGGACGACGTCCGGGAAGTCGAAATGGACACCCCGTACGGTGAACCTTCTGCCCCGGTTACGGTTGGGACCATCCAGGGCCGACAGGTGGCGTTCATTCCCCGGCACGGGGTGAAGCACGAATACCCGCCCCACGTGATTCCCTACAGAGCCAATGCCTGGGCCATGAAGGAGCTCGGCGTGGAGCGGATCCTCGGGCCCTGTGCGGTCGGATCGCTCCAGCCTCACGTCAAGCCGGGCGAGTTCGTCATTTGCGACCAGCTGGTGGATCGGACGAACGGACGCCCGTCGACCTTCTACGACGGGCCGGTGACCACGCACATCACCTTCGCCGATCCCTACTGTCCCACGTTGCGAGAGGTCGCCATCGAGCAGTCCAATGCCCTGAACATCCCGAACCACGATCGCGGAACCATGGTCGTGATCCAGGGGCCCCGCTTCTCCACAAGGGCCGAGTCAACGAATTACGCCCAGAAGGGTTGGGAGGTCATCGGGATGACCCAACACCCGGAGGTTCCCCTGGCCCGGGAGCTCGAGATGTGCTACGTGAACATCTCGCTGGTGACCGACTATGACGTCGGCGTCATCGGAGAGGTTCCGCCGGTGAGCCACGAGGAGGTCATCCGGGTGTTCCAAGAGAACAACGATCGGCTCCGGACCCTGCTGTTCGAGATCGTGGCGGCCGTCCCGGAGGAACGGGACTGCCCCTGTGCCACGGCGCTGGCGAACGCCCGCTTCGAGGTGTAGCCACAGCTCTTTTTCCCCTGACCCGTTTTCTCGTCCTTCTGTGATGTTCTTCATAGCCAGATCGGCGTGGAGCCACTAACGTGGCACGCGTTCGTCGGCCTTCCCTCCCCCGAGCGGAGAGCGCGTGCGAAGGCGCCGGTGGAGGTCCTCCCGTTCGTACTTCTTGGGGTCGGTAGCCCTGTCGGTGGCGGCCGGCCTCCTCCTTCGCAGCTACGTGACCCGGGCCGCTTCCGAGGCCGCCGCCGCGACGCCGGAAGCTGCGGTCGTCGTGGCATCGGATCGGGTGGAACGCGGGACCGCTCTGGCATCGAGCGATCTGCGCCTGGCCCGGATGCCGGTCGCCTACGCGCCTCCGGGCGCGCTCACCGTCGTTTCGAGAGCTGCTGGTCGGGTCGCCCTTGCGGACCTCTCACCGGGCGAGGTTGTGACGCAGACCCGGCTGGCTCGCGTACGGGCAGGCCCGGTCGCGTCACTCGTCCCGCGAGGACTCCGGGCCTTCGCCGTACCCACCTCGTTGCCGCCTGGGCTGGTGGCCCCGGGCGATCGGGTGGACGTCCTGGCCACGTTCAACACCGGCCAGCCCCACACGGAGATCGTGGTGAGCGGGGTGGAGATCCTGCTCGTGTTGGGATCCGGGGGGACACCCCAGACGGGATCCGGGGCATCCGATCGTGCCGGCGGGCTCGACCCGGACGCGGCCGCGGCCGGCCTGACCGGCTCGACCACCCTGGTCGTCCTGGTATCGCCAGACCAGCAAGAGCGGCTGGCCTTCGCCCGCGCTTTCGCCAACCTGGAGGTGACGATGGCGCCAGCTGGAGGGTGAGTGAGGCTCGGAGGCCCTGCGGTACGGCTGTCTGATCCGTGCCCGCCAGGGGAGTCAGGCGTCGGGGTGGCGGATCCTGGAGAGGCCCTCGGCTGGGGTCCACCGCATCGCCATGGGCTCCTTGCCGAACACGATGTAGCCGACGCGCTCGAGGTCCACCGAGAACAGGTGGAATGGCTCAGAAGGGCGCCAGTTGATCCTGGCCTCCAGCACGTCGCCGTACCTCGTGCGAAGTCCTGGATCTTGGACCCCAACGGCAATGCCGTAGGCCTTGAAGTCGCCATCGGTGCCGTCTGGATCGCACGTCGCCGTGTGCACAACGAGTCGCGGATCGCGGAGCAGATCGAGGGCTTTCTTCGACTGCCACATCATGCCCAGCATGAGCTCCCCGTTCACGAAGAAGGCTTCGACCGGACTGATCCGCGGCGAGCCGTCCCGCCTGAGCGTCCCCACGAGAACCAACCGGATCTCATCGATGCGCCTCCGGCCGATGGCCGCAAGCTCGGGGGCGGCTTCTTCGAATGCATGCCAGTTCATCGCATCCCTCTTCGCACGAATCTCACGCTCCGCCCAGGGTCATCTCGGCCACCACTACGGTGGGTGCGCCAAGGCCCCCACCCAGCGGGAACCGCAGGTCGTTTCCCAATGCCACCACCGACCCAAGCACGTCCAGGAGCGTGCTGGCGATGGTCATCTCCCGGAGCGGGCCGGAGAGGTTTCCGTCCTCCACCCGAAGCCCGGTCGCTCCCACTGAGAACTCGCCCGAGATGGGGTTGGCCCCGGAATGCAGGCCGGTCACCTCCTGCACGTACACGGCCCGGCCAACCTGCTCGAGCAACTCCTCCAGGCTCGCCTCACCCGGTTGCAGGTAGAGGTTCGAGGGAGAAACGCCGGGCACTGTGCGATACCCTCCCCGGCCGGCGTTCCCGGTCGAACGTTCGCCGAGCTTGACGGCCGTGTATGTGTTGTGCAGGAAGCCGCGGAGGATCCCGCCCTCGATGAGCGGAGTCCGAGCCGTGGCCACGCCTTCGTCGTCGAGGGGAGCGACCGCGGGCCCCTCCAGGAGCCGGCCATCGTCCACCAGCGTGACCGAGCCGGCCGCCACCTCCTCACCAATCCTTCCGGCGAGAAGCGATCGGCCCTTCAGGACCGACTCGGCGGACAGGGCCCCGGCGAGGACCCCCAGGAACGAGGCCGCGGCCACCGGGTCCAGGACCACCGCCGTTCGCTCGCTCTGGGGCTTCTTTCCCCCCAGCAGGCGAACGGCCCGGAGCGCCGCCTCCCGGGCGGCGGCCTCCCAGTCCAGCTCGTCGATCCCGCGAGCGAGTGCGAAGGAGAATCCGGTCTGCGTCTCGCCGTCGCGCTCCGCCAGCGTGCTGACCGTCACCCAGCTGTCTGTCCGGGCGTACTCGAGAGGTCCGCCTTTGGTGGAGGAGACCGCCATCCAGCTCACCGAGTCGCCGTACCCTGCCGCCTCCACCTTGTGGACGTCGGGGTGGACGGAGACCGACGCGTGCTCCACCTCCAGTGCCAGCGAGACCTTCCGGCTCGTTTCCACGCCACTCTGGGTCTGCCGGTAGATTCCGGCCATCGGCTCGACCGAGACAAGGGGGGGAAGAGCGTTCCCCTCGTCGGGTTCGGCGAACCCGGCGCTCTCCCGGGCCCTTTCGACCAGCGCATCGACGTCGTCCTCGTCGGGATCGGCGGCGTACGCGTACCCCACGCGGCTTCCGGTGATGACTCGCACGCCGATGCCACGAGAATCCGCGAACGTGAGCGACTCCACCTCGCCGCCTCGAACGCGAACCTGCGTTCGCTGCCCCGCAGACGCATACGCCTCGACGTCCTCACCGTCCCGAGCGCCCGCCACCGCCCGCGCGCACAGGTCGACCAGGTCAGGCAACGGTGCCCCCGACCGTCACACGAGCGATCCGAACGGTGGGGCTTCCATTGGAGACCGGAGCGCCCTGTCCTTCCTTCCCGCACACACCGTCGCGGGTTTCGAAGTCGTCGGCTACGGCGTCGATCGCCGCCAGGATCTGGGGTCCGTTGCCGATCAGGTTGGCCCCGCGGACCGGCGACGTGATGCGACCGTCCTCGATGAGGTATCCCTCCGACACGCCGAACACGAAGTCGCCAGTAGCGGGGTTGACCTGGCCTCCCCCAAGGGTCCGGGCATAGAGCCCGCGCCTTGTGCCCGAGATGATGTCTTCGGCCCGATCGCTTCCCGCCAGGATCGACGAGTTCGTCATCCGCGGGATGGGCAGGTGCGCGTACGACTGGCGACGGCCGTTCCCCGTGGACTCCACACCATCGTGGTCCGCGCGGAAGCGGTCGTAGAGGTAGCCGATCAGCTCCCCGGCCTCGAAGAGCACCGTTCGATGGGCCGGCGTTCCTTCGTCGTCGACGGCGAACGAGCCCCACGCCGATGGGACCGTCCCGTCGTCGATCCCCGTCACCAAAGGAGAGGCCAGCCGCTGCCCGAGCTTCCCCTTGAAGACCGAAGCGTCTTTCTGGATGTGGTCGGCTTCCAGCCCGTGGCCGCAGGCCTCATGGAAGAGGATGCCTCCGCCCCCGGGGCCGATCACGACCGCCATCTCTCCGGCCGGGGAGGGCTTGCCGTCCAGCATGGCCACGGCCTGGCCGGCGGCCCGCTCGCCCGTTTGCGCGGGCGGGAACCGATGAAGCAGCTCGGCTCCGGTCAGTCCCCCCGGCCCCTCGTGCCCCGTCTGCATGATGCCGTTCCGAGCCGCAACCACCTGGATGAACAGCCGGACTCGGGGCCGCTCCTCCTCGGCCCACGATCCCTCCGAGGTGGCCACCAGAACTTGCTGAAGTCCGTCGGTGTAGGACCCCATGACCTGCCGGACGGAGGCGTCGAGACCCCGGGCCGCGTCGTCCGCCTCCCGCAGCCATCCCACCTTACGATCAACGGGCACGGTGTGGACTGGCTCTTGCACGTCATGCCGATAGGGCTCGCCGCGCCTGAGATCCACCACCCGGGCGCCTCGGCCGGTTTTCCTCACCGCGCCGGAGGCGACCCTCGCGGCCCGGAGCAATGCTTCGGCCTCGAGCCGGTTCGAGAACGCGTACGCCTGCGCGTCTCCATGGAACACGCGAACGCCGGCGCCGCGGTCGCGTCCCGAGACCACCTCCTCGATCTTCCCGTCATCGAGCCGGATGGAGGTCGAGGATCGGATCTCGGCGAACAGCTCGGCGAAGCGACCGCCCCTGGAGAGGGCCTCCGCGAGAACCCGTGAAACCAGCTCAGGGTCGAGCACGGTCGGCCATTCTAGGGACAGCGTCCAACTCGGTCCGGTGGCGTGGCCCGATCCCCAGAACCCGCCCCGCCCAGGCCAGGAAGAGGCCCAGCATGACCGGGGCGATCCCGTAATGGACACCGAGGATCATGTCTCGCCACAGGCCCGGCGCCGATCCAGGCTCTGCCGGGACCCCGGTCAGGGCGAGCAGCCCGGCTGCGACGAACCCGATCATGGCCAGCCCGCCGTCCGTCATCAGGGCGAGGAAGGGGAGAAACCATGCTGCATACCACGGAAGGAGATACGGGATGGCCAGGGCAAGTCCCAAGGCACATGCCCCCCATGCGTTCGCGAGATGATCCGGGCCTTGCGCCGCCCGACCGGCGCCTCGGCGGAAGAACCCGATGAAGGCCGCGGCGAACCACGCGAGGAACCCGACGACCACCACCTTCCCCAGGACGTTGCCGGCGCCCGACCCCCCGATTCCGTTCCCCAGAGCCTTTGCCCCCCTCGCCGCCAAACGGGCAGGGCTGGCCCACCCTTCCACCGAGGTGAGCGTGACCAGGGAAGTAAGGGCGCGGGCGCTGTCCAGGAATGGTGCCGAGAACGCCAGGGACAGAGCGGCGGCCGCTCCCCCGTGAAAAGCCAACCCCACCCCCCGGCGTCCTCGCGGTGACGCTCGGAGCAGGTACCACAGCCACACCAGGAGAACCGGGAAGACGACCACTTTGATCAGTCCGGCCAGAGTGAGGAGAGCCGTGACTCCAAGCGGCACGGGTCCGATGGCGGCCCGGGCGACTCCCCTTCCCGGCTCACCGCCCGATCGACCAGTCGAACGGGTCAGACCGTCGGCGGGACCCTCGCGCAACCATCGGACTGCGAGGACGAGCGCCCCGGCCAGGGCGGCCGCGATCATCGCGTCGTTGTGAGCCCCTCCCACGGTGTGGATGACGATCACCGGGTTGAGGCCGACGGCGGCTGCAGCCAGGGCAACCGTTCCCTGCGAGAGTTCGGGAGCGGCGGCTGCGTCCCGGCGTCGGACGGAGCGGGCCGCCCACGCGGCGAGCGCTGTGGCGAGCACCGCGCCGATTCCCGCCAGCACCTTGAAGGCCAAGAGCGTGGCACCGGGCGATCCCGCCCAGGCTCGGGCCACCCCCGCACCGGTCAGGACGAAGGCCGGTCCGTACACCGCCCTGGTGTCGATCCACGCGGGTGAGGCCGCGGCCACGAACGGATCCGATGGAAACGCGGAGGGCGTACGGACGTAGGGATTTTCGTCGTGGAGCGCGTAGATCCGGCCGTAGGCAGCGTAGCTGTAGACGTCCCGCGACAACATGACAGGACTCGCCACGGACAGCGCCAACGACAGGCAGGCGGCAATCAGTACCGGCGCAGCGCCAACGCGTCCTCGCCGCGCATCCACGGCGACGAGGAAGAACGCGGCGACGATGGCGATGAGCAGCGCGATGGACACCGCGGTCAATCCGGTGCGCGTGAGGCGGTCCAGTCCGATCCACCGCGCCCCCGTGGTGGTCCATCCGGGGCGGGGGACTCCCGTCGGAAGAGGCGGGACGAGAGGTGAGTCCGGGGCCCCCGCGACCAGGTCGATCAGGAGATACCCGACGACGAGCGAGCCGAGCGCCAACCCGGCCCTGCGCGAGGTCGAAGGGAAGGCCATGTCGGCCAGGACTCTAGACCGGCCACCACGAACCCCGCCTCGCCCTCGGATAATTGCTTCGGGAAGAACGAGGGAGGGTGCTGGGTGCTCAGGTGGCTGGGAAGCCTGGTCGCGGCCGCGGCCCTGCTCGGTGCGTGCTCGGGACACGGGCTGCCATCCGACTTCGCCGTCTACCGGGGGGAAGGCTTCTCTGTCGGGTACCCCAGTGCATGGAAGGGCTGTCACGGCATCCCCCCCTTCGCCGGAACGGATGAGCCGGCCGCCGAGTTCAGTGGGCCGGCCGGCAGGCAACAGGTCACCAATCCGGTCATCCAAGTAACGAACGAGGGGACCACGCGCACGTTCGAGCACGCCCTGAAGTTCCACCGGCTGCTCCTGCAGGTGAATCCGGGGTACAAGCAGCTCGATGAGGACGACGTGAAAGTGCCGGGGGCGAAGAAGGCAGTGCGGATCGAGTTTCAGCAGGCGTACCCCATCCCGGTCCAGCAGGGACAGCCCGAGATCCGAGGCTTGAACCTTCTGGCTGAAGGGCCCGACGGCAGCGTGGTGAGCGTGCTGATCAGTGCCACCGCGGTGGACTTCGACAGGCTCGAGAAGACCTTCGACGACGTGGTCCGGTCGCTCGCCGTCGGCAAGAGCGCGGCTACGCCCAGCCCGGCCTCACGGAACCTCCCCGACTGCTCGCAGCGTCTGACGCCAATCCCTTCCCCGAGCGCCTCCACCTAGCTAGCGGAGCCGCAGGAAGGTGCCGGAAACGGCGAGCGCCCCCTCGCTGGTCGAGCCTCGGTCTCTTCCCCGAAGCCCGCCCCGCTGGGGGGGCGCTGTCGCCTCAGCTCCTTACTTTGGGCCCTTGCCGTGGCCTAGGCCGTGCGCGCCGTGCCCTGCTGCCTTGGCGGCCTCTCGCGCCGCCCGACGTGCGGCCAGCTCGGCCTGGTGGGCCAGGTGCCGATCCCGGTTGGCCACGAGGTGGCGAAGAGCGTTCACCAGCCCGGGCGCCTGAGGGTTCTTGATGCAGTTCGCCAGGACCACCTCGATGGCGTGGTCGAGGCCGGTGGTCTTCGCGTCTTCCTGGGTAGCCTCGGAACCACCCTCGCCCTCCGGGGCGGGCGACACTCCGGCGGCCTCGTTGCATTCGGCCTCACGATCTGCCGGGTCTCCAGGCTGCGTGGCCTCGTCGCCCTCGTCGGGCTTGGTGGTCTCGTCGCCCTCGGGGTCCTCGCACTCCTCGGAGGAGCCCTCGTCCTTGGAGCCCTCGTCCTCGGAGGTGCCTTCGTCCTGGGAGCCCTGGTCGTCCGAGCCCTCTTCCTCGGTGGTGCCCTGGTCGTCCGAGGTGCCCTCGTCGTCGGGGGCACACGTCGTCGACTCGTGCCGAACGGGCGACTTCTCAGCCGCCGTCTGGAAGAAACCGAGGCGCCCCGCACTGGCCATCCCGGCGGACGCCACCAACAGGCCCGCCAGGATGCTCATGAGGAGCACTCTGATGAAAGGATGATGGGTTTTCATGATCAGTACATCGTCAATCGAGGGCGAATAGCTTCGCCCCGTACCCGAAAAAGTGTGGCCAACCACCGAATCCTGGTCCTTTGGTCTAGGACCAAGGATCGCTGGGAATCCCGTCGAGGACGGCGTTCTTGGAGCCCCAGCAGCTTCCCGAAGCCTCCTCGGGAGATTCACACATCCTTCACACCCCGACCGCACCATGGCCTCAGTAGAGGAGGAGCCGTCGAAAGGAGGACCAAGATGCGACGGTGGATGTGGATCTGGGTGGCGCTCCTGGTGACCCTCGGAGGGGTCATCATCGGGGTGGCCTCCTACAACGCGGGGGTGACGCACGGGCTGGAGCAGACCGGGCGGGCGGTCGAGGTCGTTCGCGTCGGTCCGGGTTACGGGTACTTCCCCTTTGGGCTGTTCTTGTTCCCGCTGTTCTTCATCGGGTTGTTCCTGCTGATTCGGGGCGCGTTCTGGAGCCGGCGGTGGGCCGGCCGGGACGCCCATCCGCACGGTCCGGGCCGATGGGGCCCCGGTCCGGGGGGGGAGGGCGGACCCCAACCATTCGAGGAGTGGCACCGCCGCCAGCACGAACAGGCGACCGGCGACCATCCAGGGTCCGGCGGTGAACCCACCAAGGTCTAGACGACGGCCGCGGACCGAGCGAGGCGGAGGCGCTTGCCTCCGCCTCGCCGCCTCGTCACGCTTCGGAACGGGAGGCACAGCGTGAAGCTGATCCTTGTGGTCGAGGACGAGATGAAGATCGCCCGGCTCGTTCGCGACTACCTGCAGCACGCCGGCTTCGAGGTGATCGTGGCGGGCGACGGGGAGGCCGCCCTGGCCAGCGCGCGGGGCACGAAGCCCGACCTCGTCGTGCTCGACCTGGGGCTCCCGGGCCTGGACGGCTTGGACGTGACGCGCGAGCTGAGGCGCTCGTCGAACGTCCCGATCGTCATCCTCACCGCGCGTGGAGACGAGACTGACCGGATCGTGGGGTTGGAGCTGGGCGCCGACGACTACGTGGTCAAGCCGTTCAGCCCGAAGGAGCTGGTGGCTCGGGTCCGGGCGGTGCTCCGGCGCACGGAGGCCGCCCGAGCAGGTCCGCCCGAGGTGCTTCGCGTCGCCGACGTCGAGGTAGACATGTCTCGCCTGCGCGTTTCGGTGGGCGGCCGGACGGTCGATCTGACGCCCACCGAGTTCCAGGTGCTGGCCACCCTGGTCCGCGAGCCGGGCCGTGTCTTCACCCGCGGCCAGCTCCTCGACGCCATCCACGGCGTGGCCTTCGAATCCTTCGAGCGGGCCATCGACGCCCATGTGAAGAACATCCGCAAGAAGATCGAGCCGACGTCCGGGCGGCCGAGATATCTGCTCACAGTCCACGGCGTGGGCTACCGGTTCGCCGATGCCTGAGGACCACGGAGGCCCGGCATCCGGCGGCGACCGGGGGCGCTGGCGCGGGCCGAAGTTCCATGGCGACTACAGGGGCGCACGCGGCCCCGGGTTCCGGCCTCCCTGGTGGCCAGAGAACGAGCCCTTCCCGCCGACCGGGCCTCAGGCGTGGGGGAGCATGCGGCGCCACTTCGCCCGCAGGGTGTTCCTGGTTGTGGCGGGATTCTTCGGCCTCATCTTCGCGGCGAACGCTCTGGCCGTGGGGGTGTTCTCCGGCCTCGGGCGAGGCGAGCACAGGGGCTTCGCCCCCGGGGCCGTGATCCTCGGTTTCGGCCTGATCGTGGCGGTGGTCGCCGGAGGACGCGCAGTTCGTCGGATCGCCCGGCCCGTGGGAGCTCTAATGGAGGCCGCGGACCGCGTGGCCGCCGGAGACTACGAGGCGCGCGTGGAGGAGCAGGGCCCTCGAGAGATGCGTCGCCTGGCCCGCTCGTTCAACGCAATGACGAAGCGCCTGCACGCACACGAGGAGCAGCGGCGAAACCTCCTCGCCGACCTGGCGCACGAGCTCCGCACGCCCCTGTCTGTCATCCAGGGAAATGCCGAAGGAATGCTCGACGGCCTGTATCCGATCGACCGGGCCCACTTGGAGCCGCTGCTCGAGGAGACCAGGGTGATGTCACGCCTCTTGGACGATCTGCACACTCTGTCGAGGGCCGAGGTGGGCGCGCTGCGGCTGCACCGGGAGCCGGTTGAGCCGGAAACTCTGGTCGATGATGCCGCGTCCGCGTTCCGAGGGCCGGCCGAGGCAGTCGGGGTATCACTCGAGGTGCGCGTCGCCTCCGGGCTGCCCCCGCTGGAGGTGGATGCCGTCCGGATCGGCCAGGTCCTGGCCAATCTGCTCTCGAACGCGGTGCGCCACACGCCACCGGGTGGGTCCGTGGTGGCGTCGGCCGACTCCGAGTCGGGCGGTCGAGCAGTGGCCTTTGCCGTGACGGACGCCGGATCGGGCATCCCGGCCGAGCTTCTCCCGCACATCTTCGATCGTTTCGTGAAGGGAGCCGATTCGAGCGGCGCCGGCCTCGGCCTGGCCATCGCCAAGAGCCTCGTCGAAGCCCATGGCGGCGAGATCACGGCAGAGAGCCGGCCCGGCAACGGAACGACGATCAAGTTCGTCCTGCCCTCCGCCTAGAGCGCGGCAGCAGGCCTCTCGCCCACAGGGTTCACTCCAGATCACGGGCGAGGCGCTCGATCCACGGCATCCGGACCTGTGACAACAGGGACCATATCTCCTGGATCTGTTCGCTCGTCAGCCGATGCTTCCAACGATCGGGCTGGTCGGCGGCAACTCGGGCTGTCTCATATCCGGTTCCCGGACGGTTCGACTGCCTGACGAATCGCTCGGCGTCCTCTGTCCAGGCCAGGCCGAGATCCGTGTAAATCCT
This sequence comes from Actinomycetota bacterium, assembly GCA_036505215.1. Classification (GTDB taxonomy): domain Bacteria; phylum Actinomycetota; class UBA4738; order UBA4738; family UBA4738; genus DASXTW01. The sequence continues at coordinate 21,647 of DASXTW010000147.1, read as the reverse complement.
TCGGAAGCCATCGATGGGATCGGAGCACAGAGACTCGTGGGAGACGGCCAGCCAGTCCGGATGGGCGTCTACCGCGGCCTGGAGGACGGAGGTGAACAGACTGATCTCCCACGTCACCCCGGCCACCAACGAGCGATCTTCCTCCAGCTCCGGAAATCCCCACCGGGTGGCGAAGCGCTCGCGGACCTTCGGGTGGGTGTCCAGGTAGCAACCACCCCAGCCGAACCCCAGATAGCTGGCGATCGTGTTCAAGGGGTGGCGAAGAACCACCAGGACCCGCGGCCGAAGCCGTGAGGCCACCCATTCGAGCGCGAGGGGAGCGTGGACCGACTTCACCACAACCAGCTGAGCGGGGACTCGCTTCGATGGGGGACGGGCCAGGGAGACCAGCACCCGGAGCCAGGGCGTGACTCGAGGATTGGTGTGGTCGCACAGCGCCCGCCAGAGGTCCCGCTTGGTCTTGTCCCAGTTCTCCAGCCGATCGGCCAGAGCGAGGAGCGGTCCGCTCTGCCGGAATCCGGAGAACGCACGCTCCCACAGCTCGAGGTATTCGGGAGGATCGGGATCGTGTTCGTCGAGGACGGGGAACCGGCCCAGGGGCAGCTTGGCCTTCAGCGCGAACGCATCAGGCCATTCGTTGTCGGGCTCGTTGATCCAGGTCGCGTCATTGGCGTGGCTCAGCGTCTCGGCCACCCACGTCGTCCCCGTCCGAGGCCCGCCGACCACGAGAACCGCGGAACCCGACGTCTCCTTGGGCTCTCTACGTTCAGAGCTCATCCCCGAAGCTTGCTCGCCTTGCGCAACAGGTCGAACCAGAACGGCGCGCCCTGGCCGAGGGCGACCGCGGCGATCAGCCACCCAAGCAGCTGCAGTGGGCCGACGCCATCCGGATCCGGCCATCCCACCGGCAGACGGATGGACTTGTCCACCTTCCCGACCTCGGTCTTGGTGCAGGAGGCTACGTTCGCCGAACCCTTGCATGCGTCGACCACGCTTGCCGCCTGCTGCGCTACTGCGTTCCGTAGGGCCTCATCACGGTAGAGCCGTTCGGCGGCTCCTATGGCATCGACGTTGAATGCCAGCGCAACGACCAATCCGACGACTACGAGGAGCCACCTCGTGTTGCGCTTGTACCGACGAGAGAGCGCTTCCATGCGGCCGTTGAACCAGTCCTCGATCCCCTGGCGAGCATGATCCAAACGGTCCCCCGCCTCGCTGATGATCGCCAAGAGCGGCGCCCGGATCGGCGAGGATACGGGAAGCTCGGTTGCGCCTTTGCGCAATTGATCGACCGTGGTCGCCCCCGCGCCGTCTGGAGCCACGAGATCGATCATCGCCCTGGCGAAGTCGGTCGAGGGGATACGAGACAGCCGCGATCGACTCGTGGGCACTCGCCCTTCCAGCTGACGGACGAGCGGGTGGGCGTAGAGGCGATCGGTCCAGCTCTGGACAGAAGTGGCAGTGACGGTCGGTCGCTGATCCCCAACCGCATCGCTCTTGCCATCGAGCAATTTCCGGAGTGCCCGCCACAGGTGACGCGAGCGCCACTCGAGTGCACGGGTGATCGCCTCGTTCACGCCGGACACCGCCAGGCCGAACACAAGGAACACGAAGAACATGCCGATGACGAGATCGAGGACCCCCGAACCGATCATCGTTCCCTCCTCTTCGCTCCGGGCCGCTTCCCGTCAGGAAGGCGCCTCCAGTTGAGCGAATCCTCCCATTCACCACCCCAACGGACCAATCGCGGCGCCGTGCCGCCTCCGGAGCGTCTGGGGATCACATCAGATGAGGCCACGGGCCCGGGCACGGTGGTCGAGGCTTGACTGAGCGCCGGACTGGCTGAATCCTCTGGTCGGAACGATGCCGGCCCACATCATCCTCGACTACCCCGAGCGTCGCGCGTTGCGGCGCCTCTGGCGAAGGACCGTCGCTCTCGTGGGGGCCCTCCTGGTCATCGCGGGGCTCCTGGCCTCGGCGATACCCATCCTCGTGCTGATGGTCGTGATCGCATCACTCGTCTCCGGCGACCAGGAGCTGCCGACCATAGAGCCCGACATGGTGCGACTGCTGGTCGGGGCCACGGCCGCCGCAGTCGTGGGTCTCCTCTTCGGTCTCAGGCTCATTCGGGGGAAACGGAGGTTGGTCCTCTTCCTCCGTCGCTTCGGATTTGTGGGCGCAACCCACGTGGTCAGCTTCGCCGTAGCTCGCGCCGTCGGACGGACCTGGCGTTTGGTCACGCTGGATGACCTGCACGTGGCCCCGGTGGGCGTGTCGAGGCGAACGAGGCGACTTGCCGGATTCGGGGGCTTGATCGGCGTGGCCATCATGGCCGGCGCCGCTCTCTGGATCTTCGGGGGAGGCTTCAAGGACTTCCTGCGAGACGCATTCGATCAGATGGCGCCTGAAGGCAAGAGTTTCGCCGAGACCATGGGGAATCTGATCGGTTCGTTCGTCGCCGTTCTTGTCGTGGGTGCCCTGGTGCTCGCGTTCGTCTTGCTCGTCGCGGCGTTCTTCGGGGCGGCGACCCTCTTCTCTTGGAGTTCCTATAGAGCGGTCCGCAAAGCAGAGCGGTCGAAGGCAAGAGAGATCCGGACGCCGCAGCAGATCGAGGGCACCGTACGCTCAGTGGCCCGGCGAAGCAGGAGGATCCTGGGGGCGCGACTTGTCGTGGTTCGGGTGGCCTCCGAGATCTGGCAGCCGGTGGTGCGGCGGCTTGCCGCCGATTCATCGGCCATTGTCGTCGATGTTTCGGAGCCGACCGAGAATCTGCTCTGGGAGCTCGATGCGCTCGAGGCGCAATTCCGTTCTCGGCGGATCCTGGTGGGGGACCGCGCCCGCCTCGAGTACCTGGCCTCGCCCGGGAAGGCTGCCACACGCGGCCAACTCTTCGAGCGCCTCGCCACCTACCTGGATGGCGAAGAGATTCTGGCCTACGAGGGTGAGAGCCGCCGCGACATGAAGCGGTTCGCGGTCGGCCTTCGGGCGAGGCTCGAGCGAGCAGGGTAGCGACGCTACTGGCCCGACGCCACCTTCAGTCGATCGCCCGGGTGGATCAGGTCCTTCTTGAGCCCATTCAGCCGCTTCAATTGGTCTACCTTCATGCCGTGCTGCCGGGCGATCCCCCACAAGGTGTCCCCCGCCTCCACGACATAGACGCCGGAACCGGCCGACGGAGGCTGTCCCGGGCCCTTCTGCTCGGGCTTCGTCCGAGGCCTCGCCTTCTCGCCCTTCGTGCCCTTGTCCTCCTCCCGCGCGGCCAATTCCCGGATGGCCTCGCGAACTCGGCGCCGGTAATCGGCCATGACCAGCTTGCCGGGGTCGATCTTCCGCGTGGGAGCCCACTCCTTGTGTCCACACAGCCACGACTCATTTCGGCGCATGCCCACCAGGAGGGTCGCGAACACGAGCGCGCAAGCCCGAAGCTGCTGCTCCGGCCAGGGTTCGCCGACACCATTGTTCTCGACCTCGACGCCGGCGAGGTAGGCATTGCCCGAGTCTTTGGGAATGTTTCGCCATGGCCCGCCGAGACCGGCATGGTTCGCTCGACCCGCAGCGATTACGTACACGGTCCCGTCACGCCCAACGAGGACATTGCAGAGGGGCCCTGGCAGATCAGACCTGCCGTGCACACATATTGCCAGCGACGGATCGGCGCCGGAGTTGCGGTTTGAAGCGGTGTGGTGGAACACCACTCCCCGTGGAGCGAACGCGTTCTGCCGACCTCGGCTTTTCCAACCTTTGACCTCACGCACCTGAAGGCCGTTCTTACGGAAGGCTGCCGCCATCCAGGCGAGAGGGAGTTCACTCATGGCTCGACCTCGCTCTCATCGTCCTCGAACTCCACCGTGTCGTCTCTTGGCTCCTGCTTCCCCTCGGTCAGCTCGGCCTCCTTCGTCGCCTCCTCGGAGGTGTCCGCTTCCAAGGCCTCGTCATCCTCCTCGATGAGGTCGAGGTCATCTTCCTGGGAGGCCTTTCCGGGTTCGGTCTCTGGTGGGTTCACGATCGCCTTACCCTCCTCGTTGGGACTTGACCGATCAACTGGACTCAGCAGGCCTTGCGCCTTGCGCCGGGAGAACTCTCCGAAGGGTCCGTCACCGCCCCGTCACCGCCCCGTCACCATCTCTAGTTTTGGGCGGGGTGAGCGGGTCCCCCGCTGACGTCCTCGAGGCTGGAGAACGCCTTTGGCCCCCCGCCCTCGAAGACGCCGTGGACGAAACCTCGTACTCACTCCGAATCAAGCCACCATCGGATGCCCTTGCATACGCCTGTCCGTGTTCCCAAGTCAAGACCGACGTGCCCGACGCTGTCTTTCTGCCCTCCAGGCTCCTCGACGAGGGTGCACTCATGCAGCGGGTCATGGCCCGGCTGGCTTTTCCAACTCTCGTTCGGACCACAGATTACGCAGCCAGATTGATACGTATCGAAGAGCTCTCTTCGGGGCGGATGATGACCTCATACCGCCTGCCCTCCGCTCGCTCCTTGTCGAAGAAGGCCTCCACGTGAGGGATGGTGTTGGTGACGTAGATGGTGAACTGGTCGTCTGTTCGGGCTGCAGAGAGCATGCGAAGCGTCTCGGCCTCGGGGTTCCCGTCACGGCCGTTGGCCGATATGACGTAGTGATCGGCCGTGATGGCCTCGAAGAATTCCGGCTCCACGTTTCGGACACTTCCATGATGTGGCAGCTTGAACAGATCCACGTGGAGCTTCCCGTCTTCCAGGAGCCCGGCGGACTCCAGCGACGTGAGGATATGGTCCCCACGAGCATCACCGGTGAGAAGCATCGTCCGGTCAGTGGCTCGCGCTAGCACCACGATGCTCGAGAGGTTGTAGACGGACTTGTCCAGGTACTCGGCCGCCTCGGCCAGAGCCTCTTCCGGCTTCTTCGCCTTCTTGCGGATTACCTTGTCCCATTGCCGCTGGAGGTCTTCGAGCTGCCTTCGGTTCGGGGCCACCACGGTAAGGACGAGCCCTCGTCCGAGGTCGACGTCTACGGAGCCCGCCCCGGCGGAAACGAGACCGCTGAAGGGCGAGCCGTTCAGGTCGATGAACAGCCTCCTCGCATCGTCACGCACCGACTGCCCCTGAGGCACGTTTGCTGCCACAGCAAGGGCATCGGGCTCGGCAGGGAGACCTCCCTTGACAGTGCGGTCTGCCCCCAATGCCGCCCCCAGGGCCTGCCGGAGCTCGTCGTCCGAATTTCCGACGATGTCGTCGAACTGATTGATCCAGAGTTTCCGGACGGCCCAAGGAAGTGCCTCTTGGTTGTCCTTCTTCTCAACGAGGTCCTCCAAGAGGTCCACAACGCCGTGGACGTGGTCGTCGTCGAGATGACTCACCATCAACAGGTCGATCGGCAGGGCGTCGTCTGGGCTTCGTTCACCCTTGAGCTCCTCGAGCCTGGGCCGGAGGATTCGCCCATACGTGCCGGATGGGCCGGCGTCACACAGGATCAGCCCGGGGTCAGCGTCGGACCCGAAGTACAGCAGGAGCGCATCACCGTGGCGGGCGTTGAGCGCTTCGAGGGCGAACATAAGACGACCCCCTCTCAGACGGACTGGATCGCACGCAGGACGTCGACCATCCCGTTGCCCTGGAAGTACCGCTCGCGCCCGAGGTCGGTGCAGGTTTCGGAGAGAATCTGCTTGACTCGGGCTGGTTGGCCGACCAGTTCTCGATGGCGCGCCATGAGCAGCGCCGCGCAGCCGCTCACGTGAGGGGCGGCCATGCTGGTCCCGTCCAGGGCTCGGACGTTGTCCTTGGGCACAGCCGACCAGATCTTCTCTCCGGGAGCCACCAGGTCGGGCTTCATCCGGCCGTCCCCGGTCGGCCCCCGACTGGAGAAGTAGCTCACCCCGTAAGTAAAGGGCCGGTACCGGTGGGTGGCCCCTACCGTTATGACCGATTCGGCGTTGCCGGGATCCGTGATACTGATGTTCCGGTAGCCCTCGGTCGGGCCTGCGGACGTGAGGTACTCGATGTAGCCTTCGTTCCCTGCGGCTACCACCATCACGACACCGGCGGCGACGAGGCGGTCGCATTCATCGCACACCGGTGTTCGCCCACACGCGTAGTTCGCGACATCGTGAGGGATCGACAGGCTCAGGTTCACCCCGTGGACCACCACCTCGTCTTTGTGGGCGTTCAAGTGTCGCACGAACTGCAGGCCGGCGATGATCGAGAACTCGTCGCCCCTTCCGTCCTTGTCCAGTACTCGGATGTCGTAAAGCTGGATGTCGCGACACACACCGATCAGATCGTGGTCGATCACCCCGTTGCTTTCCTTGGCCAGCCAGTCACCGGCGAGGATGCCCGCCACATGGGTCCCGTGGTCGTGCTCGGGCGGTGTGTACCGGTCGTCGTGGGGGACCTCTAGGAGCGGGGCGAACAAGTCCCAATCCACATAGCGTCCGCTCTGTAGGTGAAGGACCAGATCCTGCACGTCCCGGTCCTCGCTCTCCTGCAATCGGGCAGCCAGAGCAGGGCCATACGTTCCCTGCGCCAAGCGGTCCGGATCCAGCAGCTCCCGGATCCGGGTGAAATCGTACGTCGCGACCACTCGTGTCCGGTTTTGCCACGTCGTCCCGTCCTTCTGGAAAGCAGCTCCGTACTTCTTCTCGTTGTGGTCACGCAATCGGAGGGCCTGGTGGGTCGCGTCGATCCCGCTGTCGAGGATCGCCCACTTGAGATCGGTACAGCTCAGGTTGAACAAGCGCGTGGCCGCGTCGGCCTTGACCGCCTCGACCGACCGCCACACGGCAACGGAGGCTTCACGGTTACGGCTGATGCTGAAGATGACCCGCCCGGGGACCTTCGCCGCCGGGGCGCCCTTGAGGAGGCCGACCACAGCGTCGACGATTGCCCTCGCTTGCTGCTGCCTGAGGCCAGCTTCCTCTTCAGGAGATGGAGGCTCGACGAGGGTGCCGTCATGCGCCGCCTGCAACGTGCCGACGATCCTGACCATCCAGACCAGCTCAGGTGCGACGTGGAGCGCGTGCCCTCCCTCCAGGGCGATGAGGTCCTCCGCCAGCTCCGTACGACCTTTCGGACCGAGCCTTTGGAGGCCGATCCACTGCGTGCCCAATGGCCTGGGAGTTGGAGGACGCTTCCTCTTGCCTCCGGCCCTCAGCTCGGACGAACCGCTGGACGAACGCTCCCACACCGCGAGGGGGAGGAGCACCCGCACCAGCTCGTCGAAGTAGAACCGTCCCGCTACCGCCGACTGGCTGTAGGCGAGATCGGCAGCGAGGCCCTCCTCCCCGTGCCGCGCTTCCCAGTACTCGGTCTCTCTTTCGCTTTCCAGCCGTTCTCGAACGAACTTGAAGACCTCGCCGGGCGAGCTGGTCCGGTGAGGCGTCAGGAGCAGGTCGATCTGTTCGCCAGGGTTTGCTCCGTAGGCGAACCACACGTCCGGCAGGACCGGAGAGTCCTGGGTGTATCGGCGCATGGGCGCCCGCCGGAAGATGATCTCCTCCAGAGCCATCCGATCGAGCTTCTGCCTGGTCTGGGAGTCTCCTTGCGCCATGATTCGCTCTCTTCCTCAGATGCCTGTCCGCTCGGGGTGGGCCGCGGCTCTCACCTGTCCATCCACCGGCGCGCTGCTGCGCCCCCTCAGGCGACCAGGCGCAGGAACCGCTCTCGGTCGGGGACTTTCAGGAGCCGGTAGTCCAAGGTGACGTGAAGGTTCGCCATCGCCAGCACATAGGCATGATGGAGGAGACGAGCCGCCGTGTCCGTCCCCAACTTCGAGAGTGACGTCTTCTCTTGCGCGTTCCGCCGGGCATCCTCCTCCCATTGCATCTCGGTGTCCCCTAGTGCTGCCAACACTGCGCGGGCCCGGGCGCCCGCAGCGTCGTCATGTCGGGCGAAGGCCTTCGACAGGAAGAAGGGGCTCCGGCCGATCGATACCAACGCCACCCGCATGCCTTCGCCGGTCCGGGCAGCCCACCTGGCCAGAATGTCCATCATTCGTCGGCGCGTCGCCGTCGTCTGGTCGTACAGCACGTCCTTGACCTTGAGCAGGGTGAGCAGCTCCCCGATCCCCGGTATGAGGGAGCGCTTGAGCGGCACCCAACCCAGCCCGGCGGAGGCGTTCACCACGATCAGTTCCTGGGGCTGGTAGTGCCCGTCGGTGAGAGCCGGCCAGCTCCTCGCCCGGCCCACGAAGTTCAACGCCCATTCATCGGCCATGTTGTCGTACACACCTCCGTCGGTGAGGACCATGCGAGACGGCGCCTCCGATCCTCTGCCGTCCGGGGATGATGCCTCATCAGGCGGTGTCCGCGATTTGAAGGTGTGCCGGTCCGTGCGGAACCACCTGGCCGGGAAGGCCCCGGGGAGGCAGGCCGAAGCCTGGACCGCGTCGTGCAGGGGAAGGTCACCTGGGACGCCCACCCCGAACCGGTAGCCGTACACGAATGACCGTGAGAAGTACACGTTCTCGGCGGACTGTAGATCGGTAGTACAGAAGATGTGGTCGGTCACTCCCTCGATGTCACGGAGAAGAGTCGGGTGGCCTCTCGGAGAGAACAATGTCTCTCGAAAGGCCCGAGCGGCAATCCAGCTTCGCCGCCCGGCGACCAGTCCTGCCCAGAGGAGCACCACAGCCAGGAAGATCAAGAACTGGATGATGCCGGCGCCCGGGATGAACCAGGGCCCCACCAGAGCCACGAGCCCCGTAAGGGCGAGGAAGGCGAGGTAGCCCCAGGTGAAGCGGGAAGCGAAAAGGCTCCCGTTCTGAGCGAGCTGGCGGGCGAAGGGCTTCATCGCCTGTTCGAACTCCCCGCCATCCGCTGCCTGGTTCACGTCGAGCGTCTGGGCAACGTAGCCGTTGGTGAGGGAACCGCCGGAAACCGACGCGATGGACGTCACCTCCGGGAGCTTCCCGGCATCAGCCAGATAGAGGAGAACGCCGAGTCCGAACAGACTGGCCCGATGACCACCCCCCGACAGCGCCACGCCGATACCCTTCACCTGGCGCCCCCCTCCTCCTCGCGCTCGTCTCGAACTCTACATCTGCTACGCAAAGGGCTCCGTGGGGCTCCCTGTTTGCAGCCGAACGCCGCTCGTGCCTCTAATCGGCCCGATGATCCGGGTCGAGAGGATGACCCTGTCGTGGCCATGCAGGAGGGAAGGGGGCGAGATGAGGTCAAGACTCGTAGCCGCACTCGGCGGAATGACGCTCGTCTGCGCGCTGGCCGTGAGCAACGTGGCCGCGCAAGCTTCGGCCTCCTCTCACGCGCAGCGATCGCAGGGCTCCGCACCGACCGCGCTACCAGTCTCAGGCACGGGAGGCCTGGGCCAGATCGGCTGCGCGGGCGGAAACGGGCCGCTCCAACACGTCATCTACGTGCAATTCGACAACACCCACCTGTTGCGTGACCTGGGGAGCGTCCCGTCCGACCTGGAGCAGATGCCCCACCTCCTGAACTTCCTTCGGGAGAATGGGACGGTCTCCTCGAACGACCACACGATACTCATCTCTCACACGGCCGGGGGAATCCTCAGCTCGCTGACGGGCGTGTACCCGGACCGGCACGGCCAGGCAGTCAGCAACAGCTTCCGGTACTACAAGCCAGACGGAACGACGGGTCTTGGCGTCTCCTTCGCCTACTGGACCGATGGCATCTTCGACCCGGCCAACCCCTCGCCACCGGATACCTCGTACAACATGGTCACGAAGGAAGGGAAGAACGCGCCCGGTCCGTGGGTGCCGTTCACCCGGGCCGGTTGCGACTTCGGGGCGGTCGGCGCCGCCAACACGGTGCTGGAGAACATCGGCCCCGACGTGCCCAAGGTGTTCGGGCCCGACTCGCCCGAGGCCCAGGAAGCCAAGGACGACCCGTTCAAGGCGATGGCCGACTTCGTCGGGATAACGGTTCACTGCGCCCATGGGTCTGCGGCGTGTGCAGCGTCGAATCGCGCTGTGCCCGACATTCTTCCGGACGAGCCCGGCGGCTACGACGGGTTCGAGGCGCTGTACGGCACCAAGTACGTCAACCCCATCATCAGCCCGGAAGGGCCGCTCACGGACCTCGACGGGAACGTGATCACCGATCCCGTCGGCAACGAAGGATTCCCCGGCTTCGACGGCATGTCCGCGACGAGGTCGCTCGCCTTCGTGGCGGCGATGCAGGAGCACGGCATCCCCGTCACGTTTGCCTACATCTCCGACGCCCACGACCTGCATCCGCCGGACCCGGACAAAGACAGCTACGGCCACATCGCCCAGGGTCCCGGCGAGATCGGCTATGTGGAGCAGCTCGCCGACTATGACCGGGCCTTCGCCAAGTTCTTCGACCGCCTCGAGAGTGACGGGATCACCCCGGCCAACACGCTCTTTGTGTTCACCGAGGAGGAGGGGGACCACTTCGCCGGCGGGACCCCGGCCAACCCGGGCTGCGACGGCGTGAACACGCCATGCGAGTGGGCCCACGTCATCTGCGACCACGACTGCCCATCGAATGACATCGGCGAGATCAACGTGAACCTCCGGGGGCTCCTCGCCACGGAGCGGTCCAACACCACGCCCTTCGATCTCCACTCGGACATGGCCCCCGCCTTCTATCTCATCGGGAATCCGGAACGTGATGCCCCCGTCACCCGGGCCTTCGAGAGGGACGTCGCGGCACTCACCGCAGCCAATCCCTACACAGGGGAGCCCGAGCCGGTCAGCGAGAAGTTGATCGACCGGATCGGGATGGGGCTGCTCCACATGGTGACGGGCGATCCCTTGCGTACGCCGACCTTCGTGTCCTTCCTGGACCCCGATTACTTCGGGTTCGGCGGGGCGCCGAACTGCAACTCGCCCTGCGTCCAGGTCCAGCCTGCCTTCGCCTGGAACCATGGCGGGATCGCGCCGGAGATCGCCACCACGTGGGTCGGGTTCGTCGGCCCGGGCGTGCGCCACCTGGACAACGGCTCGGTCTGGATGGACCACACCGACCTTCGGCCCACCATCCTCACCCTGACGGGACTACAGGATGACTACGTCCACGACGGCCGCGTCCTCATCGAGTTCCTCACGGCCAAGGCCCTGCCGCAGAGCCTGCGGGCTCACGCTGAAACGCTGCGCCGGTTGGGCGCCGTGTACAAGCAGGTGATGGCATCTTTCGGGCGCGTGGGCATGGCCGGGATCGAGGTGTCCACGAAGGCGCTGAAGGGTGACGATGCCACGTACGAGCAGCTCGAGGACGCGCTGGCCGACCTGACCGTGGACCGCGATGCGCTCGCGGCTCAGATGCGCGACATGCTGGAGGCGGCGGCCTTCGCTGGCCAGCCGATCAACGAGGAGCAGGCCAAGAAGCTGATCAAGGAGGGCGAGGAGCTCATCAAGCACGCGGAGGATCTGGCCGGGGCGTAGGCAATCGCCCCGCTCACCGGGACGCCTGGAGGAGGCCGTCTAAAGGGCTCTTACGGCTTCGTGATCGGCGAGATCCAGTATTCCGTGTCCGGCGTGGGCGGCGTGGTGAAACGAGCGTTCACCAGATAGAGAGTGCTCCCGGCCTCGGCCACGGTGGTCGGGATGTCGAAATCGTCGTCACCGGTGCGACTCACCACCTCACCTGAGGACAGATCGGGTGCGAGTCGAACCCTGGCCAGGAGGTTCGAGAAGCCCTGAACCACGAACAGATCCCGGCCGTCGAGCAGGATTCCATCTCCGTTGACTACGTCCTCCGAACCGAGGTCGATCTCGGAGGTTACGCCCGAGGAACGGGGCACCGTGAACAGCTTCCCCGTGTTCGTCTGCACGATGATCAGTGTCTTGCCGTTGGGCGTGGCGTCGATCCCATTCACGTTGAAGCCGTCTTGATAGACGATGTCACCAGTCAGGGGAATGGCCTCCACTGAGGAAGGATCGCCCGGGATGCCGTTGCGCGTGATCGGGACCTTGTAGAGGAACGGGAAGAAGGAGTCCGTGAACCAAGCGGCCTCCTTCGTCACCACGACGTCGTTGATGAACCCTCCGGGGCTGAAGCTGTACACGCGGACGTCGACCCCGGTTCGAGTGTCGTAGACGTAGGCATCGCCCGTGTCCCCACCGGCCACGTAGAGCAGCTTCTTGTGCACCTTCATGCCGACGGCGATTCGCCCGGAGGGAGGGTGGATGAAGATGATTCCCAGACCACTCCGGACGTCGCCGCGATAGATCGACCCGTCGATCAGCGACCCGGTGTAGAAGGTCCCACCGCTCGTGATCGCGATGCCTTCAGGGAGGAACCCATTGGGAAGGGGTATGCGGTCCGGCAGTGGACGGGCGCTTGCGGCATGAGCGGGCAGCAGCAGGGCTGCGACGGCGATGACAGATAGGATGGCGCGACGCATGGCGAAACCTCCTGGTCGTCCCGTGATGGAAGGGCCGACTATATCTCGTTGGCCCGATTTGGGCGCACGGCACAAGGGGCGCCAACGAGGCAGTTCACGGTATCGTGACGCCAGTGTGACGCCTTGTCCGGAAGATCCCCCCGGGAGGTTCTGCGATGGCCGATACCGTCGAAGCGATGCTTGGCATGTCGAGGAAGCAACTCGATGACCTGTTCCGTCAACATGAGGCGGGCGCCATCCCGAAGGGCGAGGGCAGGGGAACCGTTCTCGTTCGCTGGGGCAGGTTCCTCTCCACGCTCATTTCGAAGATCGTTCATCGGCTGGCCTGGCAGGGGAAGGTATTCGACCCGGAGCGAGGGGAGCTCAGGAACGAGGTGTCTCCACTCCGTCGGAAGCTGATCCGGGCCAAGGTGTACAAGGCACCGAGCTGGCTGGACCAGAAGGAGTGCATCGTCCTCGACTACTCCAAGACTTCCTTCGTTGCTCGAAAGATACGGGACGAGATACGGGAGGTCGCTCCAGGGATATTCCTGGGGATCGTCTACTGGGGACGAGCGAAGCTGTTCAACTTCGCCGTGTCCTTCCCCGCACGGTGAGGGCCGCGACAGGATGCCCCATCAGGTCGCGCTGACCATCGCCGCCCAGGTCGCCCAAGGTCACACCGAGAAGCTCCAGCAGCTCCTCGAGGACCTCGGTGGCAGGCCGGAGGCGCTCCCGTTCGGCCAGATCGCGAATCTGCACTTCGCTCGCCTCTTCGTCCTCCCGCAAACCCAAGATCTGTCGGGAGCACCCATCCCCGCGACGTTGATCCTCCTGAGTGACGTGGACTCGCCGGTTGCCGCCTTCCTGGATGCGCTGATCGACGACTTTGGGACCACGCTCGACCAGATCCTCGGCCATTGCGATGGCTATCCGACTGGAGATGCCTTGACCAAGGACGCCCGGCTGGCCTTTCTCCGCAGTCGCATCATTCCGGTGGCGACGGCCTACGTGAACAGGGTTGGGCGATCCGCGCAGCAGATCAAGCAGGAGGCCGAGCTCAGAGGCGCTATCGAGGACTATCTCGATCGGTCAGGGCACGACTGGTCCGGAAGATCGGCTATCGAGATCCACTCGGCCATCAAGAACTTCGTATTCAACGAAGAGTCACTTGGGTGGGCACGCAGGCCGGCGCCCCGGCCCGAGTTGTGGTGGCGAGTGAAGGAGGGGGTCCACGCGATCCTCCTCCCGCTCGTCCTCATCCTGCTTCTCCCCTTCGTCTTCATCGGGCTGGTCGCGTGGGTGGTGTTGCTTCGCCTTCACGAGCGCTCGGAGGACCCGATTCGGGATGTGGCGGACCCCGAGGACCTCGATGCGCTGGCTGCAATGGAGGACCACGCGGCGATGAACCCGTTCACCTTGCTGGGCTTCGTCAAGCCCACCAGGTTTCGGCGCCTGACGCTCCAGACGGTGCTGGGCCTGGTCAGCTACGGGGTGCGGCACATCTACAACCACGGGCGCCTCACCGGGATCGGGACCATCCACTTCGCCCGATGGGTGTTCATCGATGACAAACGCCGGATGTTTTTCGCCAGCAACTACGACGGAAGCCGCGAGAGTTACATGGACGACTTCATCGACAAGCTGGCCCGGGGGCTGAACGCGGTGGGCAGCAACGGCCTCGGGTACCCGAGGACGAGGTGGCTCATCCTGGGGGGCGCGAGAGATGCGGAGGCCTTCAAGGGTTTTCTCCGCGTGCACCAACTCCCCACACCCATCTGGTATTCGGCATACCCGGACCTGTCCGCCGCCAACATCCAGAACAACGCGCGCATCCGTGCCGGCCTCTACGGCCACATGACGCCAGAACAGGCACAGGATTGGCTCCGGCGACTGTGACCGGCCCGTCGCCCCAGCTCGAGCTGGAGGACATCCAGGGACTGGCGGCTCGCGGCTACGGCAACCTACGGGCGGCGAGCTTCCTCCTGATCGCCGTCGAGGAGACGGCCGCCGCGAGACGATGGTTGGGATGGTTGGCCGACTCGATCACCCCGGCGAGCGAGCGTCCCGTAGAACAGAGCGTCAACGTCGCCTTCACTGCTTCCGGATTGGCAAAGCTCGGCCTGGATGCGCTCGTGGAGGGAGGGTTTTCTCCCGAGTTCGTCGGAGGGATGGTGACGCCGCACAAGCGCAGGCTCCTGGGGGACGTGGGCACGAGCGCGCCGGAGGGCTGGGTGTGGGGAGGCCCCGCCACGCCCCAGGTCGACGTCCTGGTCCTGCTGTATGCCACCGGTGCCGCAGAGCTGGAGACACTGGTGGCCCTCCACGTGGCGCGCCTGTCGGGGGAAGGCATGCGCCTCGTGGGCATACTCGAAACGCGCGAGCTCGACGCCTTCGAGCACTTCGGGTTCCACGACGGCATATCGCAACCAATCATCGAGGGGCTCTCGAAAACAGGGCCCTGGGCCGACACGCTGCGTGCAGGGGAATTCATCCTCGGCTACCCGAACGAGTACGGGCTGTACACGCCCAGGCCGTTCGTGCGTTCGTCGATGGACCCGAAGAGACTCCTGCCCGTGCACTGCACCCAGAGCGGATCGCATGACCTCGGGCGAAATGGAAGCTATCTGGTCCTGCGGCAGTTGCGCCAGTACGTGCATCGGTTCTGGCGCTACATGGATGCCGCGACGAGGCCAGAGGGCGGAGCCGACGATCCTGTCGCACGCGCCCGGCTGGCATCCCGGCTGGTCGGCCGCTGGCCGAGCGGGGCGCCTCTCGCGCTTGCCCCGGAGGCCGACGACGAACGACTCTCCGACGCGAACGACTTCGGATATCACGGGCCGGACCAGCTCGGGTACCGGTGCCCGATCGGCTCGCATGTTCGACGGGCCAATCCGCGCGACTCCCTCGAACCAGAACCTGGGTCCCGGAAATCCATTCTAGTCGGCAAGCGGCACCGGATTCTCCGGCGTGGCCGAGGGTATGGACCTCGCCTCGACATGCAGGCGGCGCTCGCCAGTGACGAGGATCTCCACGAGGAGCGAGGGCTTCACTTCGTGTGCCTGAACGCCAACATCGCCAGGCAGTTCGAGTTCGTCCAGCACAGCTGGATCAACGACCCCAGGTTCACCGGGCTCTACGACGACCCGGACCCCCTGGTCGGCGGCACGACCGAGCCCGAGCGCGCGTTCACGATCCAGGGAGTTCCGCTCCGCATCCGGCTGCGTGGCATGCCGGAATTCACATCCGTGCGGGGCGGCGGATACTTCTTCCTCCCCGGTCTCAGAGCCATCCGATACCTGGCCGACATCGGCTCGTGAGCCGGGGTCGACTACTCCTCGAACGTCTCGTCGCCTGTTGGCTCGACGTGCTGAACCCGGTTCATGGCCTGACGCAGCTCCGCGAGCTCCCAGTACATCTGCCTGCGCGCCCGGTTGGAGTTCCCCAGGGGCTTGTGGGCGGGGAGGCTGTGCCACGGGTTGTAGCGAAGCACGTCGGCGAACGCGAGCTGTGCATCGGAGTCGAAGCGTTGGGCGGGAAGCCTCAAGTGCGCCACCGGGACATAGGGAGAGAGATGCTCCGGCCACTTCACGGTGGCGTTCTCGATCGGCATGCGATGGGGGTCCGTCTGCACCTGCACCATGAAGTCGAACGTCCAGTCCCCCGCACGAAGCGTTCTGGCCATCGCTTCCCGCAGGTAGTTCTCCGATGGTCGCACTGGAATCTTGCTTCGGACAGTCGAGCGCGGTCGGAGCGAGTACTGGACGGCCTGGCCCTCGCCCAACAGGAAAGGGACGTTGCTGTAGTACTGCACCTCGAGAGGGCTCGTGAGCATCGGCGAGTAGAGCAGCTGCATCAGCGCATGCAGCACATGCGGGCGGAACGGGTTGAAGAAATAGCCCAATGGCGCCTTCGCCCGAACCCACCGCTGCAGCTCGGCGTTCTCACGGATGTCGGGTGTCACGAAGCTCGCCGGTGAAACCAGGATGAGATCCTGCGTGGCGACCTCGTCCTCCATGAGCTTCGGGCCCTGGACACCCATCACCTTAATCGCAACGGAGCACTGGCCGAGATCCTCCAGGTCGGGCGGCGCGTATGGCCCCGGCCCCGAGAAGCGCACCCACGCGGGGTACGTCCGTTGCTCAGCGAACACACCCTGCGCGAGATGCCCGGGGATGTCGGGCAGGACCGTGAACTCGCCTCGGACGATGCCCAACGTCTTGGTGTTGCCGAATCGCTGGGCAGAGCCCGGGAGCCAGTTCTCTCGAGTGAACTTCTTGAGTTCATCGATGATCGCGCGCGTGTAGTGCTCCTCCTCCGGGAGCATCCGCTCCTCCGCGAGTTGGAGATGCTCGTCGCGTCGCAGCGCGTTCTGGAATGCTTGAAGGACCGCGAACAGCGGCGGCCTCGCCCACCTGTCGAACTGGGGCCGGTAGAGGAACTCCAGCCGCCGCTCCAACCGCCACAGCCAGAGGAACAGATCGCTCGCCGGTCGAATCACCAGAAACGTGAGGAGTCCCTCTGGGCTGATTGCGCCTTCTTGACCGCCGGAATCGTCTTCAACGCGAGGGCCGCCGGCGACATCCGCACCGTGCCGAAATCTCGAGGTGCGACTGGGGGCGACGGCTGCGAGAACGTGGCGGCCGAATCGCGCAAACCGGGACAGTGCTCTCGCCATCCCGAGCAGCAGCGCGAGGGGCCAGAAGACCACGCGCTCGATGAGTGAGGTAACGCGGGCAGCGGTTCCCGCGATGCCTCGGACGCTGTCCAGGGCACGACCGAGAACGGCCAGATCTGTTTGGGCCGATGCCGCCGTGGCCGCGGCTTCATCAAGTAGCTTCCCCAACTTTCCCGTGTTGGTCTCGACCAATGCGGTGGTTGCCTCCAACAATCGGTTGACTCGCCGAAGCGCCAGAATCAGAAAGACCACGAGCAGCGCCCAGAACGCGGCAGCGACGATCGCCGCGATTCCACCCAGACCCAGGGACGCCACCAACATGCGGCCGGGCAGCGGTCTCCGAAGCTGCATCAGGCGCGTTCGGCCCCCGCCAGCGCCCCGGCCTCGTCACGGCCACGTGCGAGGAAGGCGAGGCACGTGTTGATCGAGGAGATGATGGTGACGAGCACGGCCGCTCGACGAGGTAGTTCCCTACGCACAACGGTGATGAATGCGGATGCGGCGTCGGATGCATGGATCAGAGGCGCGGTCCGTAGAGCTTCGTCACGGCGTTCGCCCTTCGCGACGAACAATTCGGCCCCCAGAATGATCGTCCGGATGCCGAACATCCGGAGGGCATAGATCGCCGCGCCGTTGGTCTCAGGGTCGACCCCGAGGCGCCGGAGCATCTTCTTTGGAGTGAAGAGGGCAGCCAGCCCATTCACCGTTCGGATGGTCGCCAGCGCGACCCGTGCCAGCTCCCGTCTCGGCACTACGCCCCCCTTTCGGACGTGCGGCCGCGTCTCGCTTTCGGGCGTTCCGTCGCCCCTCGAGTGGACCTCATGCTGGCCGGCACCCGGTTCCAGGGAACGAAGGCGTTCTGCACCCCTCGGAGCGCGGGCTCGAGGGAAGGGTAGTGGCGCAACAACACGCTCACCATGCTGTTTCGGTTGATCCAATCGAACCCCGCCGGCGTGTATACATCTGGTCGATAGTCTCGAGTGAAGAAGCGATCGCTCTTCAGCCGGCGCGACGCCATGAGGATGAAGACCCGGAAGGCCGTGTCACTGAAGCCGAAGCCGGGAGGCAGCGGCTCGGCATAGAGGCCGATCATCAGGTCAACGCGGTCCAGGTCGCCGTCGTACACGCGCCGGATCTCCTGTGCGCGTTCCCTGTCGCCAGTCAGCTCTTCGAAGGATTCGACCGGCTTCTTGTGGAACAACCGCCGGAATTCGTTGTACCGCGGGACTCCTCGTTCCCGTATCCGCATGAGATCTGTCGCGGCGAGGTCGATCACCGTTCCGTCGGGACGATCGAACCGCTGGAGGAACCGTGGGAAGTTGTGAAGCGTGATCGCCCCGGGATGGGAGATGCCGAACGAGTAGAAGGTACTGTCGACGCCAAACTCCTGGAGGCGGCCCCGTGTCTTCAGCGCGCCGATGTCGGGGAATGTCAGCTCGGCCAGGACTTCGTCTGTCTCGACGGACCGGAAGACGAAGTCATCGGGCAGCAGTGGATGCATGCGGTAGACGGCGACGAACTCCTCGGTGAGTGAGTAGGGAACGCCGTGGTGGTCGGTGGGAGAGCCGGGGATGCCGCTGATCACCTCGTTCGAGCTGATCCGGCCGAACCGGGCCGTGATGCGTTCACCGACCAGCCCCCACCAGTTCGCGTTCATCGCCAGGCGAGTGGTCGGGTGAGCGATGATGGCCGGCGTCCATTCGACCGTATGGATCTTGGCCATCAGCGCCGCGTTGATGAGGCGGGCCCGGTCGTAGAGCTGGTCGTCCGACCAATGGCGGTAGTCGGCCCGCAGCCGGTCGCAGATGGCGTTGTGTTCGAGCGAGAACAGCGTGTGCAGGAGACCGAGTCCGACCCAGAAGTTGCCCGCAACACCCGAGAGGTCGACGTGGCTCTCCAGGTCCTGCGGGAGCAAGCCATGCTCGTCGATCCGAATCTTGCCGTCTTCCCCCGAGCGCAGCGCGGCCGCGAACTTTGGATCGGTCCCGTAGATCTGTGACGCGTCCCACCAGTTCGAGTCGGCGGTGACGAATGTGGGAGGCATCCCACCATCGGGTGAGTAGGTCGGATCCCGGCGCGTGCGCGGGATGCGCATCGGGCGCTCCGGCCACTCGTCATCGTCTCGAATCGGCACCTCCCAAGGCGGCTCAGGGGCGTCCTTGCCGTGGCTGAACCAGTCGTGTACCTCGAACTGAAGCCAGGCGCCGGCCAGGAGGTTGAGGGTCGTGGCAGGTATGAACCGGTCGCGGGTCAGGAGCTCGCGACTCACGTCTCGCGGGTTCGGCTGGAGGATAGTTGGTTCGGGGTCCGGATAGGTTCGGTCGAGCGGGACGTTGCGCCCGAACCGGCTCCCCACGCTGCCCATCAGGGGATGATCGAGGTCGTTGTAGGTGCCATCGAGTGTCCGGGCGTTCAGGTAGTCACCTTCGGATGGCCGCATTTCGACGGCGCTGGCCGGCTCGTCCGCGGCTCCGCCCGTGTCGTAGAGGTTGCGTTCGCGAAGCCGCTTTCGCAGTCCGACCAGGGTCAGGATTCCCAGCATCTTCGGCATGCGTGACCACCCGATGGAGCGGTCGAGTGTCTCGGTAAGCTGGGTGAAGATCTTTGAAAGGAATCCCTCTCGCTTCATCGGCGCCGCCCCTCCCTGGTCCGCTGGACTGGCCCCCCGGCTTGGCCAAACCGTCGATGCTTGCAGTCTGGCGTCACGGGATCGTCACCGTTCCGTGATCGACGAGGAAGTGTCCCATCAGTCTGCCTCCGGACCGGGAGTGAACACAAACGGCGCAGGCGGATGCATGGGCCCCACTGTCCACTCGCCGCTTCCCTCTCGCCCAGCAGTTGCCTGCGCCGCTGTCTGGCCCAGGTCGCATTCCTGGGCGCAGGCTTCAGTAAGCTACATATGCGGTGGCCAACGTTTCCGCCAGTGGTCAACAGTCTCGCCCTCGTAGCTCAGTGGATAGAGCAACGGTTTCCTAAACCGTGTGTCGCAGGTTCGATTCCTGCCGGGGGCACGCTTGCTTTGCTGGAAACGTGTGAAGGTTCGGCACATCTGTCTCACATCGGCTGCTCCACATCCTCTCCGCAACCTCACCACGGCGGGGCGAGCTGCCGCTTCCGCCGACTCCACGAACGGGTACCAGTCCCAAGCCTTCCGACGGTCGATAGTTATCTGCCCAGGACGTGGCTCTTCCGCGGCACTGGCTCGTGGTGAAACCCGTCAGGATGCCTCAGGGCAGAGGCTCCCCTTCATGCGCTGTTCCCAATGATCCTGGCCGCGGGCGTGGGCGCAGAATGAGCAGGGCAGCGCCGAGGATCAGGAAGACCACGTAGTGAACGAAGGGCGGAAGGACCAGAGCCACGAGGTCAGCGAACATCATGGCGCCGACAATGATCAGCATCCAACCCAGCCGTCTTGCATAACCGCTCAGGAGCAGGACAACACCGAAGACGACGAATGCGGCTCGCGTGAGGACCCGATACGTCCCGAACAACCAAGGGCTGATATCCCCGAAAGCCACTTCGAAGGGCGAGCGCGCGATGCGGATAGAGCTGATGATGACCCACGACAGTGCGCCTCCGGTGGCGAGCGTCGCGGCTCCATAGCCTATGCCTCCGAGGATCGGACGATTGGTCACCCTCTTCAGTGACCTTGCGAGCGGTACCGCCCAATGGCTGCAATGAGACCGCCCGAGCCGAGCAATGTCATTGCCAGGTCCCATGTCTCGGGATCCTCTTCGATATACCGGAGCTTCAACAGGGGATCGTCCGTGCTGAAGACACGGGAATTGACCGGCGTCACAGCGCCGACGAAGAAGAGCAATGATCCTGCGATCAAGGTAACTCCTGCGAGGCGCTGCATCGTCTCTCTCCTCCGAACGCATAGCTGTCCTGCTGCCGTCAATCAGGGCGGAGATCCGTGCTCCTCGCGCCGATCGATCGCCAAGTCTGGGCTGGCCCACGAGGTACTCCTCACTTAGAGCGTGCTTGCCTGTCAAGACGAACCCCTTCTCCGGCCTTACCCCCCGCACCACCCCCCCGCGGGGGTATGGTTCTCGCTCTCGAGGCCCCCCTCCGCGTGGTGAGCAAGTCCGCCCGCGCTCTCTCACAAGAGCGGCCCCCGGCTTCAGACCACCGCGAACAGGCGCCACTCCTCGGGAACACCTTTGAGCCGGTGGGCTCCGCGGTCCTGGAACACGAGGCCTGAGCCAGCGACCAGATCTCTGACCGTGCTCGAGACCAGCACCTCACCGGCGTCGGCGAGGGCAGCCACACGGGCGGCGATGTGAACGGCGATCCCCCGCACGTCCGATCCGACCAGCTCCACCTCACCCGCGTGACATCCGGCCCGGATCTCGATCCCGAGCTCATGCACCGCGCCGCTGATGGCTCGGGCGCAGCGGACGCCGCGGGCCGGTCCGTCGAACATCGCCAGCACGCCGTCTCCGGTGGTGTTGATCCACCTCCCCCGGTGACGCTCGATCTCGACGCGTGCTCGTTCGTCATGCTCGGCCAGCACCTCCTTCCAGCGCACGTCGCCGAGCTGGGCCGCCCTCTCGGTCGAACCGACGATGTCGGTGAACAGCAGGGTGGCCAGGACCCGGTCGGAGTCCGTCGGTCGGCGGATACCGGTGAAGAACTCCTCGATCTCGCCCGCGAGGCTCTCGGC
>DASXTW010000146.1:0-65490 GCA_036505215.1 Actinomycetota bacterium | reverse complement strand
GGAGCGCCTGACGACTGAGCGAGCGGCACGGTGATGGTTGAAGGGGGTGAAGAAGTGCTTCTGGGCATGTACGTGAAGATGCAGTCGATGTGGGCCGGTCTCCGGTCCCGGATGGAGAACGAGCACGGGGCTGTGGCGACGGAGTACGTCGTCCTGCTGGTCCTGATCGCCATCGCGATCATCGCCGGTGCCGCGGTTCTCGCTAGCGCGATCAACGAGAAGTTCGAGTGCGCGAGCAGCGTGATCACCCCACTAGGGAGCGTCGGGAGCTGTTAGACGCGGTTGGTCTTGAAAGAAAGGATCTTGTCAGCCCTCACCTCGGGAGCGGCCTTTTGGTGAGGGCTGACAGGGTCCCACGTTGCTTCCACCCGGAAGCCGAGGTGCCAAAGGAAGACACGCCGAGATGATCAGGAGACGTTTCAGAAGAGAGGAGGGAGCGGTGGCGGTCGAGTTCGCCGTCATCATGATCCTTCTCTTCATGATCCTGTTCGGGGTCATCGAGTTCGGGATCACGCTGAGCAAGTACGAGGTGTACCTCGGTGCGGCGCGGGAAGGGGCTCGCTTTGCTGCAGTGCGGTGCAAACCGGACAGCAGCACGGGATGCACGGACGCGTTGATCGTGACTCGGGTGAAGAACAGTGCGGCGGGCTATCCTCTCAGCAACGACCCCACTGCAGATAAGGTCTGCGGCGACTCGAACGCTGGGTCGGAAGTGACTGTCCTCTGGAACCAGCACTTCTCGATCCAGATCCCATTCGTGCCCGACCTCAGCTTCGACAAGGACGTCAAGGGGGTCTTCCGATGCGAATGATCACTGGTCGGCTGAAGCCCCGCGAGGAGCATGGAGTGGCAGCAGCGATCGTGGTGGTCTCGCTGTTCGTGCTGCTGGGGATGCTGGTCCTCTCCATCGACATCGGAAGCCTGCTGATCAAGCATCGCGTCATGGTCAACTCCAACGACTCGGCGGCTCTAGCTGCCGCTATCTCCTTTGCGAAGGAGGAGTCTTCGCTTGCGGATCCGAGCGTGGCCAAGGCCCAGGCGGACTCTTTTGCCACGCAGAACATCGGTGATGCGGTTCGCTATGCGGCGCCGCCGGGCGACCCAGATGGTGCTGCCCCAGACGGATTCAAGGCAGTAGGGGGTATCGAGGGAAGCAGTTGCGATCCGGCCAAGTGCGGCACCGTTACCGTCTGGTATCTGGGCCATATGAGCCTGTTCTTCGCCCAGATCTTCGGGCACGACAGGAACGCGACCCTCCACGCGAAGGCCCAGGCTATCTGGGGCCCTGCGGGGGGAGCGACCCCGCAGCCGATCATGATCCGCTTCGACTGGATGCAGACCCAGTGCAAGGTCCCGGTGCCGAACGACAACCCGCCCACCGAATGCGACTTCTGGCTGGATAACTCCGCCGTGGGCGACGCTCAGTGGGCCTTCGTGAATTTGATCTCGGACCCGACGGACCCCAACTGGGGCTGGGATGTGCCGAAGAACAAGTCGAATCCCGGGTGCACCAACGTCTCTTCCAACATCGTGGACGGCTGGATCAACGGCTCATATCCAATCGGAAATCTGGATCTCAACTACCCCGATCCCACGTACGCGTGCAAGGTGGTCGGGAAGGCGTCCAACCATTACCAGGACATGAAGAACCTGGAGACTCACTTCCGACACTTCCCCGTGAATGACCCAAACGGCCAGGTGGACAAGGACGGCAACCCCTGCACTCCCCCTATGGAGGAGGCGGGGCAGTGCAACGTGGACAAGTACGACATCATCGGGTTCAACGTCCTCCGGATCGACCACGTGTACAAAGGGAACGACCAGAACGCGGTCGGTGCCCAGAACGTTTTGTGCAGCCCACCGCTCCCCAAGGACTTCACAACTGCTCCGGGGCCCAATCACACGTTCGACCTGACCACTCAGGTGCAATGCCCGTTGCTCAACCTGCATTTTCCGGGGAACGACCGGACGAAGCTCTATCCTAGGATCCGGGAGGCCGCGGGGAACAAAGAGTATCAGTACGGCCAGGCCCCGGGGCCAGGCGTCGACTACACGTACGATCCCGTTACTCACATGATCACTTGGGTCAGCGAGGACCCACTGAACCAGATCGTGCTGAACACCAGGGTCGACTGGGACTACGACACGGCCGGGGCCTGCGGTGCCCGCGACTCCGACCCGAACGCCATCTGCCTGGTCAGCTCGTGGCAGGGATACCAGAGCGGAGGTACCAACCCCGGGGGGGGCGGCGACTTCGGCCTGCGGGCGGTTCGTCTGTCGGAGTGACTAGGGGAGAAAGGGCGCAGATAAGGTGATAGCTCGATGCGGAAAGGATGGAGATGAAACCTAGAGGACTCGCGATGGCGGTGGCACTGCTGCTCGCAGTCGGTGCGACCTCAGCCATCTTCCTGTACGTCCAGGGAGTGAAGAGGGAGGCGAAGCCGGCAGCGAGCAACGTCACGGTCATCGTCTCCAAGAAGGATATCCCGTCGGGGACGAAGCTCGACACCCTCATCCAGGAGGGAGCGTTCACTACGCTGTCCGTTCCCAGGGACGCCCTAATCGACGGCGCGGTCACGGCTTTGGCAGAGTTGCAGGGGAGGACCACCGCCTCGTTCATATTGAGGGGTGAGCAGATCGCCTCTGCCCGCCTACAGGGGAGCACGCAGGCGACAGGTGGTCTGCTCGGGATCCGTGATGGCTATCAGGCCGTGACGATCCAGCTCGAGCCCCAGCGTGTGGTCAGTGGTTTCATCCAGGGCGGTGACCACGTGGTGCTCTATGCGACGCTCGAAAGCAAGGGCGGAACGTCCCTCACGGCGACCCTCGTTCCAGACGTTCATGTGCTCAAGGTCAGCGGTTCCTCGGGCGCGGCGGGGGGAGCGGCAGCCACCGGGAACGCCCTGGTTACTCTGGAATTGAAGCCGGATGACGCCGCGAAGGTCGTCCTTGCCCAGGAAAAGGCCCAGATCTGGCTGACACTCCTGCCGCCCAACCAGCAAGGCGTAGCCCAGCCGCCTGTCACACTCGGTCAGTTCACCAAATGAGGGAGACAAGGATCATCGCCGTCGGCGTTCCCCAGACCTTCAGGCAGCACGTGGCCAGAGCCATGGAGATCGACGCGGACTCGGTCCAGTGGGTCCCCACGGTCACCGCGGTAGAGGGCCTCCTCTCCGAGGGACACGTGTCGCCTGACGTCCTGGTGCTGTCCGCAGCGGTCAAGGAGCAGGAGGCCTTCGGGCTGGCCGAGTTCGTGGGACGGTCCTCCCCGGCCACCGCCGTGGTGCTGGTCAGGGACAGGAATCTGAACGGCATCCTGCCTGCCGCGATGCGGGCGGGGATCCGGGACGTGGTCGATCTGTCTCGAGGCGGCCAGGAGCTTCGCGACGCCCTGATTCGCGCGGCGGCCTGGTCGAAGAGCCTCCGGTCGTTCGCCACCGATGACGAGTCTGCCCGCGACTCGAGGCCGCAAGGAAGCGTCGTCTCCGTCTTCTCCTCCAAGGGAGGAACCGGGAAGACGTTTCTGGCGTGCAACCTGGCCGCCGCGATCGCAGAACGCTCGAAGAGCGATGTCGCGTTGCTCGACTTCGACTTCGAGATGGGCGACGTCTTCTCGTACTTCGGCACCGAACCGAAACACCCAGTCCAGGACTTCCTGGCACTCGGCGATCAGGCGGATCGGGAAGCGATCCTTTCCTTCGGAAAGCAACTGCACGATCACCTGTTCGGGTTCGGGGCGGTTCCGGACCCGAGCGCTCCACCCATCTCGGGAGAGGCGGTCGGGAAAGTCCTCAGGACTTTCCGCAGCACCTTCGAGTACACGGTGATCGACGCTACCGCCGATTACTCGGACTCCACCTTGGCCGCCTTCGACCTTTCCGACACGGTGTGTCTCATCACCGGGCTGGATGTCGTGGGCGTCCGACACCTGAGCATGGCAATGAAGACGCTGCGCTCCCTCGGGTACCCAGAGGAACGGTTCCGGATCGTCATGAACCGAGCGGACAGCAAGGTGGGTCTGACGCCAGACGAGATCCAGCGGGCAGTGAAGCTTCGAGTTGACGACATGATCCCGTCCAGTCGCCTGGTGCCCACCTCGCTGAACATGGGGCTACCGATTGTGATCCATCAGCCCAGGGCGGACGTTTCCAAGGCGGTGCTCGGCATCGCTGACCGGCTTATCGTTCACACTCCGGCGCCCAGTGATTCGAAACGCCGGCTCTTCAAGAAGAAATAGGAGGTCGACGTGTCACTGGCAGAACGACTGGCAAAGACCGATCGACCCGATCGAGTCTCGGAGATCAGGAGCCGAGTACAGGAACGCCTGGTCGAGACGTTGGGCCCGAAGCTCTACGACGCGGCCATATCGGACCGGGAACTCCAGAACCTGGTTCAGCGGCATCTCCGCGAGCTGCTGGCCGAGGAGCAGGCCCCGCTCGCAGCCCAGGAGAAGGCCCAGATCATCCAGTCCATCGGCGACAGCGTCATGGGACTGGGGCCCCTGGAGCCGTTCGTGCGGGACGTCGAGGTCACCGAGGTGATGGTGAACGGCCCGGACTCGATCTACGTGGAACGAGGAGGCAAGCTCTACTGGACCGGAGCAAGGTTCCACAGTGTCGATCAGCTTCGCCACACTATCGACAAGATCGTGGCCAAAGTCGGCCGTCGGGTCGACGAATCCTCTCCGTACGTCGATGCGCGCCTGCCCGACGGTTCCCGGGTCAACGCCATCATCCCGCCGCTCGCCGTCGACGGCCCGGCCCTCACCATCAGAAAGTTCGCCGCGGATCCGTACGAGGCGGAAGACCTCATCTCATTCGGCACGCTCTCCGATCCGGTCGCAAGGTTTCTGCACGCCTGCGTTCGCGGCCGCGTCAACATCCTTGTGTCGGGAGGGACGGGTGCCGGCAAGACGACCACGCTGAATGTTCTCTCCTCTTTCCTTCCTGAGGACGAACGGATCATCACGATCGAGGACGCAGCTGAACTCCGTCTCCAGCAGCCCCATGTGGTGCGGCTCGAATCCCGCCCCCCCAACATCGAGGGGAGGGGTGAAGTCGCGATCCGGGACCTGGTGCGGAACGCCCTCCGCATGCGCCCGGACCGGATCGTGGTCGGTGAGGTCCGTGGGGGAGAGGCCCTGGACATGCTTCAAGCCATGAACACAGGGCATGACGGTTCGATCTCGACCATCCACGCGAACTCGCCGAGAGATGTGCTGTCGCGATTGGAGACGATGACCCTGATGGCCGGAATGGAGATCACCATCAGGGCAGTACGTGAGCAGATCTCGGCCGCAATCGATCTGATCATTCATCAAGCCCGGCTGAAGGATGGGACTCGCCGCTTCACCCACGTAACCGAGGTCGTGGGCATGGAGGGCGATATGATCACCACCCAGGACATCTTCCTTTTCGACTTCAAGGCCGGCATCGACGAGCATGACCGGTTCCTTGGCCACCTGATGCCCACAGGCATTCGACCCCATTTCATGGAGAAGCTCAACGATCGTGGTATCAACGTTCCTTCACCCCTGTTCATGCCGGAGTTGAGGAGCAAGGCTCGATGATCCGCAGAGCCTCGCTTCTTTCGCTGGCTGTCTGCTTCGTCCTGCTCGGGGTGGTTGGCTCCGCCCGCGCCGGGTCCCCGGTTCACATCCGCGAAGTCCAGCCGAAGGGCTACCCGAAGATGGAGACGACCGTCTCCGTCGACGGTCCGGTGACTCCGAACGGCATCACGGTGACCGAGAATGGGCGACGGGCCCAGGTCCTGAGCGTGGAGACGCTGTCCCAGACCGGCCGTCGGTTCGACGTCATCCTCGCCCTCGACACATCCAACAGCGTCAGGGGCGAGCCTCTTGCGGCGGCGGTGGCCGCCGCTCGGGACTTCGTCGCGAGGCTCGCACCCGGGATCCCACTGGGCCTGGTCACGTTCGCCGATCACCCGCGGGTCCTCCAGGGGATAAGCGCGGACCATGCTTCATCCCTCGAGGCTCTGACCGGGATCAACCAGACACAGCTCGGAACCGCGCTCTTCGACTCGGTCGTCTCTGCCAGCGAGTTGTTCGCGGGCGACGCGCAGCACAACATCGTTCTGCTCACGGACGGCGCCGATGTCGATAGCCGGGCCGATCTGAACGCCGCCATCCAGGCGGCCCGGGCGAAGAAAGTGGCGATCTACACGATCGGCTTTGGCGGCAAGACGAATTCTTCTGTTCTCCAGGCGCTGGCCACTCGGACCGGTGGGACGTACACGCCGACCGTCCAGAACCAGCTGTCCGCCGTCTACCAGGCGCTTGTCTCGCAGCTATCCCACCAGTACGTGGTCACGTACCGGTCCGTTTCCGCGCCCGGGTCGCAAGTGGCGCTAACGGTCAGCACGTCTTTCGGGTCAGACTCTTCCCTGATACTCAATCCAGCATCACCCCCGGCCATCGCGCCTCCCGCCAGAGTTCCCGCCTTCCTGAGGGGGACGTCCGGCATAGCTATCGCCCTGAGCCTGTCTTTCGTCGCGCTCTTTCTCCTCTTCACGATGGCATTCGGAGTGGCCACCCGGGCCCGACGAGACCGGGAGCTGGCCAGAAAGATGGCCGGGCCGTCGATGTCGGACAGTCTCGTAGAGCAACACGATGCCGAGGGCGATCTCGAGGGGTGGGGTGGATGGATCCCCGCCCCCTTAGCGACAGCCGGGAAGCAACTGGCGGAAGTCGGAGGCTTCAGTGATGCCGTCGAGCACAGACTCGAGCAGGCAGGAATGCCGGTCAGAGTCGGCGAGTTCGTCGCCACCAGCGTCCTCGCTGGTCTTGCGGCCGGCCTTCTGGGGGAGCTGATCTTTGCGAGTCTTTTGTTCGCACTGATCTGTGCAGCGGCTGGCGGGGCCATCTCATGGATCTACCTAGGCTTCAAGCTCAACAAACGGGTCAACGACCTGCATAGCCAATTGCCAGACGTGATGATGATCCTGGCCAGCTCATTGCGGGCGGGTCACAGTTTCCTCCAGGCTCTCGACACCGTGGCCAAGGAGATCGGAGACCCGACGGCCCCCGAGTTCACGCGCGTCGTCGCCGAGGTTCGGCTCGGCAGGCCCGTGGACGAGGCGATGAATGCCCTCGCCGAACGGGTGGGTACCGACGAGTTCAAGTGGGCCATCATGGCCGTGAACGTCCAGCGCGAGGTGGGTGGGAATCTCGCCGAGATCCTCGACACGGTCGCCGAGACGGTGAGAGAGCGCGATACTGTGCGGCGACAGGTGAAGGTGCTTTCTGCGGAGGGCCGCCTGTCAGTCAAGATTCTGGTGGCCTTGCCGTTCCTCATGACCCTCTACATCGCCAAGGTCAATCCCGGCTACATCAGGCTCCTGTGGACCACTCGCCCCGGCCTCGTCATGTTGGGCCTGGCCATCGCGCTGATGAGCATCGGGATCTACTGGGCCCGAAAAGTGGTGAAGATCGATGTCTAGTCTGTATCTGCCCCTCGGCCTTCTCGCGACGTTCGGAGCGATTGTCCTGGCCGGCTTTGTGCTGGATGCCTGGCTTGCTCAGGGCCGTAGGTCCGTGGAGCTCCTTCGCGCCCAAGTCGGAGAGATTCCAAATCTTCGTCAGCAGGAGCTGTCACAGCCGTTCCTTCAGCGCGTGTTGGTACCGTTCATAAACAGCTTGGGGAGAGCGGCCAAACAGGTAACGCCCCTCGGCATGCGACAGCGTATTGCGCGCAAGCTTGTCCTTGCCGGAAGTCCCGGGAAATGGGATGCCGAGAAAGTGGCGGCGACCAAGGTCTTCGGGGCATTTGGTGGGGGGATCCTCGGGCTCGTCCTAGGTAGCTTGGCCGGACTCTCCGGTAACAAGACGCTCGCGGCGGCTGCATTCCTGATGGCGTTCGGCTACCTCTTGCCGGGAGCCGGACTGGGACAGAGAGCCATCAACCGGCAGGACACGATCCGCAGAGCGCTTCCCGACACAATGGACCTGCTTACGATCAGTGTGGAGGCCGGTCTTGGCTTCGACGCGGCTGTGTCCCATGTCCGGAAGAACGTGCCGGGCCCTCTCTCGGATGAGCTAGGGCGGATGCTGCAGGAGATGCAGCTCGGCGTAGCTCGGATCGATGCTCTGCGTAGCCTGGCGGATCGCACCGACGTGGACGAGTTGAACGCTTTCGTCCTGGCCATGATTCAGGCCGACATCTTCGGTGTAAGCATCGCCAAAGTGCTCCGCGGGCAGGCGAAGGAGCTTCGCACGAAGCGCCGCCAGCTCGCCGAGGAAAAGGCCATGAAGGTCCCCGTGAAGCTGTTGTTCCCGCTGATCTTCTGCATCCTGCCGGCGATGTTCGTGGTGGTCGTGGGCCCGGGCATCATTCGGTTGATCCGTACCTTCCTGTAGCTTCGATCGCCAGACATGTAGCGTGATCACGACGCTGCGAAAGAAAGAGGGCCGGCATTCTTGTATCGGGTGAGTGAACGGGTAACGATTCACCAGCAAACGGAGGGAGGAGGTTGAAATGCTCGCGTTGAGCACCGGTGGC
This sequence comes from Actinomycetota bacterium, assembly GCA_036505215.1. GTDB lineage: Bacteria > Actinomycetota > UBA4738 > UBA4738 > UBA4738 > DASXTW01. Next base: position 56,974 of record DASXTW010000146.1, on the reverse strand, counting down.
ATCGTGGCGCTCGTGATCGTGATCGTCCTGCTGATCGCCGCGTTCTTCGTGGTATTGCGCAAAGCCCGGAGCTGACCTGCGGTCTGCAGCGCCTGACGGCGTGAAGGCCTGAAGCCGATACCTTCCCAGGCTCATAACGAGTGCGGAGACCGTCCCTGCCCATGAGGGGTTCGGAGCCGCAGGAGGCGCCGCCGTCGCTCAACCGTGGACGAGTTGAGGGCGAACTCCCTTAGTGCGCACGGATCTCTCGGCTAGCGAATCGATGTGAACGACCTGGCTACTCCTGTCAAGGCCCATCGGAAAATCAGGCTGGGTCTCAAGGAAACCCTTGCCCGCGGGCTCAGTCTGGAGACCGTCTGGGTCTTCATGGCCATTGCCCTTCCCATCATCGCGTTGCTCGGACCGAAGCTTTCCACTATTGACCTGGCCTATCAGATCCGTGCCGGCCAAATAATGCTCGACTCTCATCGGTTGCTGACGAAGGATGTCTTCACTTTTACCGCCGCGGGCACGCCTTGGCTCAACCAGCAATGGGGTGCACAGGTGATCTTCGCAGCGGTCTTTCGGGCTGGCGGCTGGCCGTTGCTGACATCGATGCGCGCGCTCCTGGCCGGCTGCATCTACTCCTTCGTTTTCCTGGCCTGCCGCTCATGTGGGTTGAGCCCAAAGAAGGCGGCGATCCTCACCCTTGGTAGCTTTGCCGTCTCATTTGGCGGTCTGATCTTGCGGCCTCAGTTGCTTGGACTGACACTGTTTGCCTTGGTGCTCTGGCTCCTCGTCAAGCGGGTCGAGCACCCGTCCTGGACTTGGGCGATCCCGTTTGTCGTATTCGTTTGGGCCAATGTCCACGGCAGCTTCTTTCTGGGCCCCTTGCTTCTCGGGCTCGCCTACCTGGAGGATCGGTACGAGAGAAGACCTTCCCGCGGAGCGGGGATCGTGGCCCTGGTCTCGATCCTGGCAGCCAACCTCAACCCTTTTGGATACCGCGTCTGGCTCTACGCTCTCGGCATACCGAGGAACCCCGTGATTGCAAACACCATCGTCGAATGGCGGCCCCCAAGCGTGCGCTCCGTCCTTGGTTTCCTGTTTTTCCTCTCCGCCGCCGCCGTTTACACGCTGTTGGCGAGACAAGGTCGGCGCGTTCCGTGGCCGTCCCTCCTCACCCTGGTCATCTTTTTCTTCATAGGACTGTTCGCCGTGCGAGGGATCTTCTGGTGGGCGCTCGTGGCGCCCGTCGTGGTGGCGAGCCAGCTCGATAGCAGTCCGGCCTCGAGCCCAGCCAATCGCGGCCTCCCTGCTCTGAATTGGGCCCTGGTCCTGATCGTCGTCATGATCGGGGCTGCGTCTCTACCCTGGTGGCGTACGGCGCGGGGTGACGGCCGACTGCTCGACCACGCGCCAGTAGCGCTCACGGAGGCCCTCCGCGGCGTTCCGGGAGAAGAACGGATGTTCAATCCCCAGATTTGGGGCTCATGGTTCGAGCTTGCGCTTCCCGAGCGCAAGGCATTCGTCGATCCTCGGATCGAGGTGTTCAGCGAATCGATCTGGCACGACTACGATGCCGTGTCTGCAGCGAGTACGTCGTGGCAAAGCATCCTGGACCGCTGGAGCATCCAGGTCGTGGTTGCAAGCTGGCGTCAGCAGAGGCAGCTCATCGGTGCGCTTCACAACGCCCACGGCTGGCGACTGATCTACGAGGACCGGGACGGAGCCATCTTCAGTCGGTTCGCTTCAGGCTGAACCCTCAGCCGGGGATACACTCATCGTTGATGGCCGAACAACGGCGGGACATGAGCCGGGCGGTCGCGGACGCGGCGAGCCGGACGAAGGCCGGTGGGGCGGAGAAGTACCAGCAGAAGCTCGCCGAGCAGGGGAAGCTGTTCGTTCGGGAACGAATTCGCCTGCTCCTCGACGACGCCGGCGGCTTCGCCGAGGAGGGCCTGCTGGTTCAGGCTCTCGCGGGCGACCTGCCCGCCGACGCCGTGGTGACAGGCGTCGGATCGGCCCACGGCCGTCCGGTCGCCGTCATGGCCAACGACCCCACGGTGAAGGCGGGCTCGTGGGGACCGCACACCGTCGAGAAGATCATCCGGATCATCGAGCTGGCCCGGAAGCGAAAGATGCCCATGGTCTATCTGGTCGACTCGGCGGGGGCGAGGATCGACCGGCAGGTCGAGATGTTCCCGGGCCGGCGCGGCGCCGGCAAGATCTTCTACAACCAGGTCCAGGCCTCAGGCCGAATCCCCCAGGTGTGCTGCCTGTTCGGCCCCTCGGCCGCCGGCGGTGCGTACATCCCGGCCTTCTGCGACGTGGTGTTCATGGTGGAGAAGAACGCCTCGATGTACCTGGGCTCTCCGCGGATGGCCGAGGAGGTCATCGGGGAGAAGGTCAGCCTGGAGGAGATGGGCGGGGCGCGCATGCATTGCGAGGTGAGCGGGTCGGGGGACCTGTGTGTTCCGGACGACAAGGCCGCCATCGAGGCAGCCCGAGCGTATCTGGCGTACTTCCCTCAGAGCTTCGAGCAGGATCCGCCCCAGGCCGAAGGACGCCCGCCCGCCTACCGAGGGTCGCTGGCCGAGATCGTCCCGGAAGAGGAGTCGAGAGCCTTCGACATGTACGGCCTGGTCGCGGGCATCGTCGATGAGGATTCCTTCTTCGAGATCAAGCCGGACTTCGCCAAGGAAGCTATCACGGGACTGGCCCGGCTAGACGGGCACGCCGTCGGGATCGTGGCGAACCAGCCTGCCCATCTGGGCGGGGTCCTGTTCGTCGATTCGGCCGACAAGGTGGCCCGCTTCGTGTGGCTGTGTGACGCCTTCAACATCCCGCTGATCTTCCTGGCCGATGTCCCCGGCTTCATGATCGGTTCGAAGGTCGAGCGCCAGGGGATCATTCGCCATGGGGCCAAGCTGATCACCGCGGTCTCCGAAGCCACCGTGCCCAAGTTCTCCGTGATCGTCCGGAAGGCGTACGGGGCGGGCCTGTACGCCATGGCCGGCCCCGGATTCGAGCCGGATGCCACGATCGCCCTTCCGACCGCGCGGATAGCGGTGATGGGTCCCGAGCCGGCCGTCAACGCCGTCTACTACAACAAGATTCAGGCCATCGAGGATCCCGAGGAGCGGGCCCGGTTCGTCGAGGACAAGCGGCGCGCCTACGAGGAGGACATCGATCTGGTGCACCTGGCGTCGGAGAACGTGGTCGACGCCGTGGTCCAGCCGGACGAGCTTCGTGACGAGTTGATCCTCCGACTGGCCCAGGCCCGCACCAAGGACAGAGAGTTCAGCGGCCGCCGCCACGGGGTGCCTCCGGTTTGAGCCTCGCCGAGATCCGGATCGACGGCCACGTGGCCGTGGTCAAACTGAACCGCCCCGAGGCGCTGAACGCCATCTCCGGAGAGGTCGCGGACTTCCTGGCCGGATCGTTGCTCCAGGCGGCGGCAGACCCGAATGCCTGGGTCGTCGTGCTGACGGCCGCCGGCGACAAGGCCTTCTGTGTGGGGGCCGACCTGAAGGAACGCAACCTCCTCGACGACGCCGGCTGGATGCGGAACCGGGTCCTCATGCGGGGGCTGTTCGACTCGCTGAGGGCTCTGCCCCAGCCCACCATCGCGTCGGTGTTCGGGTATGCGCTGGGCGGAGGCTTCGAGCTCGCCCTGAACTGCGACCTCATCGTGGCCACGAACGACGCCGTGTTCGGGCTCCCGGAGGTCCGGGTTGGGATCGTGCCCGGCGGGGGCGGCACGCAGGCGCTGGTCCGGCGACTCGGACCTGCTCGGGCCAAGGACCTCATCTTCACGGGTCGGCGCATCAGCGCCGAGGAGGCGTACGGCCTCGGGCTGGTCGCCAGAGTGGTCGAGAGGGATGCCTTGGAGAGGGCCACCCTGGAGTTGGCCCGGGAGATCTGCGGCTCCTCGCCGGTCGCTGTCCGCGAGGCGAAGCTCGCCGTCGATCGGGGCCTCGACGTCACGCTGGAAGACGGGATCGAGCTGGAGGACCTCGCCTGGCGCCGAGCCGTGGCATCCCAGGATCGCCGGGAGGGCATCGCCGCGTTCAACGAGAAACGCGACCCCCAGTGGAGGGGGCGGTGAGAGGACTCCCGGCCCGCGTGACGATCCGCGAGGTCGGGCCCAGGGACGGCCTTCAATCGGAGAAGCCCCTCCCGGCGGAGGACCGGGCCGAGCTGATCACCTACCTGTCCCGAACCGGCATTCCGAAGATGGAGGCGGTGTCGTTCGTCTCACCAAAGGCTGTGCCGGCCATGGCAGACGCGGCCGCCGTGTGGGCCCGGGTCGACCGTCAGCCGGGAGTGGCGTATTCGGCTCTGGTGCCGAATGGCCGAGGCGCGGAGGCCGCGGTGCAGGCCGGAGGGTTTGCGTCGCTCCAGGCTTTCCTGGCCGCGTCCGACGGCTACAACCTCCACAACGTCGGCAAGTCGGTCGAAGACTCGATGCGCGATGTGGCCGATGTCGTCCAGGTGGCCGAGGCGGCCGGGATACCCGTCGAAGCCTCGATCTCGGCGTCGTTCGGGGATCCCTATGAGGGAGACGTGGCGCCGGAGCGGGTGCTGGAAGTGGGCCAGCGCCTGCTCGACGCCGGCGTGAGCGGCCTGTCGCTGGGCGACACCACGGGCATGGCGACCCCCTCGAGGGTATGGACGATGCTCGGGCTCCTCCTCCACAAGCTGCCGGAAATCCCTCTGAACCTGCACCTTCACGACACCCGAGGGACAGCCATGGCCAACGTCCTGGCGGCTCTGGAGTTGGGGATCACGGAGTTCGACGCGAGCGTGGGCGGTCTTGGAGGTTCGCCCTTCGCCCCGGGAGCCAACGGGAACGTGGCCACGGAGGATCTGGTCCACATGCTTGCGGACATGGGGATCGAGACCGGCGTCGATCTCGACCTGTTGATCGATGCGGCCCATCTCGTGGAGTCGCTGGTGGGACATCCCCTCGCGAGTCAGGTATCGAAGGCGGGCCCACGATGGAGGGTCGGGTCCGATTAGCGGGGCAGGCCCATGGCGCGGCGCACCAGGCGGTCCCGCCACCGAGCTGGGACCGTCCTTCCCATGAAGCCCTGGATCCGCGCGTCGATTCCGACCAGGTACCGGCTCTTGGGTTTCCTCGAGGTGAGGGCGTGTTCGACCGCCTTGGCCACGACGGCGGGGGAGATGCCCCGTCGAGCGGACGTCTCCGCAGCAGCACGGACCGCCGGGAGCACCGGGCCGTAGCGTTCCTGGAACTCTGGGGGAGCCCGCTTCAGGAGCTCTTCGGAAGCGGTTCGTCCCTTCTTCCATATGGGCGTGTCGATGCTCCCGGGATCGACGATCGAGACATGGATCGACCAGGGCGCAAGTTCCATCCGCATGGCATCCGCCAGGGCTTCCAGGGCGAACTTCGACGCGCAGTAGGGGCCGAGGAACGGCACCGACAGCAGCCCGCTGAGGGAGCCGATGTGGACGATGCGGCCACGAGCCTTCCGAAGGAGCGGGAGGAAGGCCTGGGTAACCGAGACCGGTCCGACCGTGTTGACCTCGAGCTGGCGTCGCAGTTCCTCGATTGGAACGAACTCGAGCGGCGCGGCAACGGCGATACCGGCGTTGTTCACCAGCCCATCCAGGCCGCGATCGTCGAGCGCCCGACCGACCGCCTCCGCCCCCGCGGCGATGGAGGCCGCGTCTGTCACATCGAGGAGCACGGGCTCGATCATCTGTGGATCCACGGACCGCAGGCGCCGCGCGTCTTCGTCTCGCCGCACTCCAGCGAAGACCCGATAGCCTGCTGCGGCAAGATGGCGAGCGCAGGCGTCGCCGATACCGGTCGAGGCCCCTGATGACGACGCTTCGCCTCCCGCGCGTCGCTGCCATACCTCTCGAGCCCTCCTTCCGGATTATCCTCGGGTGCGATGTTCCAGCGCATCCTCATCGCCAACCGCGGGGAGATCGCGGTCAGGATCGCCCGAACCTGCCGCGAGCTCGGAGTGGGCGTGGTGGCCGTGTTCTCCGATGCCGACGCGAAGGCCCGCCACGTGGCGCTTGCCGACGAGTCCGTCCACCTGCCGGGCGTAACGCCTGTGGAGACCTATCTCAACGTCGGCTCGATCATCCGCGCAGCGGTCGATACGGGCGCCGAGGCGATCCATCCCGGGTACGGGTTCCTTTCGGAGCGAGCGGACGTGGCCGAACGGGTGGCCTCGGCGGGACTCGTGTGGGTGGGCCCGCCCCCCCATGCCTCTCGCGCCGCGGGCGACAAGATCGAGGCCCGGCGCCTGGCGCAGTCGGTGGGGGTTCCTCCAGTCCCCGGGACCCTCGACCCGGTGAGCGAGCTCGAGGAAGTACGTCGCTTCGGTGACGAACACGGATATCCAGTGGCCATCAAGGCGGCCGGTGGGGGAGGGGGCCGAGGTCTCAAGGTAGCCCGAGACACCGGTGAGGTCGAGGCCGCACTCGATTCCGCCCGCCGGGAGGCGGAGGCGTACTTCGGGTACGGCGACGTCTACGTCGAGCGCTACCTGGAGCGCCCGAAGCACATCGAGATCCAGGTCCTGGCTCCCGAGCCCGGCCGGGCCATGTGGCTCGGGGCGCGGGAGTGCTCGCTCCAGCGCCGTCATCAGAAGCTGGTCGAGGAGACCCCACCGGGGCGGTTCGCCGAAGTCATCCCGGCAATGGGCGAGGCCGCGGTGGCGGTGGCGGACGCCTGCGGTTACGCCAACGCGGGCACCGTGGAGTTCCTCGTGGACGACGACGCGAGCTTCTACTTCCTGGAGATCAACGCTCGGCTGCAGGTGGAGCACACGATCACCGAGGAGGTCCTGGGGATCGACCTGGTGGCCGAGCAGCTCCGGATCGCCGCTGGGGACCGCCTGGAGTTCTCCGGCCGGCCCGAGCCCCGTGGCCACGCCATGGAGTGCCGGATCAACGCCGAGGACCCTTCCCGCGGGTTCCTGCCCGGGCCCGGTGTCATCCGGCGCTATCGGGAGCCGGGCGGTCCCGGCATCCGCGTGGACTCTGGGTTCGGCGAAGGGGATGAGATCCCACGCGCCTACGACAGCCTGATCGCCAAGCTGGTGGCATGGGGACCGACCCGCGAAGAGGCGCGCCGGCGCATGCTGCGAGCTCTCGATGAGTACGTCATCGAAGGGATCCCTACCACGATTCCGGCCCACCGCGTGCTCCTGGAGCTTCCCGAGTTCGTGGATGGCTCCTACACGACGCGAACGGTTGAGGGCGGCGCCCTTGATTCGCTCACGCGGTCGACGGTACAGCCTGCCACTGACATGGATCTGACCGGTGCGCCCACGCCCGGTGTGCTCCTGGTGCAGGGCACGCCCGTGCGACTGTGGAACCCAGCCATCAGCGCCTTCGTCTCCGCGGCGCTCGGGGAGCCGGCGTCTGGACAGGGTGCGGTCGCGGCGCCCATGCACGGTACGGTTCTCGATGTTCTCGTCGCGGAGGGCGACCGAGTTGCGGTGGGCGATCCCGTGGCGGTCCTCGAAACCATGAAGATGGAGACCTCCGTAGCCGCGACAGTCTCCGGAACCATCGAGGCGGTGAAGGTGCAGCCCGGAGACGTGGTCGAGGCGGGAGAGATCGTCGCGGTCATCGGCTGAGCTACCATGCCCATCATGGATCCGCCGAGCGTGGTCGAGCGGCTCGATCTGGTCTTCTACTGGGTCACGGACATGGAGAGGGCCGTGTCCTTCTATCGCGACGTACTCGGCCTGAAGCTCCTCCGGCAGGAGAGCGCGACCTGGGCAGAGTTCGACGCCGGAGGTCGTCGGTTCGCCTTGCACTCGGCGGGAGACGGCCAGCCGGTCGGCGGCGGCGCTGGAGCCACGGCCGTGTTCGCCGTCGGTGACCTCAACCAGGCAAAGTCTGAGCTCTCGGCCAGAGGCGTCCAGTTCACGCACGAAGGTGACGTCGAGGGCTACGCGCGGTTCGCGTCGTTCCTCGATCCAGAAGGGAATCCCGTCCAGCTCATCGAATACTCGGGGGGTCCAGGGGGGTAGCAGTCCGCCCCTGTGTCGTCGTTTTACATCCTCTTGATCTTTCCTTGACCGACCCCTTTCCGACCTGCGTCACGCTGCTCCCGAAGACGACAGAAGGAGGTGGCGATGAAGGCCATCGGGAAGGCCGGGGCGGCCGGTCTGGTCGCGGCCGTATTGGTCGCCGGAGCCTTGTTCGCCGGGCAGGCGGTGTTCGCCTCGGCGAGCGGACCGATTCTGGCGGAAGCCTCGGGAGCGTCCACATCCTCAGCGCAGGAGCAACCCTCAGGGGCCCGAGCATCTCGACCCCGACCATTCGCCCGGGCGGTGCATGCGGACATCCAGGTGCGCTACGCGGACGGGACGACCAGGGCGCTCGACTTCGATCGGGGCCAGATCACCTCGATCGGGAACGGGACCATCGTGCTCGTTCGTCGGGACGGAAAGACAGTGACGCTGTCCTACGACGACAAGACCATCGTCCGGGAGAAGGGTCAGCCGGGATCGGTGAAGGACCTCGAGGTGGGGGACATCGCGATGTTCTTCTCACATGGGGGCCATGCTGACCTGATCCGGTGCATCCGGAGCCCGGGAGCGGAGTCCTAGCAGCCGGCGACCAGCTTCATACACACTGGCGAGAAGGGGGCCGGTCACGGGCCCCCTTTCGTCTTGGCCCGCAACGGGCAGATCCGGCGCCTCGGGCGTGTTTGTCACACCGGGTCTCTATGCTGTCCCGATGGCCCAGATGACCTGTGATCGGTGTGGGGCACTTCTCCCCGATGATGCCCGGTTCTGTCCCCGATGCGGTGCGCCGGTGGCTCAATTCATCACCGAGGAGCGCAAGGTCGTCACGATTCTCTTCGCCGACCTGGCCAGGTCCACGGAGCTCTCCGCTCAGCTCGACCCCGAACGCTTCCGCGAGGTCATGGCCGCATTCTTCCGCACGGTCTCCACCGAGCTGGAGTCCCTGCGAGGACGAGCCGAGAAGTTCGTGGGCGACGCCGTGATGGCGGTGTGGGGGGTTCCCCAGGCGCACGCCGACGACGCCCTCAGGGCGGTCAGGGCAGCCTTCGCCATCCGCGACCGCACTGTTCGCCTGGGGGAAGCTCTGGCTCTGCCAGTCTCTCTCCGTGTGCGGGTCGGTATCAACTCCGGCCCGGTGGCGACCGGGTCCGGGACGGGCGACCAGTTCCTCGTGGCCGGGGCGGCGGTGAACATGGCTGCGCGGCTCCAGGAGGCAGCGGCTCCCGGCGAGATCCTGGTCGGGGAGACCACCTGGCAGCTCACTCAGTACGCGGTCGAGTTCGGCCCGTCCCGGGTGGTTACCGCCCGGGGGTTCGCAGACGAGGTCAAGGCATGGCCGGTGGAGGCACTCTCGGCCCGATCGACCCGCCGGACGATCCCCCTGGTGGATCGGAGGCGAGAGCTGCGCCTGCTCGTGGACACCTTCGAACGAATGAACGAGAGCGGTCGGCCCCACCTGGTCACCGTCCTCGGTGAGCCGGGCATCGGCAAGAGCCGGCTGGTCGAGGAGTTCGTTGCCGGGCTCCCCCAGGAAGCGAAGGTCCTCGCCGGCCGTGCCAGCGGATTCGAGGAGGACGTCACCTTCGCCCCGATCGCCGACATGATCCGGCGAGAGCTCGGTGCCGAGCGCGATACGCCACCGGCCGAGCTCCGCGCCCGGCTCGAGGAGATCGTGGAAGGGTGCTATGACCCCTCGGAAACGGATCGCGTGGTGGCTCGGTTGGGCCTGGCCCTCGGCCTCGGGGTGGAGGTGCACGACCGCGATCCCGCCAAGCTGTGGGAGGAGAGCCTGGCTCGATTCGAGGAGTACGTCGAGTCCGAAGGCCGGGAGCGACATCGCTATCGCAGCGCCGAGGTCCGGGCGGGACTGGAGATGCTCCTCGAGGGGATGGCTCGCTCCGGGCCGGTCGTCCTGGTGCTGGAGGATCTTCAGCTGGCCCAGCCCGACCTGCTGGAGCTGGTGGAGGAGCTGCTTCGGAGGAACCACCGAATGCCGCTGCTCGTCCTGTGCCCGGCTCGCGACGAACTCCTGGACGTCCGCCCCGAGTGGGGCGGTGGGATCCCGGACGCGGTCACGCTGCGGCTGGATCCATTGGGAATCGACGATGCCAAGGAGCTCGCCCTGGTGGCCGGCGAGGCCCTCGACGAGCCGACCGCGCGCCGGATCGCCGACCAGGCCGGGGGGAACCCGTTCTTCATCATCGAGACCACGGGGATGCTGCTCCAGCGGCACGAGGCGCACATATCCGGAGCCGCCCACGAGCACCTTCTCCCCCCGACGGTTCAAGCCGTGGTGGCCTCCCGGATCGATCACCTCTCCGAGGAGTCGAGGGACTTGATCCGAAAGGCTTCGGTGTTCGCCCGATCGACGTTCTCGGACTGGGAGCTCTCGCTGATCACCGAGCCAAAGCAGGAAGTCCTCCGCGACCTGGAGGACGAGGAGTTCCTGGTTCGGGAACCGGAACGTCCCGGAGTGTGGCGGTTCCGCCACGACATGCTCCGAGTGGTGAGCTACGAGACACTGTCCAAGCGAGATCGGCTCCGATTGCATCTCCAGGTCGCCGACGGCATCTCCGCGTCGGCTGAGGCGGATCGCTTTCCCCAAGTCATCGCCTATCACCTGGCCCAGGCCGCCCGCGCATCGCTCGACCTCGAGCCCGGAGACCGCACCGTTCCGGACAGGGCAGTCACGTCGCTGGCGAAAGCGGCCGACATCGCCCGGCGACGAATGGAGTCGCGGACGGCCATCGACCTGTACCAGCGGGCTCTCGACCTGGCCGGACCGGATCGAGGGTGGGGGAAGCGAGAGGGCCGCATCCTGGCGGGGATAGGAGAGGCACGGTACTGGCTCGCGGACTTCGAGCAGTCCCACGCCGACCTGTCCCGGGCGTTGGAGGTGGCGGGCGAGGACGCCTGGACCCGGACACATGTCCTTCGGTTCCTCGCCGACATCACGCTGAACGTGCGAGGTGACCCGGACCGCGCCACCGAGCTGTTCGAGCAGGCTCTGGCCGCGGCGGGAGAGCTGGGCGACCCCTTTGCCATGGCTCGAACCCTCCTGATGGCCGCCTGGGCGCCGTACTGGCGAGATGACCTCGCCACCAGCCGCAGCATGTTCGAGGGCGCCCTGGCGATCGCCAGGGAGAATCCCGAAGGCGACCGATGGGCCGAGGCGCGGGCGCTGGTGTCCCTGACCTCGGTCATCTCTCCCCAGGGTGACGAGGAGGAATGCCTCGAGCTCGGGCTTCGGGGGCTCGAGCTGGGCCGGGCCATGGACGACCCGTTCACGGTCGCCGTGGCCGACGAGGCCGTCGGCAACTCTCTTCGCCGGATGATGCGCCTGGACGAGGCCGAGCCCTATCTGGACGAAGCGGTCCGGACGTTCCGTGATCTGGGGGCCCGGTGGGAGCTGGCCTCCGCCCTCAGCAACCGGTCCGACATCTATCGCCTCTCGGGGCGGCTCCAAGCCGCCGAGGCCGATCTGAAGGAGAGCCTGGAGGTCTCCCGTCACCTGGGCGAGCGCAGCCTGATCCGATGGGTGGCCCGAGATCTGGTTCGGGTGTTCCTGGCCCAGGGGATGCGAGAGTCGGCCCAGCGGATCCTCGAGGACCCAGCCGCATGGGTCGAGGTCGGGGACACGGAATCGCACTGGTCTCGCGCCTTCGCCGAGATGGTGATGGCTCTACACGACGGTGATCGCGATCGCGCGCTCGAAGGTGCACTGGACATGTTGCGGCTCGGCAAGGAGGAAGGGTGGCCCAATCCCGTGGCCGCCGACATCTGGTGGGTGGGAACGATCTTCGGTCCGGAGGTCGTGGGTGGCGATGAGGTCCTGGAGCAGGCGCGGCAGCGGCTCGAGGCTGCCCGCTGGTATCAGGCGCTGCGGGAACCCGAACTGGTCCCCGGCCTGGAGCCCGCCTGATCCCATGGCGCCCGGGGCGGGGGGATCGCGGCTGGTTCGGGCCGTCCTGTGGCGGGCACTGATCTTCCCTGGAACCGAATACTGCGCGCTGTGGGAAGGGGAGGGGGGCTGGAGCCTCCAGGGCACCGCTGTGCTCTCGGCGGACGAAGCGCCCAGCGAAATCCGCTATCGGGTGTCGTGTGACAAGGCCTGGCGAACCCTCGACGTCGAAGTCGTTCACTCCGCCGACGATGAGGAACGCGTGGATCTTCGAGCCGGCGACGACGGGCACTGGTTCAGGGCAGACGAGGAGCTGGTCGAGGTGACGGGGTGCATCGACGTGGATCTGGGGTTCAGTCCCTCCACGAATACACTTCCGATTCGCCGCCTCGGCCTGGCGGTGGGTGATTCGGCCGAGGTCCGCGCGGCGTGGGTCCGGTTTCCCCAGCTGACCGTCGAGCCGTTGCATCAGCGCTACACGCGGCTGGGTTCTGACAGGTATCTCTACGAGAGCCTGGCCAGCGATTTCCGCGCCGAGCTGGAGGTCGACGACCTGGGCCTGATCGTTCGGTACCCCGGGGGCTGGGAGCGGGCGGCGGCCGCAGGGCCGCTCTCGGCTGTCGCCAAGCCGACCGGCTAACCTCTGTCGTGATGGACTTCGACCTCACCGAGGAGCAGCAGGAGTTCCGCCGGGCCGTCCGCGAGTTCGCCGAAGAGGTCATCGCGCCGCGAGCCGAGGAGATGGACCGCCTCGAGGAGTTCCCGACTGACATCGTCAAGCAGATGGGCCAGATGGGCCTGTTCGGTCTGCCCTTCCCCGAGGAGTACGGAGGCCAGGGTGCCGACTTCCTCACGTTCTGCATCGCCGTCGAGGAGCTGGCACGGATCGACTCCTCGATGGCCATCACGCTGGAGGGCGGGGTGGGCCTGGGCGCCAACCCGATCTATGTGGATGGGACCGAAGAGCAGAAGCAGAAGTGGCTGGTACCGATGTGCAGAGGGGAGATCCTCGGAGCATTCGGCCTGACCGAGCCCGGTGGCGGATCCGACGCAGGCGCCACGAAGACCACCGCCCGGCTGGAGGGCAGCGAGTGGGTCATCAACGGCTCCAAGGCCTTCATCACGAATTCCGGGACTGAGATCACCGGCCTGGTCACGATCACTGCGGTCACCGGCGAAGCCGACGAAGAGGGCAAGAAGGAGATCTCCGCCATCATCGTCCCCGCGGGCACTCCCGGACTGGAGGTGGGCCCGTCCTACCGGAAGGTCGGATGGCGTGCCTCGGACACCCATGAGCTGGCCTTCAACGACTGCCGGGTGCCGGAGGCCAACCTGCTCGGGGAGCGAGGAAAGGGCTATGCGCAGTTCCTGCGCACGCTGGACGACGGGAGAATAGCCGTGGCCGCCCTCTCTACCGGGCTGGCCCAGGGATGCCTGGAGGAGTCCGTGAAGTACGCGAAGGAGCGCTCCGCATTCGGCCGTCCCATCGGCGCGTTCCAGGCCCTGCAGTTCAAGATCGCCGACATGAAGGTGGCCATAGATACGGCCCGCCTGGCCACCTACCGTGCGGCCTGGCTCCGGGACCGGGGACGGCCCTACAAGGCCGAGGCCGCCGTGGCCAAGCTGTACGCGAGCGAGACGGCGGTCTCGTGTGCCCGCCAGGCCGTCCAGGTGCACGGGGCCTATGGCTACATGGAGGAGTTCCCGGTGGCCCGGTACTACCGCGACTCCAAGGTGCTCGAGATCGGCGAGGGCACCAGCGAGATCATGCGGTGGATCATCGCCCGCGACCTGGGCCTGCCGGAGGACGAAAGCTGACGGCCCGGCGATCGGCCGGGCACTTTCGCGCTCCCTCATAACAGGTATTCCCGGCGCTTCGTGCTCAAGGGCTCAATCAACATTGCCGAAATCCCAGGAAATGATTGAAGCCCGACCCTGTCCGGGTCAGGCTTGTCAAGGCTTGACAATGACCGGTCATGTCAGATAGGCATAAGCGCTTTTGACGAGGATGCGAGGTCTCCGATCTGCTCGCCTGGTGGCGGCTCTGGCCGCGGCTCTCCTCACGCTCGCCCTGCCCGGGGTTCAGGCGCAGGCGGGTAGCTCCCAGACCAAGAAGCAGCTCGACGCAGCGCTGGGCAAGCTCCACAAGCTGGAGGCCCGGATCGCCGCTCAGCAGAAGGTCCTGGACGGGCTCCGCGCGGAGGCCACAGTCCTGGCCGTCAAGATCGACAAGGTCCAGAGCCGTATCGCCCGCACCCAGTTCCAGATCATCAAGAAGGAGACGGAGATCCAGGACGCCCAGGACGAGCTGTCGGCAACCCAAAGTCAGCTCGATCGCCGGGCCTGGGTGGCCTACGAGAACGGCCCGGGCTCGAGCCTCGACTTCATCCTGGGGGCGACGTCGCTCGCCGATCTCTCCGCGCGTCTGGAGATCGTCGACCGGGTCGCTCAGACCGATCAGGATCTGATCATCCAGATTCAGGGGCTGCAGAACCGCCTGCTGGCCCGGCAGGGCGAGCTCGTGGTGTTGGAGAACGATCTACGCGACCGTCGGGCCGAGCTTCTCACTCAACAGCGCGCCCTCCAGGCCAAGATCGATCAGGCCCAGGGCATCTGGAACCAGTTGGCCCGCAACAGGGCAAAGGCCACCGCGATCGTCAACGAGCTCCGGGTCAGGTACCGGAAGCAGGTGGCCGCGGAGCTGGCCGCGCGCCGAGCCGCCGGCGGCTCCATCAGCGGTGTGTTCCTGACGTGCCCAGTGCGAGGCTTCGTGGCGTACTCGGACGACTTCGGGGCGCCTCGTTACGGGGGAGGCTTCCATCCGCATGCTGGCAACGACATTTTCGCGAGCCGTGGGACGCCCATCGTCGCGCCGTTCCCCGGGCAGGCAGTGATCTCTTCGAACGACCTGGGCGGGCTGGCGGTCAAGGTGTTCGGGGCCGCCGGGTACGTCTACAACGCCCACCTCGACAGCTCCGTGGGTGGCTTCCCGCGACAGGTTTCCACGGGGGAGCAGATCGGCACGGTTGGGGACAGCGGCGATGCCAGGGGTGGGGCCACCCACGACCATTTCGAGTGGCACCCCAACGTCATCCCAGCCCATCCCCACAAGAGCCCGTACGGCTACACCGTGATCGGGTCGGCCATCGATCCATACCCGTACCTGAACTCGGTCTGCCGCTGATCCCCTCGAGGGGTTAGCTTCCTCGGCTCTCCCCGCCCCTCCATCGCTTCCACAGCCATCGGCCCAGGAGGATGACGACTACGAGCCCCAGCACGATGTAGCCGAAGCGGGAAATGACCTTGTCGACGAAGCCGAGATTCTTCCCGAAGTAGTAGCCGAAGATCGAAATGCCCGTAGCCCACACGATGATGGCCGGCACGTCGAATGCCAGGAATCGCCAATACTTCATCCGCCCCGCTCCCGCCGAGAACGGGATGAAAGCGCCGGCCGCCGTGGCGTACCGGCCGATGGCGACCGTCTTCCCGCCGTGCCTCCGAAAGAAATCCTCGGAGGCCACGAGCTTCTCCGCGAGCCACCTGCCGACGTAGGGGAGGCGGCGGACCACCCGGATGCCGAACCTGCGGCCCAGCCAGAAGCCGATCGACTCCCCACAGATGGCGGCCAGGCACCCCACCACGATGACCCCGGTGAGGCTCATCTTCTGCTGCGAGGAGTACACGCCGCCCAGAGCCAGGATCAGGTCCCCCGGGATGATCAGGCCGATGAAGACGGATCGCTCCATCAGGACGCCGCCCGCGATGATGAGGTAGCCGGCCGCCAGGAAGTACGGCTCGATGGCCGAGACGATCCGCTCTACCAGGGTCAGGGCGAGCACGCTGCATTCCTAACACGCTTTGCGGGCCATTCCTTGCCGGTACTAGGCTTCGGGCGCGCAGGTCACGGACCTGGCAACAGGATCTCGATCGTTCGGAGGCTTCGGATGAACCCTGAGGACGTCAGGACCGCGGGCGTGGTTGGGTGTGGGATCATGGGGTCCGGCATCGTCGAGGTCTGCGCCAAGGCCGGGATGCGGGTCGTCTTCGTCGAGGCGAACGACGAGCTCGTGGCGCGGGGCCGGGGGGCCATCGAGCGATCGATGGCCAAGGCGGTGGAGCGAGGCAAGCTGGAGGACTCGTCGCGCGCCGACGCGCTGGGCCGCATCAGCGGGACCACCGACTTCAAGGATCTGGCCGACGCCGACCTGGTGATCGAAGCCGTGGTGGAGGACCCGGCCGCAAAGCGCGACGTGTTCCAGAAGTTGGACGAGCTGACCCGTCCCGAGGTGATCCTTGCCAGCAATACGTCCTCTATCCCCATCGTCGAGCTGGCGTCAGTGACCAAGCGCCCCGACAAGGTCGTGGGGATGCACTTCTTCAACCCGCCCCCGATCATGCCCCTCCTCGAGGTGGTCCGGTCCCTGACGACTTCGGACGAAACGGTCGAGTTCGCCCGGGGCATGGGAGAGCGCCTGGGCAAGACCACGGTGCTGTCAAAGGATCGAGCCGGGTTCATCGTGAACTACCTTCTGGTCCCGTACCTGAATTTCGCCGCGCAGATGTACGAGGAGGGCTTCGCCTCGGCGGAGGACATCGATACGGCCATCAAGCTGGGACTGAGCCATCCCATGGGGCCGCTCACCCTTCTCGACTTCATCGGCATCGACACCGCGGTGAACGTGGCCGAGGTCCTGTACGAGGAGTTCAAGGAGCCCTTGTTCGCTCCGCCGGCCATCCTGAAGCGCATGGTCTCGGCGGGCTGGCTGGGCCGGAAGTCCGGCAAGGGCTTCTACGACTACGACAGGTGAGCGGCGAAGCCCGGCCGACGAGGCGGGATCGGTAGCCGCGGTGCCCAAGGCCATCGATCTGCACGTGCACCTTCCGATGGAGCAATGGCTCCAGAACGCCATCGGGCCGTACCTGGAGGCCACCGAGGCCTACTTCCGGGCGAAGGTTCCCCGGAAGTCGATCGAGGAGGTGGCCGAGGAGTACGCCTCCCGGGATGTCCTGGGGGTGGTCCTGGACTGGGACGACCATACGGTGACCGGGCGCGGGTGGATGGGGAACTCCTGGCTGGCCTCCTTGTCAGCGAAGTTCCCCGGCGTCCTGATGGGCTTCGGCTCGGTCGATCCGTTCGACGAGAAGTCCCTCCACGAGCTGGATCGGTGCCGGGACCTCGGGCTGAAGGGGCTGAAGTTCCATCCCACGATGCAGCGGTTCGACCCCGGGGACGAGCGCTTCTACCCGCTGTGGGAGAAAGCCCAGGCCCTGGGGCTGCTCTGCCTGTTCCACACCGGCACCTGCGGGATCGCCGCCGGGACCCCCGGGGCCGGGGGGACGAAGATCCGTTATTCCCACCCGGGATTCCTCGACTCGATCGGCGCCGACTTCCCCGACCTCACGTTGATCGCTGCGCACTTCGGCTGGCCCTGGTTCATGGAATGCCTGGCCATCGCCCTGCACAAGTCGAACGTGTTCATCGAGCTGTCGGGGTGGGCCCCGAAGTACCTGCCGGCCGAGGTGGTCCGGGAGATCGGTAAGCGACTGAACCCCCAGACGCTGTTCGGCAGCGATTACCCGTTCATCTCGCTCGATCGCTGGTTCGGCGAGTTCGACCAGCTCGGGCTTCCCGAGGAGGCCAAACAGGCCATCCTGGTCGGGAACGCATCACGACTCCTGGGGCTGTAGCCGGCCTCCCGGGCGCTTCACGAAGCCGGGTTCAGAGGATGGACTTGTAAACCTCGAGTGTCTGCCTCGCCGTTTCTTCCCAGGAGAAGCGCTCGGCTCTCCCTCTCCCGGCCGCGCTCAGGCGTGCGGCCAGCTCCTGGTCGTTGATGACGCGCTCGATGGCTTCGGAAAGCCCCGCCACCGACCGGGGGTCCACCGGGAGGGCCGCCTCGCCTGCCACCTCCGGCAACGAGGACGACGTGGACACCACGCAGGGTGTCCCTCTGCCCATCGCCTCGAGCACGGGCAGGCCGAAGCCCTCGTACAGAGATGGATACACGAACACGGAAGCTCCCCGATACAGCGCGTCGCGGTCGGCTTCGGCAGTCTCGCCGGTCAGGATGATCTCGCCGGGCGCTTCGAGAGCCAGTTCCCTCAGGAGTGGCTGATGGCCCCAGCCAATGGGACCGGCCAGGACGAGGGCGTGGGGCGCTCCGCGAGCGGCCATCCTTCGGTAGGCCCGGACCAGGCGCACCAGGTTCTTCCGGGGCTCCAGCGTCCCGACGAAGAGCACGTAGGGCGCCGGTACTTTCAGCCGGGCCAAGGTCTCCTCGACATCCGAGCCAGTCTGCGGCAACGAGGCTGCCAGAGGAACCACGTGGATCCGCTCCTGGTCGATCCGACGGTGACGCATCAGGTCCTCCGCCGTGTGGCGGGAGACCGAGATGATGGCGTCGGCGCTCCGGACGGCTCGGAACAGCCCGGCCCGGTACATCGCTCGCCACTGGATCGGAAACAGCTCCCGGTGGACCAAGAACGCCACGTCGTGCACGGTGACCACGAGACGTTGGTTGGGCCCCGCTGGAGGCACCGCGGACGGAACAGGCGAGTGGATCAGGTCGTGCGAGGCGATCTCGGCCGGCAGAGGTGGCCGGCGGGCCAGCGCCCAGCTCGGGTAGAGCCTCCGGATCGAGGCCGGCATCTCCACCCGTGGGTACCGGTCCATCCAGTCCTCTGGAGGACGGTCCTCGAATCGGGAGTGAAACAAGGTGATCGCCAGTGACGGCTCCGCCCGGGAGAGCGCCGGAACCAGCTCCCGTGTGTAGGTCCCCATTCCCCCGGGAGCCTGGAAGAAGAGCTGGTCGACCAGGAAAGCCAGTGACGTCACTTGTAGGACTCCACGCACTCCACGCCGTCGGGGCCTGCAGTTGCCGCATGCTCCGTTCCCGCGTCGATATCCAGGCGGTCGCCGGGGGTCAGCCGATAGGTCCTTCGCTCCTCATCCTCGAACGTGATCGAGCCGGCCAGGACGAACAGGACCTTGTGGTAGCCATGGCCGTGCCAGGGGTATTCCTGGCGGGGCTGTCCCGTCCACCGGCGGGGGTGCGGGCAGTTCTCGGCAGCCAGGAGTCCTCGTGCGGCCTTTTCGTCCGGCACTGCCTGTGGAGTCAACCGAATCCCCACGTCCAGATTCCCGTCGCGAGTAGCGAGCAGCACATCGTGCTCTCTCTGGGGCGGCCGATTCAAGTATGCGGCCCAGATCGGCTCGCCCGGTGACCTGCCCCGTGGCTCACCGGTCCACGTACCGTGCCACGATCCGCCCGGCCTCCTCAACCTCATCCTTCCGAACGACCACGTCGAAGAGCCGTCGCGGGGTGTACGTGTATCTCGTGTAGTCCTCGGGCGACACCAGCGCGGCGATCCCCTCCGCCCGGATCCGCCCGGCCATGAGCCAGGCTTCCTCCCAGGGCAACGAGGCCACCACGGCCACATCGACCGGCTCATCGCCCGAGCCCGGCCGGCTGCCTGCTCGATCGGGGCCTTCCGGCCGTTGCAAGGGCGGTGGTGGCACCGGGCCGGGCACCAGAGGCACCCCACAGTCAGAACAGACATGGAACCCCGGCCGGTACTCCATCAGGCACCGAGGGCAGTGCCCGCCGACGGCATTCAGGTCGTCCGACTCATCTGGCCCGTGGGCGGGGTGGCGATCCACCCCGGCTACTTCGCGTCGCCCCGGCCCGACCTGGGCTCGGTTCCTCGCCTGGTGAAGGCGATCGGCCCGGTCCTACCCCAGGGGCGCATGGACTGGTGGCGCACCTGGAGGGCTCCGAGTCCCAGGGCCTCGGCCCTGCCCGCCAGGGCCCATGGATCCGGGCGAACGACGCCCGCCCCGAAGTACTCGTCGAGGGCGCTGACGATCGCCCGCTCTTCCTCGGCGGAGAGTCCGGGGGGGAGCTCGTAACGCATGCTGGCTCGATCGGCCCGTCTAGAGCGGGATATTGCCGTGCTTGCGCGCAGGGACCTGTTCCCGCTTGGTGCGCAGCATCCGGAGCGTCTGGATGAGCTTGTGACGCGTTTCGGCCGGCTCGATCACATCGTCGACGAACCCGCGCTCGGCGGCCACGTACGGGTTCCCGAACTGATCCTCGTACTGGGCGATCAGTTCCCCACGCTTGCCCTGGGGATCGGCGGCCTTCTGGATCTCTTTGCGGAAGATCACGTTGACTGCCCCCTCCGAGCCCATAACGGCGATCTCCGCGGTCGGCCAGGCGAACGAGGCGTCGGCCCGCAGGTGCTTCGAGTTCATGACGACGTAGGCGCCGCCGTAGGCCTTGCGCGTGATGACCGTGACCTTCGGGACGGTGGCCTCGGAGAATGCGTACAGCAGCTTGGCCCCCCGCCGGATGATCCCCCCGTACTCCTGGGCCGTGCCGGGAAGGAACCCGGGGACGTCCTCGAACACTACCAGCGGGACGTTGAACGCATCGCAGAAGCGGATGAACCGGGCGGCCTTCTCGCTGGACTCGTAGTCGAGTGTGCCGGCCAACACCTTCGGCTGGTTGGCGATGATCCCCACGGACCGCCCATCCAGACGAGCGAAGCCGATCGAGACGTTCGCCGCCCACAGCGGGAAGACCTCGAAGAACTCGCCGTCGTCGACGATCCGCCTGATGGCCTCCTTCATGTCGTAGGGAGCGCGGGGGGAGTCGGGGACGAGAGTGTTGAGGAACTCGTCGCGCCGGTTCGGGTCGTCCCGGGAGGCGTACGAGGGGGGATCCTCCAGGTTGTTGGCCGGCAGGAACGACAGCAGATACCGGACCTGGGACAGGCAGTCGTGCTCGTCGTCGGCGATGAAGCTGGCGATGCCGGACCGGCTGGCGTGCGTGTTCGCCCCGCCCAGCTCCTCGAAGGTGACCTCCTCGCCGGTGACGGCCCGGATCACGTCCGGGCCGGTGATGAACATGTGCGAGGTGCCCTTGACCATGAACACGAAATCGGTGATGGCGGGGGAGTACACGGCCCCGCCGGCGCACGGGCCCATGACCACCGAAATCTGGGGGATGACCCCCGAGTAGCGAACGTTGCGGTCGAAGATGTAGCCATAGCCGGCGAGCGACGCCGGACCTTCCTGGATCCTGGCTCCTCCCGAGTCGTTGATCCCGATGATGGGGGCGCCCACGGAGGCGGCCAGATCCATGATCTTGCAGATCTTCTCGGCCATGACCTCGCCCAGGGACCCGCCGAAGATCGTGAAGTCCTGGGCGTAGACGAAGACCTTTCGCCCATCGATGGTGCCCCAGCCGGTGACGACGCCGTCGGTGTAGGGGCGGACCCGGTCCAGCCCGAACGTTCCCAGACGGTGCCGGGTGAGCATGTCTGTCTCTTCGAACGACCCGGGGTCGAGGAGGAGCTCCAGCCGCTCTCGCGCCGCCAGCTTCCCCCTGGCGTGCTGCCGCTCGATCGCCTCCGCGCCGCCCCCCAGCCGAGCCTTCTCCTTCAGCCCACGGAGCTCATCCAGGCGGTCCCCGATGGTGACGCCGGGTTGCTCGGGGGCCCGAGAGGGCGGTTCTTTCCGGACGACGTCGGCGCGGCCCGGGCCATCGCCTGAGGCCTCCGAGGGTTCCTCGGCATAGGCCTCTCCGACTTCCTCCTCGCCCTCGGCTCGCTCGCGCTCTTCTTTGATTTCGGACATCGTTGGCAGTCTATCCCGCTCGAGCCGGGGGGTAGCGCTGGGAATGTCGGCGGCGGCCTCTACCATCCGCGCATGGAGCTCACCACTGCCCAGCGGCGCACGCTGGAACAGTTGATCGGCCGCGGCTCGATGCCGTCCTTCGAGTCCGACCTGGAGGAACGGGTTCGTCGAACGCTCGAAGACCGCCTGGCCGCGGCCGGCATCCTGCCAGGGGCCGGGGACCAAATCTGGCTCGGAAAGCATCGGCTGAACGACCGGCAGCGCTGTGATGGCCTGTTCCAGGCCGGACTGCTTCGGGAGGGCCCGCCGTTCGAGCACTCTCACTTCACCGCGTCCGGACGGCTCTTCCACAAGGCCATCGAGCTCGACGTCACTACGGAGCGCGGCTTCGATCCGTTCTCCGTTTGCGAGCGGGCAGCGAGGCGGGCTGAAGAGCAGGACGGCTCGTTCGGGAAGTACTGGGGCGAGCTGGACCGGTTCGCGCGAGCGGATCTGCTCACGGACGCCAGCCGTCATCTGTCACTGTTCCGCGATTCCTTCCCGCCCCTTCAGCGCAGGTGGGCTCCGCAGCCGGAGCTGTTCGTGAAGGTCGTGTTGGCCGGCGGGCGGGTCGTACTGTCCGGCGCCCCGGATCTTGTGCTCGGTCGGAAGCGACGACTGGCCATTGACTTCAAGAGCGGCCGGGCCTGGCCCGAGCATCCCGAGGACATGCGGTTCTACGCCCTCCTCCTTCTCTTGCGGACCGGGGTGCCGCCCTATCGCGTGGCCACGTTCTTCCTCGACTCGGGGGAGTGGCAGTCCGAGGAAGTCTCCGAGCAGACGCTCGAACGAGCTTCCGAACGCGTTGTGGCGGCCGCGCGAACCGCCGTCGAGCTCGCAGCGGGGCGGCCTCCGGATCTGACGGCCGGCCCCTACTGCGCCCGGTGCCCCCGACGGTCCCAGTGCCCTGCGGCTGGCTACGTCAGGCTGGTCCCGAAGAGTTCCTCGAGCTTGGGAATGGTGATTTCGGGATGTCTGTGAATCACGCCCGTCATACCGATCGATCGAGCGCCCTCCACGTTCGCGGCGATGTCGTCGACGAACACGCACGCTTGGGGGCGAACGCTTACACGGCGTGCCGTCAGGCGGAAGATCTCCGGCTCCGGCTTGCGAATCCCTTCTCGTCCCGAAAGCACGACCTCATCGAAGACCTCGTCGAACCAGGGTGGACAATCCCGGAGGCCCCATGTGTTGGACACGAGGGCCGTCTTGATGCCCTGAGTCCGCGCTGAGCGAACGGCCTCGATCATCCGCTCATCGGCGACGGCCCCACCGAACAGCCTGGTGGTCAGATCGGCGGCCTCGACGGGCTGTTCCAGTCCATCCGAGAGCACCACGGCCAGCCGGGCATTGAACTCTTCCACTTCCATGCGGCCCGTCTCCACCGCGGGAACCAGATCTTCCAAAGCCTCTTGGGTGGCGCCGTCGACGGGGTCACCCCGGTAGGCCGCTGCCAGCACCAGCCTGAGGCGTTCGGGGCTCACCCCGGTGGCCAGACAGAAGTCCGCGAAGCTCGCCGAGATCGGGGTGGTGAGGACGCCCCCGTAATCCACGAGCAATGCCTGGTACGGACGGTCGTGGCCCACGTCACGACTGCGAGGTGCGACCGTCACGAGCGAGTGAGCGATAGGGCCATCCGGGCCAACGTCGGCACGCCCACCTCCAGCGAGGCGAAGAAGGGGTCGTCGGTGACGCCGGCAAGGTGCCGTGCATAGCTCCCCTCGAGCAGGATGGCCAGTTTCCACACGGCGAGTGCCATGTAGAACGCGAGGTGATCGATCCGCCGGCTCGACCTCGCCTCGTAGCGGGCCAGCAGGTCATCTCGAGGCTGGAAGCCTGGAAGCCGGGTGACGGTCTGGTCGTCCAGGACGGATTCCTTGGGATCTGTGGCATCGCGCCAGAACGACAGCATCCAGCCGACGTCGGCCAGGGGGTCGCCCAGGGTTGACATCTCCCAGTCGAAGATTGACGCGAGCCGAGGGGGCGCCTCGGGCCGAAAGGCCACGTTGTCCAGCTTGTAGTCGCCGTGGACGATAGTGACGTCGCTGCTCGGTGGCACGTGCTCCTCGAGCCACCCGCCCACACGATGTAGATCTGGCAGAGGGCGAGTCAGTGGCTCCGTCAGAGCGAGCTGCCCATTCCATCGCCTGAGCTGCCGCTCCAGGTAACCGGACGGCTTGCCGAACCCCTCCAGGCCCACCCCCCGCCAGTCGACCCCGTGCAGCTCGGCGAGTGCGTCCACGAGCTCCTCGCCGATGGCTCTGCGAGATTCCACGTCCGCCTCGAACGCTTTGGGCAGTGCGTTCCGGATGACCAGGCCATCCACGCGCTCCATGAGATAGAACGGAGCTCCGATCACTGAGGTGTCCTCGCACATCAGGATCGGCTTGGGGGCGCGTACCCTCGTTCTCGCCAGCGCAGAGAGCACGCGGTACTCCCTGGCGACGTCATGTGCCGTTGGCAGGAACGCTCCCTTGGGCGGGCGGCGGAGGACCCACTCGTGCTCGCCCATCCGAACGAAGAACGTCTCGTTCGAGTGGCCGGCCATGTGCCGTTCGATCTCGATCGACCCGCGATCACTCCGCTCGACCGCCTCCTGACCCCCATCGACGCCGGTGTGGCGAAGATGCACACGGAGGTGGCGCTCCAGGGCGCGCCGATCGACGAGCGGTTGGAGATCCTGCTGCATGAGACCCGTCAGGCCAATCCTCCGGTCGCTGGCTTGGTCGTGCCCTCCGCGGCCATCGCCTTCACCAGATTCCTGGCGATGATCATCCGATGCACCTCGGACGGGCCGTCGTA
Source organism: Actinomycetota bacterium (assembly GCA_036505215.1). Taxonomy (GTDB): domain Bacteria; phylum Actinomycetota; class UBA4738; order UBA4738; family UBA4738; genus DASXTW01. The sequence goes on along the minus strand of DASXTW010000146.1, from coordinate 32,586 downwards.
GATGCGGGCGGCCCGGGCGTCCCGGTAGAAACGCTCGAGGGGAAGGTCGCCCGAATAACCGAGCGAGCCGCAGATCTGTATAGCCCGGTCCACGATCTGCCCCAGAGTCTCGGCGACGAAGACCTTCACGATGGCCACTTCCTGTCGGAAGGGTTGCTCCGTCTCGATCTTCCACGCCGCGTGCAGGACCATCAGCCGCGCCGCGTACAGATCGATGGCCGAGTCCGCGAGCATCCAGGCCACGGCCTCGTGACGAGCGAGCTGCTTGCCGAAGGCCTCTCGTGAGATGGCCCGCTGGGTGGCGAGGTCCAGCGCCCGCTGGGCCACGCCGATCCACCGCATGGCGTGCGCCAGGCGAGCGGGCCCCAGCCGGACCTGGGACAGCGCGAACCCCTCCCCACGACGCCCCATCAAGGCGTCCGGTCCCAGCCGGCAATCGTTCAGGCGAACCTCGCAGTGGCCACCGGGACCCTCGGTGCCCATCACGGGAATCTCCCGGATGACATCCCAACCGGGGTTGTCCGCATCGACCAGGAACAGGCTGTACCGGCTCCGCGGATCGAGCTCCGGATCGTCTTCGGTCCTGGCCACCACGATGGCGAAGGCCGCCCCCTTCGCTCCCGTGACGAACCACTTTTCCCCGTTCAGGACCCACCCGTCGCCGTCCTGCGTTGCAGTGGTCCGCAATTGCGTGGGGTCCGACGAGGCCACGTCCCGCTCCGACATGGCGAAACACGAGCGCACGCGTCCTTCGGCCAGTGGACGCAGGAAGCGCTCCTTCTGCTCGTCAGTGGCCGCATGGAGGAGCAGGTGCATGTTGCCTTCGTCGGGAGCCATGCAGTTCAGGGTGAGAGAGGCCAGGGCGGAGACCCCAAGCTCCTGGGACACCAAGGCCATCCCCAGAGGCCCCAGACCGAGCCCGCCCCACTCCGGTGGCAAGTGGGGGTTCCACAACCCGGCCGCTCGAGCCCGCCCCCGCAGGTCGGCCAGGCGCTGGTCGAGGTTCGTCGCGTCCACGTTCGGCTCGACGGGCAGGACCTCTTCCCGGACGAACGCGGCCACGCGAGCCCGGACGTCCTCGAGCTCGGGAGGAATCGTGAAGTCGATCACCAGCCTATTTCACCACGCGACGAAGAGCCGAGAACCATTTGGGCTTCGCCGCCGTCCGCTGGATGGAATGAGAGAACGCTCCCGTACCGCAGCCTTCGTGGCCGGGACGATGGCGCTCGGTCTTTCCCTCTCGACCGCGCACGCCAAGACCGACAACCCCGCTCTCTCGCGTGGTCTTTCTCGACCGGTTCGGCCGCCGGCAGCGCCCGCAGCCTCGAGATCGGCGGCGGACACCGACCCCCTGCCGGCCGGGTGCGACCGCACGGCGTCCGCAACGGTGAAATCCGGGCGGGTTCCATGGCCGATCGTGTTTCGAACCTCCTGCGGGGGCTATGTGCTGCTCCGCGATGGCCGCCTCGGCCCCCTTACCTTTCCTTCCCAGCCAGGACCGCGGTACCGGGTCTCCGCCGGACAGGACGCGTGGGCAGAAGTCCTGGAGCGGCGCGTCGTCGTAACCAGGCGCGGCAGCGTCATCTGGCGATCGACAGGGTCATACGACCCCCAGACGCTGGGCGCGGCCGTCCTGGGGTCGGGTTGGGTGGCATTCAGTCAGTACTCCGGGTCGGGCGGTTCCAGCACGTTGTATCTGAGCGCGATCCCGGGCGACGAACGGCCGGTGGCCCAGGACGAGGAGCCGCTCGCCGCAGTCGCCTCGGGCGCCCTGATCGTTTCCCGATGGCGCTCTGACGGAAGCGAGCCGGACCTCTGGGTCCGGCAGACCGGCGGAGCCCTGGCGGGCCTGATCGCACGCGGTGTCGGCATCTCCTACGCCGAACCGGAATCCGGCACCCTCCTGTACCAGCGAGGCAGGACCCTGCTGCGAACGGACGGCACGCGGTCCTGGACGGTGGCGCGGATGGGTGGGCTGGGGGTGCCGGGCCTCCAGTGGATCGACCGCTTGCAGGACGGCCGAATCCTGGTCACCGGCCGCCGCGCGGTGGCTCTGCTCGCCGGCGATGGGCGAATGCTCGAGCACGCCACGCTCGCTCGGATCCCGAAGGGAGGGACGGGCTGGATCAATGCCTGGGCGAGCCAGTCGGAGATGAGCAGCGCGATGAGTATCGATCAATCAACGGGCGGGCTCATCCTCCTCCAGGCGCTGTGGCTGGATGCCAGTGCGGGCGGCGGGCCGGGTTGGGAAGGGCTCTACGAGCTGGCCCCGGGTGGATCCTCCGCCCGACTACTGTTCGGCAAGCGGCTCACCCTCGCCGTGTGCGCCCACGACTCCAGCGTCTCCTGGCACGGCCGGTGGCTCCTGTACAGAGCGTGCGAAGGACGCGTCGTGGCCATCGATACCAGCGGTCTCCGCTCCGCCATCGACCTCACGGCGATCGCTCGGTCGCTTCCTATGCCAACGGAGGAGCGGGGGTACGGCCTGTGGAGTGCGGAATGGGCCGTCTTCGGTTCAGAGGCCGACATTGCCCGGACCAGCCGGGTGAATTAGCCAGACTTCGTGACGGGACCCTCTTGCACCAGCTCCACGAGCACGCCCCGAAACCCCCGAGGATGCACGAAGGCAACCATCGTTCCCCTCGAGCCCGGCCTCGGGGCCTGGTCCACGAGGGGCACCCCCTTCGCCCGCAGTCTCTCGAGCACCGCCGCCACGTCCACAACTCGATACGCGATGTGGTGCATTCCCTCGCCCCGCTTCTGCAGGAACTTGCCCACGGGCGTGTCGGGCCCGAGCGCCGCGACCAGCTGGATGTATGACGCGCCGGCGCGGAACAGGACCTCCTCCACCCCTTGGTCCCGAACGATCTCGCGATGGATCGGTTCCGCTCCCCAAGTGGCTGTGTACTCCTGGACCGCGGCGTCGAGGTCCGCGACGGCGATCCCCACGTGGTCGATGTCCAGGAGGACCGAGTCCGCACCGGAAGAGACGGCCCCGGCAGCGGTCGAAGTGTCCGAAGTGTCCATGGAGGCTAGCGGCGCCGTCGCCGCCGGCCCTCGGCTGGCGCGGGCTGAAGCCGCGAGATCAATTCCCACGCCTCGGGCATGTGGTAGGCGGGACTGGCCAGGGCGGCGATCATGGCCGCCACACCCTGATACCGGATCTCGGGGGCCGTCCCTTCCGTCTTCAACGCGTAGAACTCGACCAACTCCATGAACTGTTTGAGCGAGGGGACCAGGCCTCCTCGCTCATAGGCGTAGATCGTCTGCTGGGCGGCCGGGCAGCCGGGCACCGCCGCCGCGTCCTTCACCGCGCGATACCCGGCGGACCGTCTGAGCCCCCGAAGCAGACCGCCGATCCGTCTCGCTACATCGGTTTCGACTGGCTCTTGCTTCTTTCGGGGCACGAATGAACCCTCCTGCACCACCGGTTGGATCGTGACGCCGGACCTTTTCACCTTAGACGGTTGTGTCCGCGTTTGTCAGAGCAAGGTTCACTGCACGTGAAGGCGACCGTTTCACGCTGAAAGGCCTCCCGCCAGAAAAGGACACGGGACGAAAGTCGTGGGCCACCCGGGCCTTCGGACGGATGGTCTGATTGGCCCGGCAGGGGTACGATGCCTCTCGCCGAGCGCCTACGCTGATGGCGTGTGTGCGACGCCCGGCCCGCCGGACTCGCACAGGGGAGCGGTATGACAGAAGAGAACAGGGTGGCCGCCGTCCTTGGCGACTCCAAGGTGCTCCGGTCCGGCATGGCCGACGTGAGCCGGATCCGGGAGCGGACCCGGCGCCGGCGCCTCATCCGGGCGATCGCGATCCTCGGTTCCCTCGACCTGTATCTGTGGTACCGGTATGCCGCGGGCAACCCGATCCGCCCGCCCCAGCTGCCCCAGGACTGGGGGATCTGGATGCCCATGGTCATCCTGGTCCTCCTGTTCGGTGCAGTGCTGCTGCTGCCCCTGATGAGCGGAAAGTCCCCCCACGTGATGATCCGTCCGGAGCACATCGAGGTCGGCCTGACGGACGTGAAGGGTCTGGACAACCAGGTCGACGAGGTGATCAGGTCCCTGAACGTGTTCCTTGGCTATGCAACCTTCCGGGAGGTCCTCGGAGGGAATCCTCGGCGCGGCATTCTCTTCGAGGGCCCCCCCGGAACCGGCAAGACCTACCTGGCCAAGGCGATGGCGAAGCAGGCCGGCGTGCCGTTCCTCTTCGTTTCCGCTCCCGCGTTCCAGTCCATGTGGTTCGGCATGACGAACGTCCGGATCCGTTCCTTCTTCAAGACCCTCCGTAAGGCCGCCCGCCGGGAAGGGGGCGCCATCGGGTTCATCGAGGAGATCGACGCGATCGGCACCGATCGGAGCGGGCTGGGCATGGACGTGGCCCCGGCGCCGCTCGGCCGGAGCGTGTCGCGGTTCGCCTCACCTGGAACCGGAGGCATGGTCAACGAGCTACTCATCCAGATGCAGTCATTCGACCAGGCTCAGTGGGGACAGCGGCTGATGGAAAGGTTCGTCAACTGGCTCAACGGCTACCTGCCGGAGGGCCGTGCCATCAGGGTCGGCAAGCCGAAGTACCACAACCTCTTACTGATCGCGGCGACGAACCGGGCCGACTCGCTCGACTCGGCGCTGCTCCGGCCGGGACGGTTCGACCGGCGCCTGTACTTCGACCTGCCCACCAAGCAGGGGCGTCGTGACCTCATCGACTTCTTCCTCGACCGCAAGTCGCACAACGAACTCCTTGACGAAGACGGAGCCCGCGAGCGACTGGCCCACGACACCCTGGGCTACACGCCCGTGATGATCGAGCATCTGTTCGACGAAGCGCTCCTGGTGGCGCTTCGAGACGGCCGGGACGGGATGTCGATCTCCGACATCTATGAGGCCAAGATGACCGAAGAGATCGGTCTGGCCCAGCGAGTCGTGTACACCGACGACGAACGGCAGGCGGTGGCCACCCACGAGGCTGGCCACGCGGTCGCCGCGTATCTCCTGGGCAAGACAAGGCGGCTGGAAGTCCTCTCGATCATCAAGCGCCGGACGGCTCTGGGGCTCCTCACCCACAGCGACCTGGAGGAGCGGTTCACCCGCTCTCGGTCCGAGCTGGAGGCGGCGATCGCCATCGCCCTGGGAGGGATGGCCGCGGAGGAAGTGTTCCTGGGCGAGACGGGAACGGGGCCCGGGTCGGACCTCGCCAGCGCCACCGAGGTTGCTGCGATGATGGTGGGAGCCTTGGGAATGGGCGGTTCGCTCGTCTCTTACGAAGCCGTGGCCGAAGGGCTGGCCTCCCGGTCGAACCTGGTGGGTAAGGTGCTGGGCGACCGAGACGCCAAGGCCCGTGTCGAGACGCTGTTGGACGCCCAGAAAGAGCGTATCCGCGGTGTGCTCGAGGAGAACCGTGATCTGGTCGAGGCCCTGCGCGATGCCCTGATCGCCCGGGACGAGCTGGTGGGCGAGGAAATCGTGCAGGTTATCCATCAGGCCCTGGCCAAGCGGGCCGGCGTTTCGCCGAACGGCGGGCCGGCTGCGAAGACCTCGGACACGCTGATCGTGCTTCCGAACGGCTCCGAGGAGAAGTCGCTTCCCGAGGACACCGCGGAGACTCCGGCCACGGAATAGGCACTTAAGGGCCCCTCGTAGAATGAGGTGAGAACCACCTTCGAAGAGGAGCTCGACATGAGTGGATCGGTGATCGTCGACGGTGCCCGGACCCCCATAGGCAAGTTCGGCGGAGGCTTCAGGGAGGTTCCCGCGGTCGGGCTCGGGGCCGCCGCCATCCGGGCTGCCCTGGAGCGCTCGGGGGTGGCCTCCAACCAGGTGGACTACGTGATCATGGGCCATGTCCTCCAAGCGGGGGCCGGCCAGATCACCGCGCGGCAGGCGGCCATCGAGGCAGGAATCCCGCGCGAGGTCCCCGCTATCACCATCAACAAGGTGTGCCTGTCCGGCCTGAACGCCATCGCCTTGGCGGACCAGCTGATCCGGGCCGGCGAGGTCGAGGTGGTCGTCGCCGGGGGCATGGAGTCGATGTCCCAGGCCCCATACGTCATTCCCGCCGCGCGGTGGGGAGCACGCATAGGCAACACGGAGATCGTCGACTCGATGATCTACGACGGGTTGTGGTCGACCTTCACCCACAAGCACATGGGCGATTCCTCGGACGAGGTCAACACCGAGCTCGGCATCACCCGGGAGGAGCAGGACGCGTGGGCGGCCCGCTCGCACCAGCGGGCCCACCAGGGATGGACCTCCGGCCAGCTGGCCGAGGAAGTGGTGGTCGTTGAGATCCCGCAGCGAAAGGGCGCGCCGGTGGTCGTGTCCGCCGACGAGGGGATCCGGTCCGACGCGACGGCGGGATCGCTGGCGAAGCTCAAGCCGGCGTTCAAGCCCGACGGGACCATCACGGCCGGCAACGCGTCGCAGATCTCCGACGGGGGAGCCGGAGTGGTGGTGACCTCGGCCCGGAAGGCTGAAGAGCTGGGCCTTACGCCGATCGCCGAGATCGTGTCCCATGGCATGAGCGCCGAGCGGTATGCCTACCTCCACACGGTGCCCGCGCTGGCCATGCAGAACGCGCTGAAGAAGGCCGGCAAGGACGCCCACGACCTCGGGCTGGTGGAGATCAACGAGGCCTTCGCCTCGGTCGCGTTGAACGCCACCCGGATGCTCGGGGTGGACGAGGAGATAGTCAACGTCAACGGTGGCGCGGTGGCGCTGGGTCACCCTATCGGGATGAGCGGGTGCCGGCTGGTCCTGACCCTGGCCTACGAGATGCGCCGGCGCGGGGTGGACCTCGGTGGTGCGGCCCTGTGTGGAGGCGGCGGCCAGGGCGACGCTCTGATCATCCGCCGGCTCGGCTGAGAGCCTGGACGAGACCGAATGCGCGCCTCAATGGGCGGCCATGACCAGGAACGAGAAGATCAGCACGTCCTGAACGGCGTGCATGAACCAGGCCCATCCTGACCCTCGCGTGTCGAGCATGCTCTTGGCCAACACGAACCCAGCCAGGAACGTCATGCCCACTCCAACCGGCCCCGACGGATGGCCGAACCAATGGCCGAATCCGAACAGCGCCGACGTCATGAGAGCAGCCTGCCACGAGCCGACGGCGGGAACGAGTGCGGCCAGGAGGCCGGCCCGAAAGCGAAATTCTTCCTGAGCCGCATTGAACACGCCGAAGGCGATGGCGGCAGGGAGCGCGGCCAGCGCCTTGCCGGCCATGCCGAAGTCGGGGTGAGTGGTAACGGCCAGTTCCACGGCAAGCGGTCCGGCGAAGACGAAGGTCCCTACGGCTCCGAGCCACGCCCATGACACGCGCCTCTCGGTGAGCGGCAGCCCCGCGCTGGCCCGGAGGTCGCCGACGGCAACGAACATGTCTCGTCGCCTCAGGCCCTTTGCCACCAGGACGCCTGCCATGAGCAGGCAGGGGATGGCCTTGAGGGCCGAGTCCGCGAAGACCACCTTCGGTGAGGAGGCCCGGGCTGCCCAACGGGTCCATGCGGGGCTCCGCTCGATGAGTCCCACTGCCAGCAGGCCGGTGCCGAGCGCGAGGACGGTCAGCAGGAACGAGCGGAGTGGCCGGAGGCTCTCGACCCTCATGGCGGTTCCCACGAAGAGGACCAGCACGCCGAAGGCGGCCAGTTGGACCGAGACGGGAGTGGAGGTCCGGTGGGTGAACAGCCTCCAGTAGATGCCGACCGGCGTCAGGAACAAGGCGATCCACGCCACGACGACCAGGGATCGATCGGGCGAGGCCGTCCTCGGGTCGGGGGGCGAAGGGGCTTCGACCGGACGTGCTGGTGTCGTTGCCCTCGAGTCCACTAAACTCTGCTTAGTTCAATGTCACCTGTCAATGTGGACGGATCATCCTCCGGCAGGCCCACCATGTCAAGCGAGCTGAACTCGACGGCCGCCTCCCTGCTGGGATTCTTGGCCTCGGGCTCGATGAGCGGGTGGGAGCTCGCCGAAGCGGTCGAAGCGACCATCGGGAATTTCTGGAACGTGACCCGGAGCCAGATCTATCGGGAGCTCGCGCAGCTCACCGAGCGAGGACTGGTGGAGCGGGGCGAGGCTGGCCCGCGGAACCGGCGGCGGTACACGATCACGGGCGCCGGTCGCGCCGCCTTCTCGGAGTGGATCCGGCGCGAGCCCGGCCCCGAGCTCATCCGCTTCCCCCTGCTGCTCACCCTCTTCTTCGCCGATCACGTGTCGCCGGAGGATCTGGCGCGGTTCGTCGAGGGACATCGCCGCCGGCACGAGCAGCGGCTGGCGTTCTACCGAACGATGATGGAGGGAGCGTCGTTGGATTCGCCTCCGGTCCAGACCCTGCGGTTCGGGATCGCCTACGAGGAGGCCTTCCTGAAGTGGCTCGACGGCCTCTCCTTCGATTCCCCTCACGCGAAGACGCTTGCTACAGTCCCCCGGGAGCCGGTCCGCCCCGGCACTCGTCGCAGAAGAGCGAAAGCGAAGACATGACGGATTCATCGTTCGCGCTGCCCGAAGAGCTGGAGGAGTTCCGCGGCCTGGTCCGAGAGATCGTGGAAGAGCGGATCGGGCTGGCCCGAGCCGCCGAGATCGACGAGACCGACGAGTTCCCCTGGGACGTCCACAAGCTGTTCGTGGAGAGCGAGCTCATGGCCGTGAGCTATCCCGAGGAGTTCGGGGGTTCAGGAGGCGGCTCCCTCACGTTCGCCGTCCTGATCGAGGAGATCTCGCGCGTGTCCGCCGGCTGCGCCCTGATCCCCCTGGTCAGTCGGCTGGGCGCCATCCCCGTGATGCTTGCGGGCTCTGATGATCTCAAGCACGAGCTGTTCGGGGGGATCGCCAAGGGTGATCACCAGATGTCCTACTGTCTCACCGAGCCGGACAGCGGCAGTGACTCGGTCGCCATGAAGTCTCGCTACGAGAAGACAGACCCGGGGTACAGGCTTTCCGGCACGAAGCGGTTCATCACGGGAGCCGGCGTCTCAGACGCCTACACGGTGTTCGCCACCCGCGACCCTGCACAGAAAGCCAAGGGGATCAGCGCCTTCGTGGTGTACGCGGACGACCCCGGGGTGTCCTTCGGCAAGGCCGAGCACAAGTTGGGCATCCACGGCTCGCCCACGCGTGAGGTCTACCTGGAGAACACCGACATCCCTGCGGACCGGCTGATCGGCGAGGAGAGCGAAGGCTTCACCTACGCCATGCGGACGCTCGACTACTCCAGGCCCACCATTGCCGCCCAGGCTCTGGGGATCGCCCAGGGCGCATTCGACTTCGCCGCCCGGTACGCGAACGAGCGCCAGCAGTTCGGGAAGCCCATCAGCCACTTCGAGGGGATCCAGTTCATGCTGGCCGACATGGCCATGGAGATCGAGGCGGCCCGCCTGCTCGTGTACAGGGCGGCGTCGCTGGTCGATGCCAAGGATCCTCGGATGACCGAGTTCGCCTCGATGGCCAAGTGCTACGCGGGTGACGTGGCGATGAAGGTGACCACGGACGCCGTGCAGATCCTCGGTGGGTACGGCTACATGCGCGAGTACCCGGTGGAGCGCATGATGCGCGACGCGAAGATCACTCAGATCTACGAGGGCACCAACCAGATCCAGCGCGTGGTGATCGCTCGCAACCTGCTCAAGCGCTACCGGGGCGGAACCTCGTAGACCAGGACGTCGGCGACGGGGTCCGGCGGCCCGCCGAGCAGAGCCGTGAGCCCGGGCTCGAGCGCGGAACCCCGGTCGAGGATGATCGCCCGGATCCGGTGCGCCGCGAGGAACTGCATGAACTCGACGGCCCCGACGCTGGGGGCCCTTCCCCGGTACAGCGCCCGGAGGATTGGCGAGCGTTCGTATTCGGGCGGCGGCGGTCCGGTGTACGCCAGGCCCATCCGGAACGAGAAGTCCGCGCGAGCCTGGATGAGCATGCTGATGGCCTGGGGAAATCCACTGGGGGCGTCGCTGGGCAGGATCAGCACGTTGTCGCCAGGGTGCACGAAGCGCCGATAGCCGCCAGTGGCGAAGAACCGAGGAACGTCGGCGCTTCCGTGCAGGTAGTCGGGGGAGAAGTTCGGGAACAGGAAGACGACCGCCGCAAGCACCGCCCCCCACCTGGCCCACGACCTGCGGCCGGCGCTGAGCCATGTGGCTACCGCGACCGCAGCGATCACGAAGACATATACCGAGAACCGCCGAGGGGCGGCGTTGTTGATGAGCGGGAGAGCCTGGACGGCCCGCCAGGGGAGCGGGACCGATGCGTGTCCCGCCACGAACAGCCTCGGCCCGAGGGCGGCCAACGCGAAAAGGAACATGGCTACGACGAGCAGCTTCGTCACTCGCCGGCGCCATTGCGTCACGGCGAAATGGATGAGGATGGCGATCAGCGGGAGACCCAGATAGGCGGTGTCCTCTCTCGCGGCTCCCGGAAACGTTCTCGTCAGGGAGAAGAACGTCTTCGATCCGATCAGCGTGCGCAGGCGGGGAACGAACAAGCTGAGGAGATCCGAACCGTCCAGGCCCCTCCGTGGAACCTCGTGGGCGAAGGCGTACCAGAGGTACGGGCTGACCACGATCGCCACGAGGAGAAGCGAAAGAGCGATCAGCCTTCCCGCCGCCAGCACGTCAGTGCGACGCTCCGGCGCGAAAGCGAGCGCGAGGAGCAGGGTGAGTCCGCCGAACACGGCCAGCGTGGCGAACACCTCGGTCGAGGTGAGGAATTCGAAGACCAGTACGACCGTGAGCAACACCACGAATCGCCGAGCGCCGATATCGCCATCCACCCGTAACAACACCAGGTACACGGCGAGAGGGACCAGGAAAGACAGTTCGAGGTTGACATGCTGCCCCAGGTGACCGAGTTGATAAGTGGAGAAGCCGAAGACGTAGCCCCCGGCCAGGGAGGGCCAGAAGGCGCCCGTTACCCGGCGGCACAGCAGGAAGGCTGCCAGTCCCGAAAGCGGACAGGCCAGGAGGGCCAGGACGTTGTAGGCGACCACCGGCCCGGCGGTGAGTGTGATCGGGGACACCAGGAGACTCGGTCCCGGCGCGCCGGTCGCCCAGGCCAGGTTGTAGCCCTCAGGCGCCCATACCGCGTGCGTCCAGATCGGATTCAGCCCGTGGATCGGGGCGTGGGGCCACCAGGCCAGGGCCCAGAAGAAGAATCTGGGGTCGGGCGATGCCGGGGGTCCGATGAAGGTGCGGCTCGGATCGGAGAGAACGGGCAGGCCGAACAGGACGACGGACACAACCACATAGAGACCGAACGCGCCGATGGCTTGCATCCGCGAGCTGCCCTCGCTTATCCGGGTCACGGCGTCAGACCAGGACCAACTCCACACCCAGAATGAGTTCGAAGTCCCGATCCTGCGAGTAGAGGGGCAGGTCATACGCCACAGCGGTCGCTGCGATCAGCGCATCCACAACCCTGGGCTGTCTACGCTTTCTCCGAGCGTCGGCGACGATCTCCGCAAAGGCTCTGGCCACCGAGTCGTCCACGGGGAGCGGATCAAAGGCGCGTTCCACACGGGCCAGGGTGCGGAGGCGGAGGGCCCGGACTCTCTGACCCTTGGCCAGCAGGACACCAACGTGCAGCTCGGCAAGGGTCATGACCGAGATCGTGGCCTGGTCCGGAAGGGGGCCGAGCTCGCGCTTCTGCTCTTCACCGACGAATACCGAGGTGTCCAACAATCCCCTCACAGCTCGGCGACCGTCGAGCCGAGAGCGCCGCGGACATCTTCAACAAACCCAGCATCCAGGGGGTCCTCGATCAGGATGGACTCGAGCTCGGAGCGTGAGACGAACTGCCGCGCCTCGGATATCGGAACCAGGTCGGCCACGGCCCGCCCTCGTACGGTTACCCGCAAGCTCCGACCGGACGCGACCTCCCTCAGGACTTCGGCTACGTCGTTACGAAGCTCTCTCTGCGGGATCTCCCTGTCTGGCCTCGCCATGCGACGATTGTAGCACGCCGTAGCAGCTCACTGGCAGGCACGCTGCAACGACTTCCACGCGACGTTGTGCGGCCGTGGCCGTAGTCGGTACTCCGCGAGGAGTCTGTCGGGCACCCTGTAGTAGAGAACCCCGCCCACATCGACCGGCCGCACGGGAATCTTGCCGAATACGCGACGCCACGGTCCCTTGGCCCGAGGATCCACCACGATGTTGGCGACGGCGAAGCGGCCGAGGAAGGCTTGGAGCTGGACATCGTACCGGGGGACTCGTCGCTTCGACAGAAATGTGGCCACGATGGCCCAGCGCCGATAGTCGCGTGGGATCGCGCATGCGATGTAGCCGCCGGTCATCGGGAACGCCATGTCGGTCTCCGCCTGCCAGAGCATGCTGAACCCGTTGCTCGCGAACGGGATCACCAGGGTGTTGCGCCCCCGCTCCAGGTACCGTCGATGCAGATCGGTCGAGAAGAACGCCGGCGTGTCCGTCCTGGCGTTCCACAGAGGCAGCGCGAGGTTCGGTAGGAGGGCGACCAGACACACAAGCGCCAGGGCCCACTTCCCCCACCGAGCCCAGGGTCGCCGGCTCGGAGCGGCCAGCCACAGCGCCGCTATGAGTCCCAAGACCAGCCAGGCGTAGAGCATGAACCGAGCCGGCAGGGCCATCCGGACGAGGGGAAGGTCGGCCGTCGGGGCCCACGGAAGCGGAACGCGTTCGACCCCCGCCACACGGAGGCCGGGCCCCAGGGAGGCGAGCACGATCAAGCCGAGTGATCCGAGCAGCAGCCTCCCGGTGCGAGTGCGGAGGGCCCGGGCCGCGAACAGAACGACTACAAGGAGAAGCGGCCCGAGGTAGGCGCCTTCTTCGCTGAGCCCCGCGGCGAATCGCCTCGCGATCCCTCCGGCCTCCGGCGGCACCAGGAGCGCGGTGTGCGTGGGAACGACCAGGTTCAGGAGGTCCGTGGAGTATTTCGAATGCCACGTCCGGGGGACGAACCCTGAGCCGCCGGCCAGGGCGACCACGAATGGAGCCAGCACCACCCCAGCGACCAGAAAGGAGAGCGCCGTCCACCCGGCGGTCTGAATCAGACGCAGCCTGGCCTGAGGAACCAACGCCAGCGCCAGAAGTCCCGCCACACCTCCGAACATGGTCAGGGTGAACGCGATCTCGATGGAGAAGGAGAACTGGAGAGCGACGGTGCCGGCCAACAGGAGGACGAAGGGGGCCGGCTTCAGCTGCCGCTCCACGCGGAGCAAGACCAGGAGCACCGCCAGAGGGAGGGGAAAGATCAGGGCGAGGTTCAGATGGGCGGTCATCTGGGCCAGCTCGTAGCTTGAGAATCCGAACAGGTACCCGCCCATCAGCGAAGGCCAGAACGCCCCGGTCACGTGGCGGCAGAGGAGATAGGCGGTCCACCCGGCCAGGGCAGGAGCCAGGAGCATCCACACGTTGTACGAGGCGACCGGGCCCAGCCAGGCGGTGACCGGCCACGCGAGGATCGATGCACCGGGGACGGTGGTGGTCCATCCCAGATGGACCCCCTGTGGCGCCCAGACGAGGTGCGTGAACAGCGGGTTCATGCCGTGCGTGAGGGCGTGCGGCCACCACAGCAGAGACCACATGTACACGCTCGGGTCGGTGAACCCGGTGCCGAGTTCCGGACGGCCCAGGCCCACATACGAATGCCTGATGTCTCGAAGAATGGGGAGGCCGAAGAACAGGGCCGACGTGAGCAGATAGAGAAGGAGGGCCGCCAGGGCCTGGACGCCGGGCCGATCGAACGTACGAGCCGCCGAGCCCCTCGGGCGAGCGGACGTGCCCGGCCGGAGCCGCATGGTCTGTTCCCTCGTCTTCACGCTCATCTGTTCCTACGGCCGGCGGTGAGCGTCCGGCTTGCTCCTCACTGGACGACTGGGGGCGCCTCGGAGTTCTGTCGGGCCTTGCCCCGCTCTGTCTTACCCCGCATTTGGCGCGTTGAGCGGTGGGGCGCTCGTGGGATCGCGCTGCGCTCGGTTGTATCGTCTGGCCTCGTGGAATGGGATCTCACCCCGAAGCCGGGATCGGCCTCGTCCGTGACGCTCATCCGGCAGATGGACCTGACCACGGCGAACCTTCTCGGCAACGTGCACGGCGGAGAGATCATGAAGATGGTTGACACGGCCGGCGGCCTGGCGGCGATGAAGCACTGCGGAGGGCCGGTGGTCACCGTGGCCATGGACGAGATGTCGTTCATCGAGCCCGTGATCGTGGGTGACGTTGTCACCGTTCGAGCCATGGTGAACGACGTCGGGCGGACCTCCCTCGAGGTGGGCGTTCGGGTGGAGGCGGAGAACGTGGTCACGGGTCGTCAGGTCCACACGTCGAGCGCATACCTGGTGTACGTGGCCCTGGATGACAGTGGCCGTCCCCGGCCGGTCCCCCCGGTCGTCGCGGAGGACGAGGAACAGCGCCAGCGCCAGCGCGAGGCCAAGGTCCGGCGGGAAGCCCGGCTGGCCCGCAAGGAGGCCATCCTGGCCGCGCGCCGGTCCAAGGGTGAGGCCTGACCAGGAGCGCGGGGCCGGGCAGGCGCTGGCCTTCCGAGGAATAGTTCGGATACCTAAATAGTTTGTAGACTCTGTATGGTGCAACGCGGCGTTTCCCCTTCACCTCGAGCGCCAGCCGATCCGAACGATTCTGTCGAGCTGGCCGCAGGCCTCCGGCTTGCCGTCATGAGGCTGGCCCGCCGGCTTCGCCAGCTGGCCGACGCGGGGATCACCCCGTCCATGCTCTCCGCGCTGTCCAGCGTGGAGCGTGTGGGCCCACTCACCTTGGGCGACCTGGCTTCAGTGGAGAAGGTCCAGCCCCCGACGATGACGCCGATCGTGGCCCGGTTGGAGGGCGAGGGGCTGGTGAGCCGCGAGGTCGATCCCGATGATCGACGGGTCGCTCGGATCACGCTCAGCCGGCAAGGCAAGCGGCTCCTGGAGCGCAGCCGCTCCCGCAAGACGGCCTACCTGGCCCGCCGGCTCCGCTCGCTACCGCCTGAGGAGCGAGCCGTGATCGGTCGGGCCGTGGAGATCCTGGAGCGCTTCGTGAGCGAGGAGGCATGAACCGGCTTCGCCTGGCGGCCTCGCGCACCTTCCGGTCGCTCGGGGTGCGCAACTACCGCCTGTATTTCTTGGGACAGATCGTGTCCATGAGCGGTACCTGGATGCAGTCGGTCGCGCAGGCGTGGCTGGTGCTCGAAATCACGGGCAGTGGGGTCGCCCTCGGCGCCGTCACCGCGCTCCAGTTCCTGCCGACTCTGCTGCTCGGTCCATGGGGTGGACTCATCGCCGACCGGGTGGACAAGCGGAAGCTTCTGATCTGGACCCAAAGCGCCTCGGCACTGCTCGCTCTGGCCCTCGGCTTGCTGGCGGTGACCCACGTGGTGACGCTGTGGATGGTCTACGCACTGGCCCTGGGGCTCGGCCTGGTCACCATGATCGACATGCCCACCCGCCAGACCTTCGTGATGGAGATGGTGGGGCGCGAGCATGTGACGAACGCCGTGAGCCTGAACGGCGTCATCGTCAATGCCAGTCGCATCGTCGGCCCGGCGGTGGCCGGAGTACTCATCGCCACGGTCGGCGTAGGGATCTGTTTCCTGGTGAATGCGGGCTCTTACGTCGCGGTCATCGCAGGTCTCCTCATGATGCGGGCGAGCGAGCTCCAGCGAGCGAAGATCACCATGCGGCAGCGCGGGCAGCTTCGTGCGGGGCTGCGATACGTGTGGCGGACCCGCCAGCTCAGGATCCCGTTGCTCCTGATGGCTGTGGTCGGGGCCATCGCTTACAACTTCTCGGTGGTCCTTCCGCTGATGGTGCGGTTCGCCTTCCACGCAGGAGCCGGGGCCTTCGGCGTGCTCTTCTCGGTGATGGGGGCCGGGGCCGTCGTGGGAGGCTTGGCCGTGGCGGCCTGGGGAAAGGCCACCCGGCGCCTCCTGGCGGCGGCGGCCATCGCGATGGGCGTGTTTCTCTTGCTGGCTGCCCTGGCCCCCAGCCTCGGCTTCGAACTCGTGGCCATGCTCCCCATCGGAATGGCCAGCACGGCGTTCATCGCAATGTCCAACTCGCTGTTGCAGCTCGGCGCGACGCCGGAGATGCGCGGTCGGGTCATGGGCCTGTTCGCGGTGGTGTTCCTCGGTACGACGCCGATCGGCGGACCGCTCATCGGATGGATCGCCGAACAGTTCGGCCCGAGGTCTGCCATGGGCGTCGCTGCGGGGGTGACCGCAGCGGCCGGAGCGATCACCCTTCTTTTCCTGCGGCGAGCCCGGCCTCGACCGATCGTCGAAGAACCCGTGCTGCTCGAGACCGCCGCCGAAGGCGCCGCGACGCCGTGACCGAGACGCGCGAACTGACCCAGAATCAGACAGGAGTGACAAAGATCGGTTTGGTGGTGGGCTGGGGGCTGCCGCCGGGCGGTTCGACGCTCATGGCGACCGCGACGAACGACTTGCCGAGCTGAACCGGCGCCACTACCGTGCCGTTCGTCGGCACGAAGGTCCCGGCCGGCACCATGTTCGCCCCTTCCTTCGGCTGGTACCAGAGCTCGTAGACCTTGCCTCCCTCCAGGGCCGGGATGTTCGACCCGATGGCCAGGGCCTGGGTCTGCCCTTTCACGTAGACGATGGTGAGCCGTTGGTCGCCCGATCGGTACGAGACCGTGGCCAGCGGAGCCGGCTTCGGGGCGACCGAGTAACCGGCCAGCCCGGCCAGCAACGCGATCGCAGCGGCCACGGCCACCGCGGCCACCATCCGCTGCACCCTCCGGCCTCCCGCGATCACCCGCAGCCGTCGCTGACCCGGCTCCGGTCGCTCAACCTCACGTGCACGGGCCGCCCGTATCAAGGCGTCCTCCGCACCGCGAGACAGCGGCACGAGCTCCACCACGGTGGCCAGCTGGGACGCGACTTCCCGGTACTCGGACTCGAGCCGGAGGCACTCGGCGCAGTGCGGGCCGTGCTCTTCGCGCAGCCGCGCCAGCTCTCGCCACCCACCCTCATCGAGCCCGTCCAGCGCGTCGGCCGCGATGAGCTCTTCGATCTCGTCGTGGGGCCGGTGTCCGGCGATCATCGTTCCCCTCCCAGGACGAGGCGGAGCCTGCGCATCCCGAGCAGTGTGCGACTCTTGACCGTGCCGAGCGGCAGCCCCAGCGCGTCGGCGATCTCGCTCTGCGACTTCCCCTCGAAGTACATGAGCTCCAGGATCTGGCGCTGGGCCGCGGGGATGTCCTCCAAGGCCCCGCGGACCCGCTCCTTCGTCTCCGCCAGGTCGACCCGATCCGCGACGGAGTCCGCGAAGTCTTCTTCATAGGCTTCGGCCTGCTGCTCCTGGCCTCTCCGGCGCTGGGCCTCCTCGCGCCTGACCATGTCCACGGCGCGGTGATGGACGGCAGCTAGCAGCCACGCCCGGAAGCTTCCTCGATCCTCCCGGTAGCTCCCAGGATCCCTCCACAGGGCCAGGAATGCCTCCTGCACGATCTCCTCCGCCATGAATGGCTGCCGAACCACCTTGTAGGCGAGGCCCTTGGCCAGCGGGCCGTAACGCCGGAACAGGGCGCGGAAGGCCTCCTCGTCGCCCGATCGAACCTGCCGGACGAGGTCGCGGTCGCGGGCATCCTCGATGCTAGGGACGGCCACGACGAGACTCCGTCGATGCAGCCCCTGTTCGGGCACGGCAAGGTCCGTCGTCACCGCTGGGGGGCTCAGGATGGTCGAACTCCTCTCGCTTCCAGCGTGATTCGCAGCCGGCAGGCAAACGGATCATGCGAAAGCGTGGAGATCGCATGAAGGCCTCAGAGCCTCGTCCGGATGGCGTCGAGGGAACCGGGATTCTCCAGGCTGGAGAGGTCGCCCAAGTCCTGGCCCATGACCAGCGCCCGCAGGGCCCGGCGGACGATCTTGGCGCTTCGGGTCTTGGGCAGCTCGTCCACGAACACCACGCGGGACGGCTTGAACGCCTTCCCCAGATGGGTGGCCACCGCCCCTGCCAGCTCCGTGGCCAGTGCGTCTGTTCGCTCGGTGCCGGGCTTGGCCAGGACGAAGCACCAGATGGCCTCCCCTTTGATCTCGTCGGGGACCCCGACCGCGGCGCTCTCGGCGACCGCGGGGTGATGGGCCAGGGCGCTCTCGACCTCGGCCGGCCCCACCCGCTTGCCGGCGACGTTCATGGTGTCGTCCGAGCGTCCGTGCAGGAACCAGAAGCCGTCCTCGTCCCGGCTGGCCCAGTCCCCATGGACCCAGACACCGGGCCACCGGCTCCAGTAGGTGGCCAGGTACCGGTCGGGATCCTTCCAGATGCCCCGGGTCATCCCGGGCCAGGCCTTCTTGCACACCAGCTCGCCGACCTCCCCCGGCCCGACCGGCCTGCCTTCCGCGTCCCACACGTCGATGTCCATTCCGAGGGCCGGCCCCCGCAAGGTGCAGGGCTTGAGCTCGGTGATGGGCAAGGGAGACAGGAAACAAGCCCCCACCTCGGTGCCGCCCGAGATGTTGATGATCGGGCAGCGGCCGCCTCCCACCACGTTCAGGAACCACAGGTACGGGTCGGGGTTCCAGGGCTCACCGGTGGAGCCCAGGATGCGGAGAGACGAAAGGTCATGCCGCGTGACCATCTCGTCGCCGGCTGGGATGAGAGAGCGAATCAAGGTGGGGGAGATGCCCAGGGTGGTGAGGCGGTGCCGCTCGACCATGTCCCAGATCCGGTCGGGCCCCGGATGGCTGGGCGCGCCGTCGAACAGGAACACGGTCGCTCCCAGCGCTCCCGCCCCGATCAACTCCCACGGCCCCATGATCCAGCCGAGGTCGGTGACCCAGAACAGGATCTCATCCTGGTGCAGGTCTGCCTGGTAGGCCACCTCCTCGGCCACCTTGACCAGCAGGCCTCCGTGGACGTGGACGGAACCCTTCGGCCGGCCCGTGGTCCCGGACGTGTAGGCGATGAACAGAGCGTGTTCCGGATCGAGCCTCTCGTTCTCGAAGCTCGGCTGGTGCCGCTCCAGCAGGTCATCCCACAGGTGGTCGCGGCCTTCATGCCACTGCAGGTCCGATCTGCCCACCCGGGGCCACACCACCACATGTTGGACGGTCGGGCACGCCGCTACGGCCTCGTCGGCTGTCTCCTTCATCGGCACCAACTTGCCCCGGCGAGTCGTTCCGTCGGCGGTGATCAGCACTTTCGCCTCGGCGTCCTGCAGTCGCGTGGCCACGGCATCGGCCGCGTAGCCGGAGAAGATCGGCAAGTAGACGGCTCCGAGCTTGGCGCATGCGAGGGTGGCGGCGACGATCTCCGGAGCCATCGGCATGAAGATCCCGACTGTGTCTCCTTTGCTTACGCCGAGTTGCCGAAGACCGTGGGCGAGCTGGTTGCTCATGCGCTGTAGTTCGCGGTAGGTGACGCTTCGGGACCAGCCCTGCTCCTCGCCCTCCCAGATGATGGCGACCTTGTCGGGGGTGCGCTCCGCCCATCGGTCGACGCAGTTTTGGGCCAGGTTGATCTTTCCTCCGACGAACCACTTCGCCCACGCCGTGCCCTCGGATTCGTCCAGTACCTGTCGGTAGGGCTCGTAGAACTCGATCCCCATGTCCCGCACCACGGCTTCCCAGAACCACTCCACGTCGTCCTGGGACCGTTTGACCAGCTCCTCGTAGGACCCGATGCCGTGTGCCCGCATCAGCCGGGTGACGTTGGCCCGCTCCACGTAATCTTCAGAGGGACTCCACACGATGTCGGTCACGGCGCCTCCCAGGCCCTGCTGGCCTATGGGCTTATTGTCTGTACTCTTTCCAAGACTAATGGGCCGAGCACACTCGGATCGTATGCCATCTTCCAGTCGGCACCGCTCCAGGAAGGCCTTCCTGGCGGTGGCCGGCGTTCTCTCTCTTCTGGTCGCGGTGGGGTCCGGGTTCGCCATCGCCACGATTCGCCATGTCGAGGGCCATATCACCAGGCTCGATGTGGGAAAGGACTGCAAGGGTGAAGGATGCCTCCCCGATGTCGATCCAATCTGCATCCGGAAGGCCTGCACGTTCCTGGTACTCGGGAGCGACAGCCGCCAGGGACTCACGAGGAGGCAGCAGAGGGTCCTGGGCAGCTCGAAGTGGACGAGCGGTCAACGCTCCGACACGATCATCCTGGTGCAGGTGGATGTACAGAATGATCGAACGGTCGTGCTATCGATCCCGAGGGACCTCCGCGTGCCGATCCCGGGACACGGGCTCAACAAGATCAACACGGCCTTCAACTTCGGGCCGAACCTCATGGTAAAGACCGTGGAGCAGCTCACGGGCCTGCAGATAAACCACTACGTGCAGGTGAACTTCACCGGGTTCGAGCGACTGGTCAATGCTGTGGGAGGCATTCCGGTCTGCATCTACAAGCCTCTGGTGGACAAGGTTTCCCAACTGAAGCTCCCCCGTGCAGGGTGCTACAACCTGCGTGGGTCCACGGCTTTGGCCTTCGTGCGGGCTCGCCACATCGAGGGCGACGCGATCCCCGACTTCTCCCGGATCTCCCGCCAACAGCAGTTCATGCGAGCGCTCATCGAGAAGGCGCTGTCGCTGGGGTCGGTGTTCCACCTGCCGGAGCTGGTCCGGGCGGTCCAGCGCAACCTGATCGTGGACAAGAACATGAACATCTACGCGCTGCAAGACCTGACGAGGAAGCTGGGACGACTCGGGCAGCGCCGCGTGAGCTTCCGGATCGTCCCCGCGGTGCCTCTCCGGCTGAACGGAGTGGATTACCTGCAACTCCTCGAGCCACAGGCAACGAGCCTGTTCCATCGGATGCGCCAGGGCAAGGCGCTGGGGAACTTCGGCAGGGAAGCGCCGCTCACTCCTCTGTCGCCTGCCAACATCACCGTCCAGGTGCTCGACGCGAACTCGGGGGGGCGCGCCCAGCAGGTGGTCGGGTACCTGGAGAGGGCGGGGTTCGTGGTGCTGCCGGTGCGGGTGGCTCCTTCGACGCTGACCCGGTCGGTGATCCTCTGGGGTCGCACGGAGGCCAAGCCCAGTGAGGTGGTGGCCGCCTACTTCAACTCGCTGGACATCGTGCACACCAACCACCACACGAGGGGCTCGATCGTGACCGTGGTTGTGGCCCCGGATTTCCCGGCGCTCGAGGGCGTCTGAGGCCGGTAATGCCGGTAGAGATCGACGTCGACCACGTGGCCAGGCTGGCTCGCCTGACCCTGACTCCGGAGGAGCGGGAGCGCTTCCGCCGCCAGCTCGGGCTGATCCTCGAGCACGCCGAGAAGGTCCGGGAGGTCGCGGCCGAGGACGTCCCGCCCACGTCCCATCCCATCCCC
Source organism: Actinomycetota bacterium (assembly GCA_036505215.1). Lineage (GTDB taxonomy): Bacteria > Actinomycetota > UBA4738 > UBA4738 > UBA4738 > DASXTW01. The sequence continues at coordinate 11,333 of DASXTW010000146.1, read as the reverse complement.
CGAGCCAACGTGGTTCGCCCGGACGAGCCCGAGCCCTCCCTCAGCCGCGAGGAAGCCCTGGCCGGCGCCCCCGAAGTCGAGGACGAGCGGTTCAAGGTGCCTCGAATCATCGAAGAAGAGATCTAGGCCATTGAGCGAGCTGTGCGATCTCACGGGGCACGAGCTGGGGCAGATCCTGCAGGACGGAGAGGCCGGCGCTACCGAGATCGTCGAGTCAGCCCTCCGGCGGATCGAGGCGCTGGACGACCGCCTGCACGCATTTCTAAGGGTCACGGGCGACCTGGCCCGCCAGCGGGCCGAGGAGATCGACCGTCAGTTCCAGGCCGGCCGAGAGCTTCCTCCGGTGGCCGGCATCCCGCTGGCCCTGAAGGACGTGCTCTGCACGAAGGGCATCCGGACCACCGCCGGGTCGAAGATCCTCGAGCCGTACGTGCCGCCCTACAGCTGCACGCCCTGGCAGAGGCTCGGTAACGCATGGTCGGTCCTGGTGGGGAAGACGAACTGCGACGAGTTCGCCATGGGTTCCTCCAATGAGAACTCGGCCTACGGGCCCGCCCACAACCCGTGGAACCTGGATACGGTTCCGGGAGGCTCCTCGGGCGGCTCGGCCGCGGCGGTGGCGGCCGGGGAGGCCGTGTGGGCGCTGGGCACGGATACCGGCGGATCGGTCCGCCAGCCGGCGGCGCTGTGCGGCGTGGTGGGCCTCAAGCCGACCTACGGGCGCATCTCCCGGTACGGCCTCATCGCGTTCGCCTCCTCGCTCGATCACATCGGCACGTTCACCCGGGATGTCAGGGATGCCGCGATCATGCTGAACGCGATCGCCGGACATGACCCCAGGGACGCCACCAGCCTGCCCGACCCCGTCCCCGACTACACGGATGGGCTCGACGCCGGGATCCGCGGATTGAGGATCGGCCTGGTGGAAGACTGGCTCTCCACAGAGGGGGTGCAGCCAGGAGTTCGGGACTCCGTCAGGGGAGCGGCGGACCGGCTGGAGCGGCTGGGAGCCACCGTTGAACCGGTCAGCCTCCCCAATGCCGAGTACGCGCTCTCGGCCTATTACCTGCTCGCTCCCGCCGAGTGCTCCTCCAACCTGGCCCGCTACGACGGCGTGCGCTACGGATATCGCGCCGAAGCCGGGTCCGACGTCATGGACATGAACATGCGGACCAGGGGCGCGGGCTTCGGGGACGAGGTGAAGCGGCGGATCATGCTCGGCACCTACTCCCTCTCGGCCGGGTATTACGACGCCTACTACGGCCAGGCTCAGAAGGTCCGAACGCTGGTCATCCGGGACTTCGACCGGGCCTTCGAGCGATTCGACCTGTTGGTCGGCCCGACCTCGCCGACCACCGCGTTCAGGCTGGGGGAGAAGACCGAGGACCCGTTGGCCATGTACCTCTCGGACATTTTCACCATCCCGTCGAACCTCTCGGGGATGCCGGGCATCAGCATCCCGTGCGGGCTCGCCCCCGATGGCCTCCCGGTCGGTTTCCAGATCATGGGCAAGTTCCTCGACGAAGCCACAGTGTTGCGAGCCGCCTACGCCCTGGAGCAGGACCTGGGCTTCGCCGACCGACCGGCGCTGATCGAATCGCTGGGGGGCTAGCGGCGCCCCTGCCCGCCGAGGCTGGCCGCATCGGGGGCGGCGTCGGCCGGCTCCCCGGGCGGGATCTTCCGGGCGGAAAGGATCAGCGCCACCGCCACCAGGATGACCGCCCCGGCCACCAACGTTCGCGCGGTTATCCACTCCGACAGCAAGAGCCACCCCAGGAGAGCTGCCACCACCGGGTTGACGTAGGCATACGTCGAGACCAGTGAGATTGGCGCTGATCGCAGGAGCCAGATGTACGCGGAGAACGCGACCCACGACCCGAACACGATCAGGTAGGCGAGGCCCAGAAGAGAGGCCGTGCTGAACCGCTCGGGGTGGATTCGGCCGAGCTCCCCGTGCACCGCTCCGGCGATCGCCAGCGACACCCCGCCCGCCAGCATCTCCATGGCCGTGGCCACCAGGGGCCGGGCGGGGAGGCGAGCGTTCCTCGAATACATCGAGCCGATCGACCACCCCACGGCTGCCGTCAGCAGGATCGCCATTCCGACCGGATCGAGCCTGCCCCTCCCGGTCCCGCCAACCAGGACGGCCAGGCCCGCGAAGCCGAGGACCAGGCCCGCGATCGCCTGCGGAGCCAGCCTCTGTCCGAAGAACATGCGGTCGATCACGGCCATCCAGAGCGGGATGGTCGCGATGACCAGAGCGGCGATCCCGGACGGGACACTCCGCTCCGCCAGCACCACGCCGCCGTTGCCGACGAGCAGCAGCAGACACCCCACGATGAATGCCGAACGCCACTCGGGCCATCCCGGCCGGTCGCCCTGGCGATCGCCCCGGCGGATCGCCCACGCATACAGCACGCCCCCGGCGACGAGGAAGCGGACCGAGGCCATGAACAACGGAGGAAGTGTGAGGACGGCCTCGCGAATGGCGGTGTAGGTCGACCCCCAGATCACGTAGACCGCGCCCAGCGCCAGCCAGATCAGCCCGGGCGACACCTGACCGGGATGGCGCCACGCATCAGGAAGGCGCAGGCGGGAAGAGGCGGCTAGCCGACGAGCCATCCAATCATGGTATCGGGGTGCGCGGGACCGCTATCGTGGGGGGGTTCAGATGAACAGCCAATTCGAGACGGTGATCGGGCTGGAGTGCCACGTCGAGCTGGCCACGGCCACGAAGATGTTCTGCGGCAGCGTGAACGAGTTCGGGGCACCGCCGAACACCAACGTGTGCCCGGTCTGCCTTGGTCACCCGGGCACCCTTCCGGTGCCCAACGAGAAGGCCATCGAGTACACGATCAAGATCGGGCTGGCCCTGGACTGCGAGATCGCCCCTCGCTCGCTGTTTCACCGGAAGAACTACTTCTATCCGGACATGCCCAAGAACTTCCAGATCTCCCAGTACGACCTGCCGCTGTGCATCAAGGGGCACCTCGACGTCGAGGTCGACGGCGACGTGCGCCGGATCGGCATCACCCGGGTGCACCTGGAAGAGGACACGGGGAAGACGGTCCACGCGGGAGCCACCGGCCGGATCGGAGGGGCCGAGTATGCCCTGGAGGACTACAACCGGGCAGGTGTGCCCCTGGTCGAGGTGGTCTCCGAACCGGACATGCGAACGCCGGAGGAGGCCCGCGCCTACTTCACGGAGCTGCGCGGCACGCTGGAAGCGCTCGGCGTGTCCGACGTCCGGATGGAGGAGGGCTCCCTCCGGTGCGACGCCAACATCAGCGTTCGCACGGCTGGGAATCCCGAGCTGGGCACGAAAGTCGAGATCAAGAACCTGAACTCGATCCGCTCCATTTACCACGCGCTCAGGTACGAGCAGGACCGGCAGATCGAGGCGATCAAGCGCGGGGAGAAGCTGATCCAGGAGACCCGACATTGGGAGGAGAACCGCGGCGTCACCACCCACGGCCGGTCGAAGGAGTACGCGTTCGACTACCGCTACTTCCCCGAACCCGACCTGGCCCCCATCGAACCGGATCCCGAATGGGTCGAGAAGCTGCGGGCCGAGCTGCCCGAGCTGCCGGCAGCGCGCCGCCGCCGGTTCGAGCAGGAGTACGGCCTGGACCGGCGCCAGGCGTCACTCGTTGGCGGGACCAGGGCGTGGGCTGATTTCTTCGAGCAGGCGGCGTCCCTGGGAGCCGACCCGAAAGCGGCGGCGAACTGGATGACCGGAGACCTGGCAGCGCTCCTTCGAGAACACGGGCAATCGTTGGAGGAATCCAGGGTCACCCCGCGGCATCTCGCCGACCTGGTACGGCTGTTCGCGGACGGAACGATCTCCTCGGCCGGGGCGAAGACCGCTTTGCAGGTGGCTTTCGACACCGGTGAGCCCATCCATGCGATCGTCGAGGCCCGAAGGCTCCGCCAGGTCTCGGACGCCTCTGCTCTGGAGGGCGTCGTCGACGAGGTCATCGCGGAGAACCGCGGCCCCGCCGAGCAATTCCGCAAGGGGAAAGAGGGAGCTCTCAACGCGCTGGTCGGACAAGTGATGAAGAAGACGAGAGGCGCGGCAAACCCCGCGCTGGCCGGGGACCTGCTGCGTCAGCGCCTGTCCGACTAGGAAGTCGAGTGATCTGTTTGCCTGGGCAGTGCGAATCCCGTACAACCCTGCCGCAAAAGGGGGGCGATGAACGCCGAATTCGACCTGGACAAGTACCTGCGCGCGTCCAAGAAGGTCGACCTGTCCGGGGTCGGCTGGGGACGGGTCAAGGACCATCCGCTCTCGGCGGCGGAGGCGCGGACCCTGGCCTACATGATGGACATCGAGTCCCACACGGTTATCTTCCTGCGGGATCTCCTGGCGACCCGAGCCGCCTTCGAGCCGGACGTGACCGCCTTCCTGTCCTGCTGGGTCTACGAGGAGCTGTGGCACGGCGAGGCCTTCAGCCGGTTCCTCGGTGAGGCCGGGTACGAGCTGGCTCCAGACGGCGAGCGAGTGTGGCGCGATGCCTCCTATCCATCGCGGATGGGGCGGAACGCGTGGATCCGTGGAAGGCTCGGGCGAAAGGGCTATTCGTCGCACATCGCCACGCTTGCGGCGGCCGCGTTGATCAAGGACTTCGTCGCCGTCCACATGACGTGGGGCGCCGTCAACGAGCTGTCCACGCTGAGCGGCTACCACCGCCTGATCGCCAAAACCGAGCACCCGATCCTGGTGGAGCTCCTCGACCGGATCATCAAGGACGAGCGGCGCCACTTCGCGTTTTACCGCGCTCAGGCCCGGATGCGGCTGGCAAGGAGCCGCCAGGCCCGCACTGTCACGCGCTGGGCCCTCGAGCACCTGTGGGCCCCGGTGGGGACGGGGGTCCGGCCGCAGCAGGAGACGGACTTCGCGGTGACCTACCTGTTCGGCGACGAGGAAGGGAAAGCCGCCGCCCTTGAGCTGGACGCGACGATCGCCGAGCTCCCCGGTCTCTCGGGCATCCATATCTACCGCTACGCCCTGGCCCAGGCGCTCCGCCGCATGCGATCCTCACCGCAGGCAAGAGTGACCACACCGCTCGCCGCATTCCGAGCCTGATCGCCCGAGCGGTCGTTTGCCTCGGACCGCCGAGTCCCCGGTGATACCCTAGCCACACCGCCAGAGAGGGGCTCGCGGCCGGTGACCGGCCGCACGCGAGGGAGTGAGCGCGGCGTGGAGAAGCCAGAGATCATCATGGCGCCGGGGCCTACCCCGGTTCCGCCCGAGGTACTGCTGGCGCAGGGCAGCCCAATCGTCTATCACCGAGGGCCCGGCTACGGGGACCTGCTGCGTGAGGTCACTGAAAGCCTGAAGGAGGTCTTCCGCACGAAGAGCGACGTCCTGATCTTCGCCTCGTCCGGGACCGGTGGGCTGGAGTCCGCCGTGGCGAACCTCTTCTCGCCAGGGGACACCGTGATCGTGCCCGTCGCCGGATACTTCGGCGACCGGTTCGCCCGGATCGCCGAGGCCTTCGGCCAGGACGTCCGGCGGATCGACTACGAGTGGGGCCGGGCCGTTCGCGCCGAGGATGTCCGGTCCTGGCTGGCCAAAGTCCCCGGCGCCAAGGGTGTCCTGGTCCAGCACAGCGAGACGTCCACCGGCGTGGTCAACGACATCGAGGCGATCGGCAGAGTGACTCGGGAAGCGGGAGCCCTTCTCGTGGTCGACGTGATCTCGAGCCTCGGGGCGGTTCCCTACGAGGGCGATGCCTGGGGGGTCGACGTGGCCGTGGGCGGATCGCAGAAGGCCTTCAGCGCCACGCCGGGCCTTTCGTTCGTCTCCATCTCGGACGCCGCCTGGGAGGCGTCCAAAGGGGCGAAGAACCCTCGGTTCTACTTCGACTGGGCCCAGTACAAGAAGTCCTTCGAGCTGGAGAGCCCGGAGAACCCGTTCACGCCGGCCATCTCCCTGATGCTCGGGATGCGGGCGGCGCTGCGCCGATATTTCGAGGAGGGACCCGAGGCGGTCCTCGAGCGGCATCGCCTTCTGTCGGCAGCCGTCAAGGAAGGCGTCCGGGCGCTCGGCCTCGATCTTTCCGGCGAGCACCTGGAGCGAGCCTGGGCGGTCACGGCCATCCGTGCGCCCGAGGGCATCGACGGCGACGAGCTCGTGGCAAAGGTCCGTCGCGACCACGGGATCATCCTGGCGCCGGGCCAGGGGCCGATGAAGGGGCTGGTGTTTCGCATCGGCCATCTCGGCAACTACGACCGTTTCGACATCATCCGGTGTCTGGCCGCCCTCGAGCTCACCCTGGATGAGATGGGCTACCCGGTGAAGCGGGGGTCGGCGGTGGCGGCCGCGGAGGAGGTCTTCGCCGCTACCCCGCCCTCTTCCGCCGTGCCGGGGAAGTAGCAACTCCCGGCCATGAAGGTCCTGGTCACCGAGCCGCTGTCAGAGAGCGGCCTGGCGCTCCTTCGCCAGGACTTCGAGGTCGACATGAAACCGGAGCTGGCCAAGGAAGGGCTGGCCGAGGCAATCGCCCCTTACTCGGGCCTGATCGTCAGATCGCAGACGAAGGTCACCGAGGAAGTCCTGGACAAGGCCGAGTGGCTGAAGGTGATCGGGCGCGCCGGGATCGGCCTGGACAACGTGGACGTGGAGGCCGCCACTCGGCGAGGGGTCCTGGTTGTGAACGCCCCGCAATCGAACATCGTCTCCGCGGCCGAGCACACCATCGCGCTGATGCTGGCGCAAGCCCGAAACATCCCCCAGGCCAACTCGGCGCTCAAGGCAGGGAGGTGGGAGAGGGAGCGCTTCCAGGGTATGGAGCTTCACGGAAAGACGCTGGGCGTGGTCGGGCTGGGACGGGTGGGCACGATGGTGGCCCAGCGAGCCCTGGCGTTCGGCATGCGGATCGTCGGCTATGACCCCTACGTCTCCAAGGATCGAGCGAAGCAGCTCGGGGTGGAGCTGATGCCGAACCTCGAGGCCCTGCTGGTTCAGTCCGACATCATCACGATCCATCTGCCCCGCACCGAGGAAACCGAGGGATTGATCGGCGAGCGAGAGATCGCCCTCATGCGAGATGGGGCCCGGATCGTCAACACCTCCCGCGGCGGGATCGTGGACGAACGGGCGCTGGTGAATGCGCTTCGCGATGGCAAGCTCGGGGGAGCCGCTCTGGACGTGTTCTCCGAAGAGCCGGTGCCCAAGGCCCACCCGCTGCTCGTGCTGGACCAGGTGGTGGCCACCCCTCATCTGGGGGCGTCCACCCAGGAGGCCCAGGACAAGGCGGGAGCGGCCATCGCCGAGATGGTCCGCCTGGCCCTCCGGGGAGAGTTCGTGCCATACGCCGTGAACGTCCCGGCGGCCGGGGAGGTGAACGAGCAGGTCCGGCCGTTCCTCCCGCTGGCCGAGAAGCTGGGAGCCATCCTCACGGGCCTGGCGGAGGCCCCCGTTCGATCACTCGAGGCCGAGTACCTGGGCCGCCTGGCAGAGCACGACACGCGGGTCCTCACGTTGGCCGCGCTGAAGGGAGCCCTGGCCCGGGTGGTCCACGAGCCGGTCTCGTTCGTGAACGCCTCCATGATCGCCCGGGAGCGGGGGATCGGCGTATCGGAACGGAAGTCGACCGCCTCCCGCGACTACGTGAACCTGATGGCCCTGCGCGCGGACACCGAGGGGGGCGACGTGAGCGTGGCCGGGACCCTGGTGGGCAAGCGCGACGGCGAGCGCCTGGTCCAGGTGTACGACTTCGACATCGACATGGCGCCGGCCAGGTATATGGCCTTCTTCCTCTACGAGGATCGACCGGGAGTGATCGGGACCGTCGGTTCCATGCTGGGCAGCGCGGGGATCAACATCGCCAGCATGGAGGTCGGACGGAAGGAGGCGGGAGGCCCCGCGTTGATGGGCCTCACCGTCGACAGCCCCATCCCCTCCGAGGTCCTCGCCGAGATCGAGCAGGCCGTTGGTGCCAAGCAGGCGCACTCGATCGTGGTCCCGACGTAGAGCCTCAGCGGAGAGCTGGCAGCTGCTCCTTCAGTCGCTCGCTCAGCTCCTCGGGGGTGTCGAACACCAGAGGCACCGGGCTGATCCGCTCGACCAGGCGCCCGAGCTGAGGCAGAAGGTCGTCGAGATCATCCGGGTCGCTGATGACCGAGGGCAGGCTGGCGGCCACCGCCCTGGCCCGTGAGAACTGGCCCTCGAGCTCATCGGTCTCCCACAGCGTCCAGGCCCGCAACGGGTAGCGCCCCGGCTCCACCCGGGGCAACTCCGAGCGGCTCTGGGCGGGCTCCAGGACTCCGGCCAGTGCGGCCTGGTCGAGCTGCACACGCGGCTCCGGCACGACCAGCTCGAGACGCTCGAGATCGATGGTGCTGAAGGGCTCGTCGACCAGTCGTACGCCCAGGCGGCTCAGCCGGGGCTGCACATCCTCGAGCCACTGGGTCACCACGCTCGGTAGCAGGATCGCGGTGTCGCCGATGAGCGCACCAACGTTCGTCGTGCGGAGCAAGCCGTCCTCCGGCTCGAACACACTCGAAACGTGGCTTGCCAGCGCCTGCACCACTCGCCGGGGTGACCGGCTGCGAACAACGGTGGTGTTTGCCCACAGCAGCAGATTGAGGCTTCGAGCGCCCTTCCTGCCCGCCTCGCCCAGCACGACCGAGAAGTTGTCCGGGGCCTCGACGTCGTCCGGCAGGCGGTGCGCGGCGAAGACGCGGGCCAGCAGGTCGTCCGTGGCCAGGGAGTCCGCTCTGACCCCGATGTGGAACTCGCCCACGGCGTACGCGGACGTCTTGGCCCATTCGCGCGGCTTCTTGCCCGAGCCGGTCCCCGGGCCGCACACCCCTGCCGACGCAGGCATGTACCTTGGTCTCTCGGCCGGAGCCTCGTCGTGCTCGTGGTCGTGGTCCTGGCCAGGGTCGTGGTCTTGGTCGGTGACGGGATTAGCTTCCGGCTCCGCCACCCCGGCCGCCCGGCGGGCCAGCACGGGCACCTCGAGGGCTCCGTAGGCCAGAGGCTCGGCGACGCGCCCCTCGGCATCCAGCAGATATGCCACGGGCGTCCCCATGGCCGGAAATGGGTCGGCGAAGTCATCGTCCGTCCCTTCCCGCAGAAGGGTCGTCGCCGCGAGCCCGTGTGTCTCGAGCAGCTCCCGATTCGCGTCGGCCTCCCCGGCGGTCAGGAACACGAGCGAGACGCCCTGCTCGGCCAGGCCGGGCTGGAGCTCGGCCAGGTCGGGGGCGACCTTGGCGCAGTATCCGCAGTGGGGACTCCAGTTGACCAGCAGAACCCGCTGGCTCCTCAGGCCGGCCAGATCGACCGTGGCGCCGTCGAGGTCCGGCGCCGTGAACGGCACCAATTCTTCTCCGAGGTCCATGCCGGTCGGCTGGGCGGTGCTGACCTGTGGCGGGGGAGCGACTCCGTTCAGCAGGCCGGCCCGGCCGACGCTGCGAACCATCTCCAGCACGTCCCGGCGCACGACATCGACCGGCGCGCCGAAAGCCTCGGCGAGCTCCTCCGCCAGATCGGCCAGCTTGACCTTGCCGTCGAGGCAGTGCCAGACGATGGAACCTACGGGATCGAGAAGGCTGAGGAAGCCCGTCTCGCGGTCGATCAGCAGCAGCTCGCCGTCGAATTCCGTCGCTACGATCGTGTCGCGTGGGTGGGGGACGAAGTCGAGCTCGATGTCGTCGGCTTCGATCTCTTCGGTCTCCTCGATCACCTCGGTCTCCAGCTGATCCGTCATCTCTGCCTCCTCGATTGGCCATGCCGATGCCGCGCCGCCACGACAGACGGAGGGCCGGTCCTACCGACGCAGGAACGCGATGGTACCGGGCACAGGTTGCTTCGCACAGAGCCAAAGGGCGTGGAGGCGTGCTCTCCCGCAACCCAGCGAGAGACGCGCGGCAGCCTCCGGGTTAGCCTCCGGAGATGTCGAAACCTTTCGCCTTCAGCCGGTCGATGGCCTTCTGGATCTCGACCATGGCGGGCAGGGTCTGGTCCGACACCTGCTGGCTGAACCTCTGAATGGCCGCCAGATCTCCCTTCTCCGTGGCCCGGGCGAAGTTACCGAAGGCCGTGGCGAAGTCTCGGAAGCCCTTCACCAGCTGGTCATGGATGCTCTGGATCTGCTCCGGTGGGTTCACGGCGGCGAGTCGGTCGGCTGCCTGCTGCAGGTTCCGCTGGCCGGCCGCAAGGACGTCGGCCGCGTCCTTGAGTGAGCTCGGATTCTGGAGCTTCGGCGAGGAGAACGTCCTGTCCAGCGTGGTGGAGAGGTCCCTCCCGATCCGGCTGACTCGCTGCTCGTACTGCCCCTTCGTCAGGCGGGACTTGCCTCCACACGCCGTGGCCAGGAGGGCGGCCGAAGTCACGACGGCGAGAGCTCTCGTCACGTTGCGCACTGGAGGCCAGCACCCTAGGGGGCTCGGCGGCGGGCCGTCAACACGGGATAGTGCTGAGGGCCTCGGTGCGCAGGTATCCTTGACCAGGTAGTTCCCCCGTCGCACCCCACCGGCGCGGGCTCTCCCAGCCGACCCGAAGGAGGATCGAGGTGCCGATCACGCCTGTCGAGAAGATCTGGATGGACGGGAAGCTCGTGGACTGGGAGAAGGCCACCGTGCACGTCCTGACCCACGCGCTCCACTACGGGAGCGGGGTGTTCGAGGGCGTCCGGGCGTACGAGACCAAGCGGGGTGCCGCGGTCTTCCGTCTCCCGGACCACATCCGGCGGCTGTTTCGCTCGGCCCACGTCTACCAGATGCGGATCCCGTACGGGCAGGAGGAGCTGGTCCAGGCGGTCGGTGAGACCGTGCGCGTGAATGGGCTCGAGTCGTGCTACATCCGTCCGCTGGTCTACCGGGGATACGGCGAGATGGGCCTGAACCCGGTTCACGCGCCGGTGAACGTCTCGATCGCCGTCTGGCCGTGGGGTACCTATCTGGGCGAGGAGTCCCTGGAGGCCGGGGTCCGGGCGAAGATCTCGTCGTGGAAGCGCAGCGACCACAACATCCTTCCGCCCGGAGCCAAGGCCACCGGCCAGTACATCAACTCGGGTCTGGCCAAGGTGGAGGCCCTCAACGGCGGCTACGACGAAGGCATCATGCTCAATATGGCCGGCCACGTCACCGACGGGCCGGGCGAGAACATCTTCATCGTCAAGGACGGGATCTTGTACACGCCGCCGTTCTCGGCCGGCTGCCTGGACGGGATCACCCGGGACTCGATCGTCACCATCGCCCATGACCAGGGGTACGAGGTGATCGAGCGGAACCTCTCGCGGTTCGACCTCTACACCGCCGACGAGGCCTTCTACACGGGCACCGCCGCGGAGGTCGCCCCCATCCGTGAGATCGACGACCGC
>DASXTW010000145.1:0-10957 GCA_036505215.1 Actinomycetota bacterium | reverse complement strand
TTGCCCGTTGCCGCCTCGAGTCCGAGCAGGTACGCCCCGGCGTCCAGGCAGAGTCCCTCCGAAGTCATCCACGAGAGCCCCTGATGCATAGCAACGAGTTCCGCTCCCCGCACCGTCATACGAAGCGCCCGGTTGAGGTTGTGGAAGGTGAAAGCCTCATCGGCGCCTCCAATCACCACCACGTCAGCCTCATCCTCATCCTCTGCCACCCACTGGATTCCACGGAGATCGCTCATGACGTCCCCTTGTTCCCCGAGCAGGTAACACTTGGCGCCGGGGTAGTGTCCCCTGAGATATTCGGTGGTGGCGGCCGCAGAGGTCAGGACCTCGTCGGCGGTGAAGTCGAAGCCAGCGAGACGTAGCTCCTCCGCCACTCTGGCACGGCTGCGCGTGGCGGTGTTCGTCAAGACACGGAGCGGCACCGTCTTGCTTCTCAGGTAGGCGACCGCTTCCAGCGCTCCGGTCACACGTCTGGCGGAGATGGTCAGGACGCCGTCCATGTCCAGCAGCATCGCCCGGATCGAGCGCATTCCGGTCACGCGTCGATGGTAGCGGCCCCACTTGAGTCCAAAGAACCGGTCCGCCTCCTCAGTTGGCTCGCAGCCAGTAAAGGGACTTCACGAACGCGAGGGGGTAACACTCGATCCGCTTGGTCCCCTAGTCGATCCCCAGGAGCTTCGCTGGGTTCACCTTCGTCATCTTCTCGAGGTACTCGTATGGCACCCCTTCGTCGAGAAGTGAAGCGAGGAGCATTCGCAGCCCCTCTGGATGTGGCGGACCGGACATCTGACCGAGGTCCGATCCGAACACGAGGTGCTCGCCCTCGAACCCGTTGATCCAGTCGGCGAGTTCCTTGGGGCTCTGCTCGTGGAAGATCGGGGAGACGCAGGTTGCGGACACGTACTCGAGCGTCGCTCCCTTGGCCACGAGCTCCCTCTGGACCTCCAGGTCGAGCTTGCACAGCGACCAATTGGCATGTGTGACGATGAACTTGTTCACTCCCCGCTGGTTCGCCTCATCCTGCATCATCCGGATCTCCGGCAGACTGAGGTGGCCGGTGGCGAGGCAGATGTCCGCCTTCGCCACCACGTCGATGATCGTCAGTACCTCTTCCCTGAGCTTGCCCTCCTCGCCGAACACGGACAGGCCCGGTCCCGGTAGCTGCTTCTGTTGCCGGCCCAGCTGCGGGTAGTCCGGAGTCTCGAAGAAATCGGCGTGCCATTTGGAGTGGTTGCTGGGCATCCAGACGACCTTCGCTCCATAGTGAATGGCGGCCTCGGCCACGTAGGGGTTCAGGCCCCCGGCCGACCGATTCAGGACCACTGCGCCGAACGGTTGGATCTCCGGGTACATCTTGGCCACGTAATAGGCCCGTCCTGTCGTCACCTGGTCATGATCCTTCAGGACGAAGCCCCTCATCCCGTAGTCGATGGCCGCCTTGGCCAGATCCGCATCGTCGAGTGGACGCCGGAACAGGGCCGGAGCAGTGTGGGCATGCATGTCGATCGCGTCATGGAGCAGTTCGAGATCCGGTCGCGTCACGGACGTCCTCCTTTCCGGCGTCCCCGCCCCGTCACTTGCCACGCTGACGCGGCTCTCACATGGCGAAAAGAACTTTCGATACTCGGCGGCCTGATGCTAGCATCGGCCCGTTACCACGTAAACCCGTGGGAGGTGGAAGCACATGCGGCAGGGGGCGCCGGTGTCGCAATTGATGGTTGCCGGTGAGGAGGTGTCCGCGGGTGCCGACCTCCGCGAGATCCGGTCTCCGTGGGACGGTGCGGTCGTTGGGGCCGTACCGCTGGTCGGACCCGAGGAGGCCCGGGAGGCGGTACGGTCCGCCTTCGAATCCATGAGACGGGGTCTGCCCGCCTACGAGCGAGGACTCATCCTCGAGCGTGCTGCGTCGGAGATCCGGGATCGGCGGGAGGAGTTCGCCAGAATGCTGGCGCTCGAAGTGGGCAAGCCGGTCAAGCAGGGCCTGGTCGAGGTGGATAGATGCGTTCAGACCCTTACCTTCTCGGCAATCGAGGCTCGGACCCTGGCCGGACGAGGCATTCCTATGGACGCTCATCCGGTCGGCGTGGGGCATCGGGGATTCACCATCCGCGTCCCGATCGGTGTGGTGGGGGCGATTACGCCCTTCAACTTTCCCCTGAACCTCGCGGCGCACAAGGTGGCTCCGGCCATAGCTGCCGGCTGCGGGGTCGTCTTAAAGCCGGCCGAGAAAGCGCCCCTGACCGCCATCGAGTTCGTGCGTACGCTGCATCGGGCCGGGCTCCCCACCGAGTGGCTCTCCGTTCTGGTGGGGCCTTCTGACAAGATCGGTGATGTCTTCGCCGAGGACGATCGAGTGGGGCTGATCACCTTCACGGGGTCAAGCGAGGTGGGATGGGCGCTGGTGTCCCGGGCGCCTCGCAAGCGGGTGACTCTGGAGCTCGGGAACTCTACCCCGCTGATCGTGTGCGCCGACGCCGATCTGGAAGCAGCAGCAGCGGCGGCGGCCGTGAGCGGCTACTCGTTCGCCGGTCAATCGTGCATCTCGGTGCAGCGCGTGATCGTGGATCAAGGAATCCGGGATGAATTCCTGCGGGAGTTCATCGAGGCTGTCGGTGGGCTGCGGCTCGGCGATCCCCTGGACTCCGAGACGGACTTGGGCCCTGTGATCAATCCCGAGGCGCGAGACCGGATCCGGGAGTGGATCGACGAGGCCGAGGCCGTGGGAGCCGAACGATTAGACGGTGGACAGCAACAGGACGGCCATCTCGCTCCGGTGGTGTTGACCGACGTGGACACTGACGTCCGTGTGTGGCAGCGAGAGGTGTTCGGTCCGGTGGTATCGGTCCGCACGTTCCAGGACTTGACCGAGGCGATCACCCTGGCGAACGGAACGGAATACGGCCTGCAGGCCGGGATCTTCACCAGGGATCTCGGGACGGCCCTCACCGCTGCCGAGCAACTGGAGTTCGGAGGAGTGACCATCAACCAGGCGCCGACGTTTCGGGCCGACCAGATGCCATACGGAGGGACGAAGGAGTCGGGCAACACGAGGGAGGGTCCACACAACACGGTCCGAGAGATGACCGAAGAGCGGATGATCGTGATCCGGACATGAGGCGGGCTCGGATCGCATGAGCCGCCGGCCCGGAGCCGCACCCCCTGTGGCGACCCATGATCAGGCATGGGGGGGTGAGCAGGCGCATGGAGGTAAATGAGAAGCAAGAAGCGAACGAAGCGGAGTTTCGGCTTACCGGCCACGTGGCAGTGGTGACGGGTGCGGCGAAAGGCCTCGGCGCAGCGATCACGGACGTGCTCGCCAGCGAGGGAGCCCACGTGGTGCTGTCCGCGCGGGACGTGGACGCTCTCCGTGACCACGCAGACGAGCTGGACGGCAAGTACACGCATCGCGATAGCCTGGTCGTTCGATGCGACGTCTCCCGTGAGGACGACGTCGATGACCTGATCGGGCAGTCGGTCGAGCGCTTCGGTGGCATCGACATCGTGGTCAACGCGGCCGGGGTGATCGGCCCGATCGAAACTCCGGCGCATGAGGTCACCCCCTTGGAGTTCCGGGACGTGCTCGAGGTGAACCTTGTCGGCACGTTCCTGGTGTGCCGAGCGGCGATCCCCCATATGATTCGCAGAGGGCGAGGCCGCATCGTGAACATCGCCGGAACGTCCGGGCTGCGTGGGTACCGGAATCGAGTGGCCTACTCCTCTTCGAAGTGGGCAGTTAGGGGACTGACGCGGACGCTTGCCCTCGAGCTGGGACAGTACGGAATCACCGTCAACTCGATATGTCCGGGCGTCACGCACGGGCGAAGGATGAACACGATCATTCAGGAGAAGGCTCGGAAGCTCGGTCTCGATCCGGAAGATGTATACCTGGACTACACGAGGCAGACCGCCCTGGGCCGGTTCATCGAGGACTCCGACATAGCCGCGGCCGTGCGCTTCCTGGTCTCCGAGGATGCTCGGAACATCACCGGGCAAGAGATCGTGGTTGACGCGGGGTGGGACGTCTAGCTGTGAGGGGTTGAAGGCGCCGGCGTGAACATGAGGGGGTTGCGATGAAGGTTGGCATGCAGGTGATGGCCTGGGAGAAGCAGACTCCCACCTCCCGATCCCTCGCGCAGCGGGCGCTGGAGATCCTCCCGGACGGGGTCTCGTCGCCGGTCCGGGGTGGCGGAGTGTTCGATCCCTATCCGTTCTACGTCCGCCGCGGGGAAGGTGCCTACCTCGAGGACGTGGACGGTAACAGGTACGTGGACACGGTGATGGCCTTCGGGCCCGTGATCCTCGGCCACGCCCACCCTGCCGTCACCAAAGCGGTCCAGGAACAGGCTGCTGCCGGGATGATCTACGGGACGTGTCTCCCTCTCGAGGTGGAGGTGGGGGAAATCTTCACGAGCATGGTCCCCAGCGCGGAACTCCTCCGGTTCGTGCCCTCGGGAACCGAAGCGACCATGCACGCCATCCGGGTCGCTCGAGGCTACACCGGAAAG
Source organism: Actinomycetota bacterium (assembly GCA_036505215.1). GTDB lineage: Bacteria > Actinomycetota > UBA4738 > UBA4738 > UBA4738 > DASXTW01. The sequence goes on along the minus strand of DASXTW010000145.1, from coordinate 6,452 downwards.
CCGAAAATCCTGAAGTTCGAGGGGCACTACCACGGGAACCACGACCAGGTCCTGGTGAGTGTCTCGCCTCCGCTCGAGGTGGTGGGGACGGAGAGCGCTCCTGTCCCGGTGCCGGTCGGGTCGGGGATTCCTCCGGAGCAGTACGCGAACACGATCCTTGCGGTGTGGAACGATCCCGAGGCAGTCGAGCGCCTGATCCGTCGGCACCGTCACGAGCTCGCGGCGGTCATCACCGAGCCGATCATGGCAAACAAGGGGTTCATCCCTCCCGCCGACGGATACCTGAAGGCGCTTCAGGGCATGTGCCGGGAAAACGACGTGCTCTTCATCCTGGACGAGGTGATCACCGGGTTCCGGCTCGCCCCGGGAGGTGCCCAGGAGTTCTACGGGCTGACCCCCGACCTCAGCACGTTCGCCAAGGCGATGGCGAACGGTGCGCCCATCGGAGCGTTCACCGGACGGCGGGAGATCATGTCCGTGCTGGAGGGCGGCCGGGTCCGCCACGCCGGGACCTATAACGCTTCGCCGCTCTGCCTGGCCGCGGCCAAAGCCACCCTGGGGGAGCTCTCGAGCGGCGACGTGTACAAGCGGCTGGACGAATTGGGGTCCGATCTGATCGCGGGACTGAGAGAGATCATCGACCGTACAGGTGTCCCGGCAGTCGTCCAAGGGCAAGGGTCCATGCTCCAGATGTACTTCACGGACCAGCCCGAGGTTCGGACCTATCGGGAGGCGCTCAGAACGGACGCGGAGGTGTTCTCCAGGTTCGCCCACGAGATGATTCGGCGAGGGGTGTTCGTCCATCCGGACGTCTTCGAGCACTGGTTCCTGTCCGCAGCGCACACAGGGCAGGAGATCTCGATGATCCTCGAAGCCGCTGAAGATGCCCTGAAAGCCATAGCCGTGGGCCCCGGCCGTGCTCCGAGGTAGGGTCTGAGCGCTCACGGCTCGCTCCGAAGGGGGATGATCGCCCTTCCGGGACCCGGCGAAGGTCTACAGAGGGGCAGCATGGGACCGAATGGAAGTTTCGTAGGACGAGCGCTTCCAGGTGTCAACAACACGGTCCTTGCCCGTGGCAGGGGCCGCTTCGTCGATGACATCCACCTTCCCGGGATGTGCCACATGACGGTGCTCAGGTCTCCCTACCCGCATGCTCGCATCAAGTCGATTGACATCGACGAGGCCAGGCAGCTCCGTGGCGTGGTGCATGTCGTCACGCGAGAGGAGATAAGACGGGACACGAGACCAATCCCCGAAGGATGGGATACGACGGAAGCAGGGGCCAAGAAGGTCGATTGGTACGCCCTGGCGGTGGACCGAGTTCGCTACGTCGGCGAAGCGGTTGCCGCGGTCGTCGCCGAGGACAAGTATACGGCGATCTCGGCTCTGGATTTCATCAAGGTCGATTACGAGACCCTGCCAGCAGTGGTCGACGCCTCGACGGCGCTCGAGGAGGGCTCCCCCCTGGTCGAGCCCGAATGGGGTGACAACGTCCTGGTCACCGATGGCTTTCGCGCAGGCGACGTGGACCGGGCCCTCACCGAGGCCGAGGGAGTGATCAGAGGATCGGTGCGATCCCAACGGATCACGGGGGTGCCGATCGAGCCCAGGGGCATCGTCGCTGTATGCGATCCAACCGACGATCTCCTGACGTTCTGGGAGTCGACCCAACAGCCGCACGCTGTCCGAACCTTCCTGGCTCAAGTCCTGCGGATGCCGGAAACGAGGATCCGGGTGATCCAGCCCCACGTGGGGGGGGCGTTTGGCCTGAAGCAGCCCACGTCGCAGGAGGAGGTACTCGTTGCCTACCTCGCTCGCCGGCTCAGGCGGCCGGTCAAGTGGATCGAGGAACGAGCGGAGAGCCTCCAGGTCGGGGGGCACTCGAGGGAGACCGTCTGCCAGTACGAGGCCGCCTTCGACCGTGCGGGGAAGGTGACCGGCCTGCGGGTCAGGATCATCGCCGACGTCGGCGCGCCGACTGCATACCTAGGGTGGGGGATGTCCTTCGTGACCATGCTCTGCATCCCGACCGTCTACAAGATCCCGAACATCGACGTCGGGCTCACCAGCGTTGTCACCAACAAGTGCCCCTGGACGCCCTATCGAGGATTCGGCAAGGACGTGGCCACGTTCCTCATGGACAGGATCATGGATCGTGTGGCCGACGAAACGGACCTCTCCCGCGCGGAGGTTCGATTCCGGAATTTCCTCCAACCTGACGAGTTTCCGTATCAGCAAGGGTCAGGAGCGATGCTGGATTCCGGGAACTACCCGGCAGCGTTGCGGCGTCTCCTCGGGCTCATCGACGCCGATCAAGTTGAAGGCTGGCGGGCGCAGGCCCGAGCCCGGGGGACTCGGGTCGGCGTGGGTCTGGGGTACGAGCTGACCCCAGAAGGCGTCGCGATGCCAGGTTCGATCATGAACAACGGGTACGACGGAGCCACGGTCCGTGTATCCCCGACCGGTCGAGTGACGGTGCTGGCAGGGGTGACCTCTCCCGGCACGGGCAACGAGACGGCGCTGGCTCAGATCGCGGCCGATGCCCTTGGCTGCAGGCTGGACGCCGTGGAGGTACTTCAGGGCGATACGGACTTGTGTCCTTGGGGCCTCGGCAACTACAGCTCTCGAAGCATCATCATCGGGGGGTCTGCGGTTCGTGAAGCTGCTCTGGATATCAGGGAGAAGGTGGACCAGGTGGCTGGCAAGATGCTCGGCGCCGACCCCGCGCAGGTTGAGGCGGGGGAGGGCGTGTTCCATGTGGTGGGCGACTCCGCACGCCACCTGACCTTCGAGGAGATCGTGCGCCAGATCTACTGGCACGCGTACGAGGAGTTCGCAGAGGACATCGAACCGGCGCTCGAAGCAACCCGGTACTTCCGTATCCCCAACATCCGTCACGGCGCTGACGGGTCCGAGCGGGACAACGTGTATCCCACCTGGCCCAACGGTGCTGTGGCTGTGGCCGTGGAAGTGGATCCGGAAACAGGCCTGATCAAGGTTCTGCGCTACTGGACGGTCGAGGACGCGGGAACCATCGTCAATCCGCTCCTGGCAGAGGCTACCCTTCATGGCGGGATCGCGCAGGGCATTGGAAGCGCCCTGTTCGAGCAAGTCGTCTACGACGAGTGGGGGCAGCCGCTCACGGGAACCTTGATGGACTACACGATCCCCACGGCCGTCGAGCTTCCGCGCTTCACGGTCCGGCACCAGGAAACCCCTTCTCCGTTCACGCCGCTCGGGACCAAAGGCGTGGGCGAGTCCGGGCTTGGAGGCGTACTGGGAGCCCTGTGCAGCGCCGTCGAGGATGCGTTTCCCGAGCTCCAGCTGCACTTCGACGAGCTGCCGCTCACGCCCGGTCGGGTCTGGCGAGCTCTTCACGACGCGGTACGGACCCGGAGGTCGCGAGGGCCGTCATGACCGGTGATCCGGAAGTTCGGACGAAGACCCCCCCGGAGAGCCTCCGCCAGGTCGGGTCTCCGCATTCGAGCCTGCATAGCAGGCGATTGGTAGCAGGGAAGGGAGTCTACGTCGCGGACATGCTGCCCGAGGGTCTCCTGCACATGATGGTTCTCCGGAGCCCGTTCGCCCATGCCCGGATTCGAGGGGTTGACGCATCGCGGGCGTCGAATCTTCCCGGGATCGTGGACGTGATTGTGGGAGACGAGATCCGAAGCCGAACAGCACCCATTCCCGAGGGCTGGGACACGGCGGCTGTCGGAGCGCGCCAGTTCAAGTGCTACGCGCTGTGCGTCGATCGGGTGCGGTACGTGGGAGAGGCGGTCGCGGCGATCGTTGCCGAGTCGCGATACGCGGCCGACTTAGCGCTCGAGCAGATCGAGGTCGACTACGAGCCCCTCACGCCCGTCACGGATGCCGTCCAGGCCCTGGATCCCGGCGCTCCCCTCGTCGAGCCGGAGTGGGGAACGAACATCCTAGCGGAGCGGACCCTCGAAACAGGCGACGTGACCGGGGCCATGGCCCAGGCGGAGGGAGTCCTTGAAGGGAGGATCTCGAGTCAACGGACCACAGGAGTTCCCATCGAAACGCGAGGGGTTCTTGCCCACTGCGACCCCGACAGAGGCTCGCTGACGATCTGGGATTCAACGCAAAACCCTCATCCCCTGCGGGTCTATCTCGCCGAGACACTGGGCCTGGACGAGTCGAAGATCCGGGTTATCCAACCCGACGTGGGTGGCGCGTTCGGGCTCAAGCAGCCCACCTTCCAGGAGGAGCCCCTCGTTGCCTATGCGAGCCTCAAGTTGGGCCGGCCGGTCAGATGGATCGAGGAGCGGTCCGAGAACTTCCAGGCGACCGGGCACGCCAAGGAGATGATCGCCGAGTATCGGGTGGCGTTCACCAGCGGCGGGCGAATCACCGCCCTGGACATGGAAATCCTGGCGGATGTGGGCGCTCCTTCTTCCCTGGTCGGGTGGGGGATGACGTTTACAGCGAGTGGCCTCGTTCCCGGCCCATACAAGGTTCCCAATACCCGCGTGCGGCTGCGCACGGTGGTCACGAACAAATGTCCCTGGAACGCATATCGCGGATTCGGCAAGGACGTGGCCAATCTGTGGTTGGAACGGATCGTCGATCATGTCGCCAGGGAGCTTGGGATGGATCCGGCCGAGGTCCGTCGGCGCAACTTCATCCAACCCGATGAGTTCCCGTACCAATTGAACGCCGGCGGGGTGGTCGATAGTGGCAATTACGAGGCGTCCCTCAACCGGGTACTCGAATTGATCGGATGCGAGCATTTCCCGGAGGAACAGCGACTCGCTCGAAGGCAGGGGCGGCATCTTGGCTTGGGCTTCGGGCACGAGCTCTCCCCGGAAGGCTGCGCGATGCCCGGCTCCGTCATGGTCTCGGCCTACGACGGGGCGACCGTGCGGATCGATCCATCCGGGCGAGTAACCGTGCTCAGCGGCATCACCTCGCCCGGAAACGGCAACGAGACGGCGCTGGCGCAGATCGCCGCCGAGATGCTCGGGTGTGACCTGGACGTAGTACGCGTGCTGCAGGGCGACACCCTGGTCTGTCCCTGGGGTCTCGGCAACTACTCATCGCGGGGGGTCATCATCGGAGGCTCGGCCGTCTACCTGGCCGCCTCACAGCTGCGCGACAAGCTGCTGGAAGTGGCGGGAAGCATGCTGGAGGTTGACCCGCTGGACCTCGACCTCGGCGAGGGCCGGTTCTACCTCAGAGGGGCCCCGTCCCGGTTCGTGGCGTTCCAGACGGTAGTCGACGAGATCTACAAGCACCCCTATGGGCGACACGCCGGCTCCGTGGAAGCTGGCCTGGAGGCCACTCGCTACTTCAGGGCCCCCAACGTCTACCACCAGCCTGCGAAACAGGGCAGGTTCAACGCCTATCCGACGTGGCCCAGCGCCGCGGCAGCGTGCGTGGCGGAAGTTGATCCCGAGACCGGCATTGTGCGAGTGATCCGGTACTGTCTGGTGGACGACGTGGGAACCATCGTCAATCCCAAGCTGGTCGACGCCAACCTCCATGGAGCCACGGTGCAGGCACTTGGGGCAGCGCTGTACGAGCAGATCCAGTACGACGATTCGGGCCAGCTCCTCACGGCCACGCTGATGGACTACACCATCCCCACGGCCATAGAGATGCCCCTGTTCGAGATCCAGCATCAGACCACGCCGTCCCCGTTCACCCCGTTCGGCACGAAAGGAGCTGGAGAGTCCGGCATCGGATGCGCTCTGGCCGCGTTGTGTTCGGCCATCGAGAACGCCTTTCCCGAGCTCGATCTTCGGCTCACGGAGCTGCCCCTCACCCCGAACAGGGTATGGAAGGCGATCCGAGAGGCCGAGGCCCGGTCGAGATCCGAACATGCGTCCGCCTCGGTGAAGCCACCCATCGGTCGCAGGGTGGGAGGAGTCAAGGGGGAGAGTTGAGCTTCAAGGACATGCGCTCGTTCCTGGACTATCTGGATGAACGGGGGGAGCTCGCGATCGTCGACCAGATGGTGGATACCGAGTTCGAGATCGCCGCCTTCATCAGGAGCGCGTCCGACAACGACGGCCCGGCCTTCCTCTTCTCCAACGTGAAGGGGTACGACCTGCGCGTTGCCGGGGGCCTTTTCTGTACGCCCTCCAAGGCCGTGCACGCACTCCAGGCCACCGATCATCGGGAGTCCCTGGAGCGCTTCATTCACGCGCTCCAGAATCCAATCGATCCCGTGTTGGTCCAGAAGGGCCCCTGCAAGGAGGTCGTGCTCACAGGGGAACAGGTCGACCTGACCCATCTTCCGATCCCACGCTACTCCGAGCAGGATCCCGGTCGCTTCATCACCGTCGGCGTCGAGATCACGAAGGATGTGGAGACGGGGAATCGCAACGCCGGCATCTACCGAATGCAGCTGTACGGAGCGAAGGAGATGGGGCTCGCGGCCAGTCCGTATTCCGACTGGCACGCCATCTTTGCCAGGGCCGAGGCCG
>DASXTW010000144.1:0-4359 GCA_036505215.1 Actinomycetota bacterium | reverse complement strand
CCGGAGGTGATCACTTCGTGGTGGCTGTGGAGGGGTCGGAGAACCTCGAGGCGTCCGGGCCCGGGCGAACCATGAAGCTCCGCTACACGCCGCATCAGGTATCGGTGCAGACGGCGGAGGAAGAGGGCAGCCCGCACCGGGCCGTGATGGAGGCCGCCTCCGAGTTGGATGGACTCCCCGTTGTATGGGTGCCCCTTCACTCCATGGTGGGACCCGCAGTGGCCGGTGCGCGAGCCGGCGGAGCATCCCGGGTGGCGTACGTGATGACCGACGGGGCTGCCCTGCCCGCCGGTCTCTCCCGCTCGACAGCCGAACTTCGCGAGGCCGGCTTGGTATCGACCGTGATCACCACCGGCCAGGCGTTCGGCGGAGACCTCGAGGCTGTGAGCGTGTTCTCGGGACTCCTTGCCGGGCGCCACGTGGCAGAAGCCGAGGTGCTGGTGGTAGGCGACGGGCCAGGAAACGTGGGCACTGGGACCGCATGGGGCGCCTCCGACGTGGAGTCGGCCATGGCCCTGAACGCCGTGGGGATCCTTGCCGGGCGGCCGGTGGCCGCGCTCCGAATCAGCTTCGCCGATCTTCGAGACAGGCACCGAGGGGTGTCCCACCACTCGATCACCGCACTCTCCATGGTGGCGCTGGTCCCGGTCCATGTCGCCGTGCCGGCCCTGGAGGAGGAGGACCGGCGCCGGATGATCTGGGATTCGCTTCGTGACGCGCGGCTGGAGGAACGCCACCAGCTGGTGGAAACGACCGGCCGCCCCGCCATCGACCTGCTGGCCGAGTGCGGCATCGAACCCCAGTCCATGGGCCGAAAGGTCGCCGACGACCCCGAGTTCTTCCTGGCGGCGGGGGCTGCTGGTGTGCTGGCGGGGCGGATGGCTGCCAAGGACCGGGCGTGGCGGGCGGGAGACGCTCCGGCTCCTTGATGGGAGTGCGGTACTGACCGTTGGCATGCCTGATGCTATGGGGCCATCCCACGAGACAGCATCGGGGCCGTGCCCAGCCCCATTTGACCAGGCACAGCCTCCGGCCTACGACGAATGGAGGACCCCCGACGTAGTCAATCTGCGGCAAAACCAGCATGTCGAAAGGCGGCCCCGCTCGCAGACTTCCCCCAAGGCAAGTTGGAGCATGCCCCGAGCTTCTGAGGACGAAGCACCATGGCTGATCCTGGCTTCGACAGGCGAGCGTTTCTGAGAAAGGCTGCCGTTACCGGCGCCACGGTGGCATGGGCGGCGCCGGTGATCCAGACCGTCGGTGCATCTTCGGCGTTTGCTGCGGCCGGCACCGGCGGAGACCAGTGGTCCATCTGCGTCGGGGCATGCAACTCGGCGCCATCGAAGTGTCCGCCAGCTGATCCTGTGGAAGATCCTCAGAACACGGGCTGCCAGGTGATCTGCACGCAGCTGTGCGGGAATCCGAACGAGAACCTCCCGTGCTGCAATTCCAACGCTCTGTCCAGCGCCCATTTCTGCTCCGTCGGTGGCAATATCCACGGCGCCTGCTATTTCGGCTCCCTGGCCGGCTGTCCCGGCCGCTCGTACAACTCTTCGTGCTGCGGGGGTCGCAATGCCTTCTGCGCCACCAAGGATGGGCCCACGGATCAGTGCCAGTGCTCTCTCCTGTGAAGAACGAGAAGGAAGTCCACGGCTAGGCGAAACGGTCGCTCCGAGCGCCTGCCCGGTTGACGCCGAGTTCGGTCCGGGCGTCGTCTCTTCAGCGAAGTCGTTCAGCCAGGAGAGCAGCTCTCTCCCTGGGTGTTCCCCCGGCCAGCCGGAACGCCTTGGCGTCGCCAGCGACACGAGCCAGGAGGTAGACCCCCCGAACCCCGTACACGTGCATGTTGAAGCAGTTCCTGGCCATCTCCGCCACCGCCTGTGCGGATGAAACGGGCGTCAGCCGGGGTGGCCCGTCCCAATCGCGTGTAGGCAGCACGATCCACCGTACCTCCGCCGGCCGAGCCACTTCCGCTCCCACGTCCTCCGCACGGACGAATCGCCACATGAGCCGGACGGGCATTTCCCGCCGGTCGGCGAGCTGTCCCTCCAGACCTGGGAAGAGCCCCAGGGCGTCCTGGTCGAACCGGATTGGTCGCTGAAACGGGTAAGCCCGCGTGGTCACTGGGTCGATGGCCCCGTGCTCGTCGGACAGGTAGGCGAAGTCACCTGTGCGGAGGAGCTCGAGTGTGATCGAGGACTTCCCGGAGTTCGGAGGACCGGGAAGCAGGAGGGCCGCACCACCGCGGACGACGGCACCGGCGTGCAGTAGGAGGAAGTCTCGGGTGGCCTTGGGGACCAGTTCGTAGATGCCCTGAAGAGCAGCCCCCACGAGGTCGTGCCCATACCAGCTCTCCGTTTGCACGACACCGCCGATCACACAGCGGTACAGGGGCCACTCGTTCCCTTGATCTCCGTGCAGGGGGTAGATCTCCACCGAATACGTGGCCTCCCCCAATGGAAGGCGGAAGCCACCGAGGAGCCACCGGATCGATTCGGCCATCACCGGGTCGGTCACATAGACGTTGAACGACACGGACAGCAGCCGATACCGGTCCCGGGCCACCCAGTCGGGACCGGGAAAGGGCATGCCCCCCATGCTGTTGGGAGATTCGGCCGGTTGGACTGGCTGGTCCGTTTCCTGCTTCACGCGGGCGGCCCCACAGCGACTGGTAACGACACGGTCAGAAGGTCCACTGCCTTCTCTGCCGAACCCACCACCAGCCGCGCCACTGTGGCGGTAGTGGTGAGGTCCCGGGCCAGGTGGAGAGCGCGGTCGCGCCAGATGTCCCGGTTCAACAGAGCCGTGCTTGCCAGATGGAATGTGGCTTCGGCTCTGCTCATGGGGAGGAATTCCGTCGGTGCGCCGGGCGCGAACGAAGGAAACACGATCCACCGGACCGGGGCGGGATCGGCCAGGTGGCCGCCGAGCTCGTGCACGTTCACCGGACGGCGATTGGTCAGCGGCTCCTTCGGCTGTTCCATACTTCGGAGCTCGGGAACCGGCTCCCGCCCCAGGTCTGCCAGGAGGGAGATGTCTTCGGTGTCGATCAGCAGGGGAAGCGGCAAGGGATGGACCTGTCGGAGTATCGGATCTATCTGCAAGATCTCGTCGCCCACGTAGGCTCCCCCCGCGCGGACCAGCATCGCGGCGAGAAGCGGAAGGTGCTGGCTGGGGGCCGAAGGCAACAGCAGCGCGCCGCCGTCGAGGACGACGCCCGCCCCGGAAAGCTGCACGAACTCATGGGCATTTCCCGTGAGGCGATCTCGGAGGACCCGGATCAAGCGCCCCGCCATCTCGTCCATGGAGAGTCCCGAGTAGATGAGGAGCCCGGACGTATAGAGCGAATGCTTACCGCGGATGGTCTTCTGGCCAAGCCTACGGTCCGGGCGGGCATCTGCTGAGAAGAGATACCAATCCGACTCGCCGCTCCCGGTGCGGAACGAACCGATGAAGCCACGCAAGAGCTCGATGAAGGAGGGATCCGTGGATCTGATGGAGAAATGGTCCCCCACCGTGTAGTGATCGAATGCGACCCAACCTAGGCGCTCGAGTTTCTCCTCTCAGAGGCTCGGGGGCCGAGTCTGCTCCGCCACTGCTCACCTCCTTGCGAAGCCCGCTCCTGCTGTCGTTTGGATCAGATCGCTACGCGTCCAGCGTGAGGCCGGGCAGATGAAAGGAAGCGGCAGGAGGTACGTGATCAGGCCGACGAGGATTCGGACGTCCCCTGGCCGTCCCCAACGGAGGCACCGCGGCCATCTGACGCCGGAGTGCCCGTCCCCGCGGCCCCCGTGCTGGCTGAGCCTGCCTCTGAGCTCGGTGTGTCCCGGAGCCCCTCTGAGATCTCCTTACGGATGTCCATCTGGGCCTTGCGGAACTCCCTGAGTCCCTTGCCGATGGACTTCCCCATCTCCGGGAGCTTCTTGGGCCCGAAGACGATGAGGGCCAGGACCAGGATGACCATGAGTTCCGTGGGACCGACGTTGAACATGCTTCCCCCAGGATAATCGAGCGCGCGTGATTGCGCTCTAGGACTTAACTTGGCTGTCTTCCTCGTCTTCCGCTGCCCCTTCAGCCAGCCCCTTCTTGAACTCCTTGCTGGACTTACCCAGGGATTTGGCGAGGCTGGGCAGCTTTTTCCCTCCGAAGAGTAGGAGCACGATGGCCAAGATGATGATGAGCTCCGTGGGACCCAGGTTCACGAGCTTCCTCCTTCCAGGGTTCCCGGTCCCGAAACATGTCCCGGACCGGGGCTTCACACTCTAGGGAGGCGCTCTGCGACGCTCATCTGGCGCGCAGCGTAGTCTGGCTACGTCACACGGCCGATCTGGTCAGCGACGCTGGAACGAAGTCGGGAGG
>DASXTW010000143.1:0-4234 GCA_036505215.1 Actinomycetota bacterium | reverse complement strand
CACATCCTCACCAAGCTCGGGTTCACCTCGCGGGCACAGATCGCAGCTTGGGCTGCGGAACAACGGCAGCACCCAGTCGAGTCTGAACCGAAATCGGCCCGGCCATAGAGCGGCCCAGCATCTCGGCTCGACTGGCACGCCGCCGACCCAAACCGGCGCTCCTCCAACCCTCGCCCCAGCGTGGAGGCGGCAGGGGAACTTACGTAGTCCCGTAAGTACTTGCCCCGACGACTCCTTGCTCTTCCCCGCTGAGAATGCGCCTCACGGAAGCGTCCGGCGAGAGAAAGGTAGAGGCCGATGAGGGTCCGAGGAATCGTGGCAGGAGTTGTCCTGATGGCCGCCGTGGTGGCCGGGCAGAACGGGCTCGCAGTTGCAGCGTCCCAGGCCTGCGGGCGGACCTGGGCCATCGTGCCGAGCCCCAACCCGGACCCGGAGCACAACACCCTCCATGACGTGAGCGCTGTGTCGCCCGAAGAGGCCTGGGCGGTGGGTGGGGCGTTCGACCAGGCGCGGGGTGACTTCTCAACCCTGATCGAACACTGGGACGGGACATCCTGGTCGATCATGCCCAGCCCGAACGAGGGAGACCTCGGCAACAACTTGATGGGCGTGGCTGCCGCATCTGCCCACGACGCGTGGGCCGTGGGGACCCGGTCCGAGCTGATGCACGGGGTCTACGTTCCCGTTCCGCTGATCCTTCACTGGGACGGCTCGTCCTGGAAGGTTGTGCCAGTTCTCGGCAAGGGGACCCCTCCCAACGGAATCCTGGGTGGGGTCCTGGCCCTCGGTCCGAACGATGTGTGGGCGGCCGGGAGCTACGCGCTCAATCCGCTTCAGAGCGTCGACTTCGGCCGGGAGACCCTCATCGAGCACTGGGACGGTCACCGCTGGAGCGTCATCCCCAGCCCCAACGTCCCGTTCAAGCTGGCCAACGCGGTGGGCGGCCTGGCCGCCTCCGGCCCGGCGGACGTGTGGGCGGTGGGTTCGTGGGAGGGGGATGACACCGGACGCACCACCCTGATCGAGCACTGGGACGGGTCGGGCTGGGCGATCGTGGAGAGCCCGAACAGGATCGACCCCAGGTTCGACATCCACGACAACGACCTCCGGGGCGCCGTCACCCTCTCTGAATCCGACGCCTGGGCGGTGGGGGAGGGAGAGGGAACCACCCTCACCGCGCATTGGGACGGGGCGTCGTGGTCGATGGTCTCGAGCCCTGCTCCGGGGATCGTGTCCGGCCTCTATGCCACCGACGCTCTGGGGCCGACCGACGTGGTTGCCGTGGGTACGTTCGTGGACTCCAGGACATTCGATGCCCTCACGCTGGCGATGCGGTGGGACGGGGGGAGCTGGCGGACGATCGCCACCGAGAACGTCCCTGGAGCGTTCGACAACCGGCTGGAGGGCCTGGCGGTTACCGCGGACCGGCAATTCGCGGTGGGTACCTCGACCGGGCCTGACGGAGAGAAGACCCTCATCGAGCAGCGATGCCCCTGAGATTCGAGAGCAAAGAGGGGCGTCTCAGAGAGGAGGACCCATGAGCATCATGGAGCAGTCGTACGCCTCGCCACCGGCCGCCCCAACCGTTACCGTGCGCCCCTGGAATGGCCTCGGCGTGGCCGCGCTCGTCATCGGGGTGGCCAGCCTGGTGGCCGCGGTCTCCTTCCTTCTGTTCCCACTGGCCCTCGCGGGCGGACTGGTCGGTGTGATCCTGGGCATGATCGCGCTCACCCGGGGGAGGACGAAGGGGGCCACCAACCCCGGCCAGGCCATCGCCGGCGTCGCTTGCAGCGTCATCGCCCTGATCATCGCCATCGACCTGAGCGTGCACGTCGGTACATGGGTAGCCCGCAACACCGGCGTGTTCACCAGGTTCGACACGTGCATCGCCCAGGCCGGTGATCGGACCGAGGTCTCGAGCTGCATCGCTCGGTTCGCGAACGAGGTACGCCCGTAGAGTGAAAGTGGAAGGTTGAGAGGGCCCCGAGGGGTCGGCACTAGAGGGTCCGCGGAAGATCCGCCAATTTCCGGACTACCGCTTTAGACGAAGAAGTCGGCGCCCTCGGCTGCGACCACGCACCGCCTCCTGCCCACGCGCCAGCGCGTGAGGACGGCGTCGCGGATCGCGTCGAGCTCCGCATCAGAGTGCATCGGATCGTGGTGGAACAGAACCACGCGGTCGGCCTTCGTTTTCTCGGCGAACAGCGCCACGTGCTCCGTGCAGGAATGGCCGAACCCCAAACGACTCTCGTATTCCTGCCGGGTGTACTGGCAGTCGTGGATCAGCACGTCCGCACCGAATGCGAGCGCGAACCCAGAGATCCACTCAGGTGGCGTCGTCTGGATGTCCGTGCCGAGGGCGGGCTCGTGGTCTGTGAGGTACGTCAGCACCCTCCCGTCGGCCTCGACCCGGTAGCCCACCGTCGGACCGGCATGCTGGATGGAGGCCGACCACAGCGTCGCCCCGCCGATCCTCCATTGCCCGTCCGGCGCGTCGTGGAACGTACACCGCGCCGGCACCTCGGACAGGTGGATCGGGAACAGCGGCGGCGAGAAGTACGTCTCGATCCGCTCCTCGAGAGAGGCCACCGGCGAGGCCGGCCCCCAGATGTGCAGGTCTGTCTGTGGGCGCCAGATCGGCTGGAATGTCCCGAGGCCCTCGAGGTGGTCCACGTGCAAGTGCGTCAGGAGCAGATCGATCCGATTCGGCGGGTCTGCCCCTAGGGCAAGGCCGAGACCTCGCGCGCCGGTCCCCGCATCGAGGATGAGGGCCGTTCCATCATCCAGGCGCACCTCGACGCACGAGGTGTTCCCCCCGTAGCGGGTGGTCTCGACCGCCGGCGCGGCGATCGAGCCGCGACACCCCCAGATCCGGCCTCGCATCTACCCGCTCTCCGTAGGCTCCCAGAAGACCGCGATCGCTCCCACGGGCTCGTTCTTGTGGGCGAGGAGCGGGAACGCCGTGGCCTCGATCGGCCGTGTGACGCCGTCGGCGGCATGGATGGTTAGCCGAGCGTGCCCAGGTTCCCGCCCCGTGATGGCGATGCCGAGCGGGGTTTCCATGATCGGGACCAGGTTGCCTTTGTCATCCCTCGGTTGGAGAAGCTGGGCGTGGTCCTCGGGTGTCATGCCATAGCCCTCGATGAAGGGCTGCCCGAGGAGACGCTCAGCCGGCTCGTTGAAGTAGATGAGCCGCCCCTCGGCATCCACCAGGAACACTGCGGTGGCAAGGCGCGACGCGAACTCCCGCGCGAGGATGAGGATCAGGTTCCGCTGCGGGGGCGGGCCGGCCATGGCGCTTGGGGGCGAAGGCGGACCCTGATCGGAGTCTCGCGGACGTGGCGGCTCGTCGTCCTCGCTTCTCTCGCCATCCTCCTCGAAATCGAGGGCTTCCTCGATGCTGTCAAAGGGGACCTGAGCCACCTCATTCACTCGTCTCACAAGGTCCCTGCTGGCTGCCTCGAACACGCACAACCACCGACCGTGTGCTGGAGCGAACGTGCTTCGGACATAGCGGACGCTCTGGCCACCGGCCGAGAGCCTCCGGGAGCTCTCGGCAAGGGCTCGACGGGCGGCGGCCACGTGCTCCAGGGTCAGGCCCGGCAGCCTGCGGTCCACGATGAAGATGGCCACGGTGTCTCCCTTCTCGTCGGCCAGGTAGGGCGCCCTGAGGGCTCGGCAGTTGGGTCGAAGGTTCGGCCCATTGTTGCCTCGGTCGGTTGGGAAGCCATCGGGAGGAACCCGTAGAGGGCTACGTATCTAGGCGCGCAGAACCGGAACCAGGAAATACGCGTGCCCATACGTAGTTGTCCCGACGCAATGGGCGAGGCGCAGATCGAGAATCGCAGTGCGGGCGAGGAGGATGCCATGAAACGAACTTGGATGGAGCCTCGGAAGGTCCATAGGGAGCGGAGGTGGATCGAGGTCCTCCCGCTTGATCCTAGGGACCTGGATGTGGTCCGCGCCAAGGGCCTGGCGAGCAAAAGAAAGACCTAGTCGTGGTCGGACCCCTGGAGCGAATGCAGGGGCCTGATCATCTCGGCGCTGCCCCGAGCGTTCCGAATCTGGAGCGGGCGTGAGGGGACAAACTGAGGGGAGGTGACCATTCGAGAACGTTCCACGATGGCGTGAGTGCGGCGAGTTGGTCTCGCCGACCCATCCACAGGAGAGCACAACGTCGTGAGAGAGGAGTTGCCATGACGAAATTCGAGGTGAGCGCCCGGATGAAGGTCCG
>DASXTW010000142.1:0-7533 GCA_036505215.1 Actinomycetota bacterium | reverse complement strand
TAGGTTGAGGCTTTGCTAGTTTCCCGACCTGTCGTGCGCAGCGCCGCCCTGGCGGCGGCTCCCTCCCCGCTGCGCCTCTTGTTAGTAGGTGGGTCGACATGACGGTGAGGGCGCGGCGGCTGGGCCTCCTGGGTCTCACATTCGTCGTCGGTGCGAGCCTTCTCGGGACCTCGATATCACTCGCCCTGGAGGGCCGCGGCTTCAATCCGACCCTGAACCTCACGGTCTCGCAAGCACTCGCTGCGCGAGCGGGTGCCGGCCATCATCGCGATGTGTGGGTGGTCAAAGGCGATCCGGTCAAGACCTGGAAGGAGGCGGCCGAGGCGCTGGCCGTCTGGAGTCAGTTGTTCCCCGACGGCATCCCGGTCCTAGCTCTGGCCGTACAGATCGGGCCGCGGCAGCCCCGACCGATCCTGACGAACGCGTTGACGGTGGAAGACCTGCTGGCCGCTCTCCGCGTCAGGGTGGAGAAGACCGATCTGATCATCCCGTCGGAGACGACCACACTGGGGCCGGGCATGCGGTTGAAGGTCGTCCGGATCCGGCAGATCGTCCAGACCAGGAAGGAATCCACGCCGTACGAAACCCTCATCAAGTACTCGAAGGATTTGGGGCCGGGCCAGTCGAAAGTGGTCACCCCCGGGCGCCTCGGGAGCGCCGTTCGTACCTACCGAGTGACGTACGTCAATGGAACGGAGGTCACGAGAGACCTGCTGTCCGAGCAGATCACCACCGAGGCGGTCGACGAGGTGGTCATGCAAGGGATGGCTCCGCCTGGACCGCACGGGTACCAGATCGGCCAGGCTTCCTGGTACGACTTCTGCCGGGAGGAAGGGAACTACGCCGCACACCTGAAGCTTCCCTTCGGCACCCGGGTCAAGGTGACCAACCTGGACAACGGCAAGACGGTCACTGTGGTAATCAACGACCGTGGCCCCTACGGCGTCCCCGGAAGGATCATCGACCTCTGCGACTCGGCCTTCGCCCAGATCGCGCCGCTCGGCCAGGGCGTGGCCAACGTCCAGCTCACCTGGTAGCTCCGAGCACCAGGGCTCCGACTCTCCACTGCCTCCCGCGGCCCTGACTCCCAGTGCGCTGCGGGCGCTTGCTGCCCGCCACGGGATCCGGCCAAAGAAGTCCCTGGGGCAGCACTTCCTCATCGAGCCGGCCCTGGCGCGGCGCATCGCCGAGCTCGCCGAAGTCGAGCCAGGGGCTCACGTGTTGGAGGTGGGCGCGGGCCTCGGCTCGCTGACGCGGGCGCTGGCCGAGCGCGGTGCGTTCGTTCTGGCGATCGAGATCGACCGGAGGCTGGCACCCGCGTTGGAGGAGGCAGTCGGCGGCTTCGATCGCGTGCGCGTCGAGGTGGCCGATGCGCTGACCGCGGACTGGGGTTCGCTCTTGGATGATCCGGGTCCGTGGACGATGGCCGCCAACCTTCCTTACAACGTGGCCGTACCGGTGGTCATGAGCGTTCTGGTGCAAGAGCCCAGAGTCGAGCGCTTCTTGATCATGGTCCAGCGTGAGGTGGGCGAGCGGCTGGCGGCTCGCCCGGGAGAGCGACAGTTCGGTGCGCTGAGCCTCAGGGTGGCCTATCGAGCCGAGGCCCGGATCCTCCGTAGGGTCTCGCGAGCTGTGTTCTGGCCACAGCCGAACGTCGACTCCGTCCTTGTCTCGCTGATTCGCCGGCCGCCTCCGGTCGACGTGGATGCGGAGGCGCTGTGGACCGTCATCGACGGCGCGTTCGAACAACGGCGCAAGACCATCCGCAGCGCCATGGCCCGCCTCGGCCTCGGGCAAGAGGAGACCCGGAGCGTCCTGGCCGCCTGTGGGATCGCCCCGCTGACCAGGCCGGAGCGACTGGGCCTCCCCGAGTTCGCGTGCCTCGCCGCCCGCTGGCTGGAGCAGCGCCTCGGCGGTCGGTCTGGCCAAGATGCGGCAACATGATCGGCCGGGTTCCCGACACCGTCAGGGTGCAAGCTCGGGCCAAAGTGAATCTGTTCCTCCGAGTACTCGGCCGGCGACCCGACGGTTACCACGAGCTGGAGACCCTGATCGTCCCGATCGATCTCGCCGACCAGCTGGAGATCCACGCCCACTCCGATCCCGCCGAGTTCCGTACCCTCGCGCTCTCCCTCGAAGTGACGGGCGATCCGGGGCTTGTCCACGGTGTCCCCCTGGACGAGTCGAACTTGGTTCTGAAGGCCGCCCGGTCCCTGGCCGACGGCGCGGGCGCGCGCGGATTCGCGGACATCACGCTGGAGAAACGGGTGCCGGCAGCGGCCGGGCTCGGCGGTGGAAGCGCCGACGCCGCCGCGACCCTCCGAGCCCTGAACGACCTGTGGGGGTGTCACCTGGACGACGACGCCCTCAGGGAAGTTGGAGAGACGGTGGGATCTGACGTCCCCGCCCTCCTCGTCGGTGGGGCCGTGGTGGCCCGAGGAAGAGGCGAACGCGTCGAGCCCGTCTCGTTGCCGAGCATGACGCTTGCACTGACCACGTTCCGGTTCGGTGTGTCCACGGCGGACGCTTTCCGATGGTGGGACGAGGAGGGCGAACACACCGGGCCGGATCCCGGACCCCTCCTGGCCGCCACCCGGTATGGCGACTCTGCCGCCCTGGCGAGCCTGCTCTACAACGACCTCGAAGCCGCCGTCATACGGCGGCACCCGGCCATCGGCGAGGCCAAGGAACGGCTCCTGAAGGCGGGGGCAGGAGTGGTGATGTGCGGGAGCGGGCCGACGTTGGCCGCCCTCATCCCGGCCGATGGAGGCTTCGAGCCGCCGGAGGGGCTGGACACCCGATTGGTCCGCACAGCGAGTGGCGATCGCGGAAGTTGAGAGGCTGGCCCCCCGCGACTCGAACGCGGATTTCCGGGACCAAAACCCGGCGTCCTGCCAATTGGACGAAGGGCCAGTGAGCTTGCAGCCGTCGCCACGATACCGCCCGGCCAGCCTCGATGGCACCTACCACGGGGCAGCCGCCGGGCGAGCCGCGAGAAACGCCGGGGCCGGCGACCGCGGATGGGATAATCGATGGCGTCGGCGGTCCTTGCGATTCCCCCGCTGCCGCCGGTAGAAAGGGGCTCGACCCGAGCCTGCAGCCGATCGGAAGGACACGGGCCGTTTTGGCGACTCGACAACCTCCCCGAAGCACCGCTGCGGTGGTGCTCGCCGCCGGCAAAGGCAAGCGGATGCGTTCCGGCACGCCCAAGGTGCTATACGAGGTGTGCGGGCGCCCCTCGCTCTGGTACGTCCTGAAGGCAGCGATGGCGGCCCGGCCGATTTCCATTGCCGTGGTGGTCGGCCACGGCAAGGAACTCGTCGAGGAGGCCGTGCGTAGCTGGCGGATCATCCCTGAACCGATGTTCGTGGATCAGGGGCAACCGCTCGGCACGGGGCACGCGGTGCTCGCCGCCGAGGAGGCCGTGGGGGGCGCCGATGACGTCCTGGTCTTGCCGGGCGACGATCCTCTTATCGATGGCGACGACGTCCGCGCGCTGCGGCGAGCCCATGGCAGGACCGGTGCGGCGGCCTCGATCCTTGTCACCGAAGTCGACGACCCCCGTGGCTACGCCCGTGTCGTGCGCGAAGGAAATCGACTCATCCGATTCACCCCGGAAGAGACGGCGGACGCGTCTGCCCAGCTTCGAAAGATCAAGGAAGTCTCAACCTTGGTGTATCTGTTGCGCCGAGAGGACCTGTACCGCGCCCTCCCCACGGTAGGCAGGGAGAACCGGCAGCGAGAGTACTACCTCCCCGACGTCATCTCCATCCTGCTGGAGAAGGGTGAGCGGGTGACGGCCGTTCCAATCGACTGGGGGGGAGCGATGGGTCTCAACTCGCGGGGCGGACTCGCTGCCGCGAGCCGTGTCATGCGGCGACGAATCCTCGAGCGGCACCTGGCCAACGGCGTGACCTTCATCGATCCTGACACTGCGTACGTCGATTCGGACGTCCGGATCGGCTCGGACACGGTGATCCAGCCTTCGACGTTTCTCCATGGCCGCACCCGGGTCGGTGCGGGTTGTCGCATCGGACCCTACGTCCGGATCGTCGACTCAACCGTGGGCGACGAGGCCGAGGTCACGTTCGCCGAAGTCCGGCAGGCTCGGGTCGGGGCGCGGGCCCATGTGGGACCCTTCGCCAGCATCCGGCCGGGCACGGTGCTCGACGAGGGAGCGAAGGCCGGGACCTTCGTGGAGATCAAGGCCAGCCGGGTCGGCAAGGGCAGCAAGGTGCCGCATCTTTCCTATGTCGGCGACGCGACGTTGGGGCGGGACGTGAACATCGGCGCTGGAACCATCACGGCAAACTATGACGGGTTCGACAAGCACGCCACCGTCATCGGCGACGAGGTCCACGTCGGCTCGGATACGATGTTCATCGCGCCGGTGAGGGTGGGGAAGCGAGCCTGGACCGGCGCAGGCTCCGTGATCACCAGGGACGTGCCGGCCGGAGCGCTCGCCATCGAGAGGTCGGAGCAGCGAACCGTCCTCGGGTACGACGAGCGAAAGCGTGCCGCACGGACCCGGCGGAAGGGGAAGGCCGCCGGGAAGCGAACAGAGTCGAAGGAGGGAGGCCGTCGTGGCTGAGTCGCCCGCCCGAGAGATCATCACGCGGAAGCGGATGATGGTCTTCGCGGGTACCGCTCATCCCGAGCTCGCCGAAGAGATCGCCAGGCACCTCGGGATCAACCTGTGCGAGGCGAGGTTGTCGCGGTTCGCCTCGGGAGAGATTTACTTCCGCGCGAACGAGAGCGTACGGGGGACCGACGTCTTCCTCATCCAGACCCACGCCTACCCCATCAACGAGGCCATCATGGAGCAGCTCATCATGCTGGACGCGCTGAAGCGGGCCTCGGCGAAACGCATCACCGCGGTGATCCCTTACTACGGATACTCGCGCCAGGACAAGAAAGCTCTTGCCCGGGAACCGATCTCGGGCCGGCTGGTGGCGGACCTCCTCACGGTGGCGGGGGCAGACCGGGTCGTTTCTGTGGACCTGCACTCTGGACAGATCCAGGGGTTCTTCGACTTCCCTGTCGATCACCTCACCGCCCTTCCCCTTCTGGCCGACTACCTGGAGAAGGACCTGAAGCTGTCGGGTGACGACCTGGTCGTGGTGTCGCCGGACGCCGGGCGGATCAAGGTGGCCGAGCGGCTTCGTGAGCTCCTCGACGCGCAGATGGCCTATATCTACAAGCGCCGGTCACGCCACGAGGCCCACAAGATCGAAGGGATGGTCGTCGAGGGCGACGTCCGGGGGCAGGCCTGCATCCTGATCGACGACATGATCGATACAGGGGGCACGGTGGCGGCCGGTGCCAGGGCTCTGGCAGACGAAGGCGCGGCGGAGATCTACGCTGCCGCGACGCACCCGGTGCTGTCGGGCAAGGCCGTTCAGACTCTCGTCGAAGCGCCCATCAAGCAGGTCGTGGTCACCAACACGCTGCCCGTGCCCGAGGAGAAGCAGCAGGTGATGGGCGACCGGCTGACCGTCCTGTCGATCGCTCCCATCGTCGCCTCCGCGCTGCAGGCCGTGTTCGAGGACGAGTCGGTCTCGGAGATCTTCCACGGCGAGAACCAGCCCTGAGAGAGGGCTCGGCCGCGCGGGCTGACGCTGCCTATGCTCCCTGGAGCTGGCCTCGGATTTCGCCTCCCGGGTACACGTCGCTGTGGACGTTGACGTAGTAGTCACCCGGATGCGCGCAGATGTCGTCCAGGAGCGCAGGGTCCGCCATCGCCTTGTCACTCACTGATCCGCTGTGGCCCGATGGAGGGCTCAGCGGCACCACGATGGGTCCCGCCACTCCCGGCGGCGCCTTGTGGATGTGAGCAGCGGTTGCGGTGCCCACCAGATCTTGCCAGGTATACGTGTAGGTCAATTCGTTCGGAGCTGTCCGGACGAAGTCGGCCGTGCCTGTTCCCGGGGAGCCGTTCGGCGGCGTCTCCTGCGACCCGTCCATCTTCGTCACGAGGTGGCAGGAAGGCGACTGAGCGAAGGCAGGGACCTTGACGCTGAGCAAGACCGGGGCTGTCCAGGCTACTGCGGCCCCTGCTCCGAGCCGCTTGATCAAGCGTCGCCTGGAGATGGCGTTCGGGTCTTCAGCGATTTCCAGGGGCTCTTCTGGGGCCATGGCTACCTCCTCGCGGGATCTCTCCCGGCTCGTGCCCCCCGAAGCCCACCGACAGTGCACCGGGGTCGCCCTGGTTCGCATCAACCTCTCGGGGGATATTTGGTACGCATCAGACGGGCCAAACGGGTGACGATCCCTACGGAACGGGCCTGAGCCGGGCAGCCTCGGTACAATCTCTGGCGGTCGGCGGAGGATCGGCTCGGCTCGAGCCCCGCCGCGAGGCCTGATCCGGGAGGAACCCATGGAACGCAAATTGAAGGCAGACGCCCGCCCTCACACTGGCAAAGGGGCCGCTCGCAAGATCCGAGC
The DNA here is from genome assembly GCA_036505215.1 of Actinomycetota bacterium. Lineage (GTDB taxonomy): Bacteria > Actinomycetota > UBA4738 > UBA4738 > UBA4738 > DASXTW01. Next base: position 1,089 of record DASXTW010000142.1, on the reverse strand, counting down.
GGGGGGCCGGGTCCCGGCCGTCGTCTACGGCCAGGGCGTCCAGCCGCTCCACGTGAGCATCGATGCCAAGGAGCTCTTTCATCTCCTGCACACGGACGCGGGGATGAATGTGCTGGTGGACATGCGGGTGAATTCGGACAGCTTCCTGGCCATGCCCCGCGAGGTGCAGCGGGACCACATCCGGGGCCTGTTCATCCACGTCGACTTCCTCCGGATCAAGCGTGACGAGAAGATCGGCGTGGAGGTGCCGATCCATCTCGTCGGCGAGTCCCACGGTGTGAAGGAGGGTGGCGTTGTCGAACACCACCTGTGGAACCTCCACCTGGAGTGCTTCCCTCAAGACGTCCCCACCTCGATCGACGCCGACATCGCCGGTCTCGGGATCAACGAGTCGTTGAAGGTGGCCGATCTGCACATTCCCGACAACCTGACCCTGCTCACGTCCCTCGATGAGGTCATCGTCTCCGTGGTGCCTCCACAAGTCCTTCGCGTGGAGGAGGAGGTCGCGGCCGAGGTCGAGGAGGAGGCTGCGGCCGCGGAGGCTGCGGCTGGCGCCGAGGGAGCCGAAGGCGGGGAGGCCGCGCAAGAGGGCGGCGAGTCTCCCGAGAGCTAGGCCTTGGCCGACCCCTGGCTCGTCGCCGGGCTCGGCAACCCGGGGAAAGAATACGCTCGGACGCGTCACAACGTCGGGGCAATGGTGTCCGAGCGCCTGGCCGAGAGACTGAACGCACGGTTCAAGAAGGCCAGGATGCTCCCCTTGTTGGTGGCCGAGGCGCGACACGGGGACGTCCCACTCCTCCTCACCGCGCCCGGCACCTTCATGAACGTGAGCGGCCCTCCGATCGCCTCGTTCGCTCGGAAGCGAGGAGTGCCCGTGGACAGGGTGGTCGCCTGCCACGACGAGATCGACCTGGCCTTCGGGGCTCTCCGTGTGAAGCACGGAGGGAGCACGGCCGGGCACCACGGCCTGGATTCGATGGTCGAGGCGTTCCGGTCGGCCGACTTCTACCGGGTGAGGATCGGCATCGGCCGCCCGATCGGCCGCTGGGAGAACGTCGACTATGTCCTGGGGCGGTTCTCCAAGCGAGA